>DATDPM010000015.1:0-10046 GCA_035292745.1 Alphaproteobacteria bacterium | reverse complement strand
AACAAAAGCGATGCAAAAGCGATGCAAAGGGGAGCAAACCGGCCGCATTTTGCGGCGAAGGCGATACCTTGGAGCGGTTTCTGATCGAATGAAACCGCTCCTGGCCGCGACTGCGGCCCGGCGCTCCTGCGCCGCGCCCGTGCAGCCGCGGGCCGAAGGCCCGCTGGCGCGAGCGACAAAAACGCCTAGCCCGGAACCAGGAAGCGCTCGAGATAGGCGTGGATGTTGCGTTCCATCTCGGCGTTGAAATCCTGCATCACCGAATCGGTCAGGTCGTACCAGAAGCGCTCGCGCTCGTTCAGCGTGGCGTTCTCGGGCACGGTTTGCGTGTGCACGGCGCGCGCATTCGCGAATCCCTCGCGCACGCCCTTGGGCGTGTAGAGTTCGATCGTGACATCGATGGAGGCCTCGTAGCGTTCGCCCTGCTCGACCGTGAAGTGACTCTTCAAGTCATGCGGATGATGAAGCTCGGTCTCCTTCACCGAGGCGTCGTTGATGATGACCTTGGCCCATCCCGACGGCCCCCCAGGCATGACCCGGTCGGCAATCCACCGGCGCACCACCTTCTCGGGCGGAACCGGGAAGAGATGCTCGACGAACGGCTCCTGGAACGTCGGCTTGTATGCGGTGACGACGTCGACCCGCGAGACGTTGAACTTGAACGGCGGCAGATGGCTCCAGGTGATTTCGGCGAACGTCTGCTCGGGCGGCGGCGAGGCGCAGGAAAGAAGCGCCAGCGCGCCCAACAATGCTCCGAGGATTCGTGCGGGGTTCTTCGCGGATGTGGCTTTTTCGTGCATGCGACACTGCCAATTCATTTTTCGCGGGCGGCCATTCTGGCACGGCCGCGCGCCGGCGTTCAAGACGGGCCGCTCAGCCGGCGGCACGGAAGCGCCGCAGCGCGGCGTCGTCGAATTCGTAAGTCGCGTTGCAGAACTGGCAGACGACCCGAACCACTCCTTCGACCTTCAGGCTTTCGATCTCGGACGGCGGAATCGAGGCGAGCGCGCGTTGCACCCGCAGCGTCGAGCAGCGGCAGCGATGCACGAGGGACCTCGAATTGAATACGGTCACGCGCTCCTCGTGGAACAGGCGGCGCAGCAGATCGTAGGGGGCGATTTGCGAATCGAGGAGCTCGCCGTCGGTGACGCTGGACATGAGCGCAATCGCCCGGCGCCAGCCTTCGTCGCCGTCGTCCATGCCGCCCGCGCCGTCGCCCGATCCGTCCTCGCGGCGCGACGGGGGCAGGCGCTGCAACATCAGCGCACCCGCGCGCCAAGGCGCCGAATCCGAAGCCTCCGCCCGCTTCGCCGCCGCCAATCGCACCCCCGCCTCGATCTGCTCGGACTGGCGGAGATATTGATGCGCGCAGTCGGCGAGCGTCGGGCCGATCAATTCGACGATGCCCTGATAGCGTTCGGTACGCGGGCCCTGGTCCACGGTGAAGGCGAGATAGCCGGTGCCCAAGAACCGCGGCACCGGGCTCAGCGCAGCACCCGCGGCGCCTGCCGCCAGCTCCCCCAGCCGCTCGGCGTCGAAGCTGGCGTAGCCCCGCATCTCGCCCTTGCTCGTGGTGTCGGCGACGATGGTCGAGATCGGGCCGTCGCCTTTGGTCTGCAGGGTGAACACGCCGTCGAATTTAAGCGCCCCGGCGAGAATCGCCGACAGCGCCAGCGACTGGGCGAGGATCTCGCCCACCGCGGGAGGATAATCGTGGGTGTGAACGACGGTATCGGCGACGGTGCCGAGGCGGACCAAACGGCCTCGGACGCCCAACTCGTCGAACTGAAACGGCAGGAGGAAATCGGGGGTATCGGGGGCGCGCGTCATACCTTCTTTAAGTCGTTACGTCAGGCACCAAATCAAGATGCCCTTCTGCACGTGGAGGCGGTTCTCCGCCTCGTCCCAAACCACGGATTGCGGGCCGTCGATCACCGAACCCGACACCTCCTCGCCGCGGTGGGCGGGCAGGCAATGCATGAACACGGCCGAAGGATCGGCCCGCGCCATGAGCTTGTCGTCGACGCGGTAGGGACGCAGCCTTTTCCGCCGGTCCTCGGCGTTCTTGGAGCCCATCGAGACCCAGGTGTCGGTCACCACACAGTGCGCCCCCTTGACCGCCGCCGCCGCGTCCTCGGTCACCGTCACCTTGCCCCCTTCGGCCCGCGCCCAATCCAGCACTTTCTTGTCGGGCCAGAAGCGCTTCGGCCCGGCCACGCGCAGCTCGAAATCGAAACGCGCCGCGGCCTGGATCCAAGACGCCGCCACGTTGTTGCCGTCGCCGACCCAGGCGACGGTCTTGCCGGTGATGGGGCCGCGCTTCTCCTCGAAGGTCATGATGTCGGCCATCAGCTGACAGGGATGCGTGGTATCGGTGAGGCCGTTGATCACGGGAACGGTGGCGTAAGACACGAGTTCGAACAGCTTCTTCGCCGAATCGGTGCGGATCATGATCGCGTCCACATAGCGCGACAGGACGCGCGCGGTGTCGGCGATGGTCTCGCCGCGGCCGAGCTGGGTTTCCGTGTGGGTCAGGATCACGGTGTCGCCGCCCAACTGGTGCATGCCCACCTCGAACGACACGCGCGTGCGCGTCGAGGGCTTCTCGAAGATCATGGCGAGCGTCTTGCCGGAGAGCGGCTTGGCGCCGCCGCCCTGTTTCGCGCCCATCTTGAGCTCGACGGCGCGGTTCAGGATGTCGCGAAGCGTTGCCGAATCGAGGCGGTCGAGATCGAGAAAATGTTTAGGGTCGGGCATGGACCGAAACCGGGATCAGGCCGCCCAGGCGGCGCAGGTCTGTTCCAGGATAGCACAGGCCTCGTCCACCTCGGCCGCGCCGACGATGAGGGGCGGAAGCACGCGCACCACGTTGTCGCCCGCGGTCGCGGTCAGAAGCCCGCGCTCGCGCAGCTTCACCTGGAGCTCGGTGTTGGGGACGGCGCAATGAATCCCGACGAGCAGGCCGAGGCCGCGCACGTCGCCGATGATGTTCGGGAACCGCCCGGCGATCCGGGTGAGGCGGTCGCGCAGCCTTCTGCCCATCTGCACCACATGGTCGAGGAATCCGTCCGCCAGCATCACGTCCAGCACCGCGTTCGCCACCGCCATCGCCAGCGGGTTGCCGCCGAAGGTGGAGCCGTGCGTGCCGGCCGTCAGACCGACCGACGCCTTTTCGGTGGCGAGACACGCGCCGATCGGAAATCCGCCGCCCAGGCCCTTGGCCAGCGCCATGATGTCGGGCGCCACCCCCCACCATTCATAGGCGAACAGTTTTCCCGTGCGGCCCATGCCGCATTGCACTTCGTCGAAGAACAGCAGCAGGTCGAATTCATCGGCGACCGCGCGCAGGCCCCGGAAGTAGTCCGGATCGGCGGTGACGATGCCGCCTTCGCCCTGAATCGGCTCGACCAATATCGCCGCCGTCTGGGGACCGATCGCCGCGCGCAATTCGTTGAGATTGCCGAAAGCCACATGGTCGAAGCCTTCGAGCAGCGGCTCGAAGCCTTTGGTGTGCTTGTCCTGGCCGCCGGCGGAGATGGTCGCCATCGTGCGGCCGTGGAATCCGTTGTTGCAGCAGATGATCCGGTAGCGGTCGGGGTTGCCGGTTTCATCGTAATACTTGCGGATCATCTTGATGCCGCATTCGATCGCCTCCGCCCCCGAATTGCAAAAAAAAGCGCGATCGGCAAAGCTGTTGGCGACCAGCCGTTCCGCCAGGCGCTCCTGGCCCGGGATGCGGTAGAGGTTCGAGCAGTGCCACAGCTTCGCGCCCTGTTCGGCGAGTGCCGCGACCAGCTTGGGATGGCTGTGGCCGAGCGCGTTCACGGCGATGCCGGCGGCGAAATCGAGGTAGCGCCGCCCGTCCGTGGCGTACAGATAGGCGCCCTCGCCCCGCTCGAAGGCGAGGTCGGCCTGCCGGTAGGTCGGTAGAAGCGCGGACACCTCGGCCCTCGTCATCACGTCGTTTTGGGGGATGGCCTCCCCCGGAGAATCCAGGAAAGCGCGGGAGTATCTGTGTTTGGGCGGGCCCTGTCAACGCGAGGGCGGTCCCGATTCCCCTTCCGCCAGCGCAGGTTGCGGCCGCTTCACGCAAGGCCTCGGTGCCCGCGGCGCGGTTCAGTCCTTGAGCTTATAGCCGGTCGCGAACATGCGGTGGCAGACCGCCCAAAGCGCCGCGTTGACGGCGATCATGGTGACGACGCCGACGCCGAGCGGCCCGTCGGCATGGCCGATGAAGCCGTAGCGGAACCCGTCGATCATGTAAAAGAACGGGTTCAGATGGGCGATCATGTGCCAGACGCCGGGCAGCCTTTCCACCGAGTAGAAGGTCCCGGAGAGGAACGCCAAGGGCGTGATGACGAAGTTGGTGACGGCCGCGATGTGATCGAACTTCTCGGACCAGATGCCGCCGATGATGCCCAGCAGCGACAGCATGAGCGCCGCCGCAACCGAATAGAACAACACGAAGCCCAGAGAATGGATGCGCATCGGCACGAACGCGGCCATGGCAAGCCCCGTGGTCAGCCCGACGATGACGCCGCGGACGACGCCGCCCGCCGCATAGCCGAATGTGAGCTCGCTGGCCGAGAGCGGCGGCATCAAGACGTCGACGATGTTGCCCTGCACCTTGGAGATGACGATGGATGAGGACGTATTGGCGAAGGCGTTCTGAACCATCGCCATCATGATGAGCCCCGGCGCCAGGAATTCGGCAAACGGCACGCCGCCCACGAGCGTGACCGAGCGCCCCAGCGCGAGCGTGAAGATGGCCAGGAACAGAAGCGTAGTGACGACCGGCGCCGCGACGGTCTGGGTGGAAACCTTGAGGAAGCGCCAGACCTCCTTGCCGATAAGCGTCCACAGGCCGAGCCAGTTGACGGCGCCGACGGCGTGAAACTCGGGCGTCATTGCCGGGAGGCTTCCTGACCGAGATCGGCGTCGTCCGTCTCGCCGGAATCGGCATCCGCGTCCGCGGCGGCGCCCGGCGGCATGCGCATGTGCACGGTGCGCTGCGGGAACGGAATCTCGATGCCGAGCTCGTCGAAGCGCTTCTTGACGCGGCGGTTGAATTCGCGGCCCACCAGCCATTGCCGCGCCGGCAACGTCATGATGCGCCCCTTTATGACGACCGCGGAATCGCCGAACTTGTCGAGACCCAGCATCTCCATCTCCTCGAGAATGTGGGGCCCGAAATTCTTGTCCTTCCGCATACCCGCGCCGATCTCCTGCAGCACCTTGATGACGCGGTCCACGTCTTCGCCGTAGCCGACCCCCATATCGAACAGATAATAGGAGAAGCCCTTGGTCCGGTTCATCACCGTGGTCACCGCGCTGAAGGGAATCGTGTGCACGTTGCCTTCGAGGTCGCGCAACCGGATGCTGCGCATCGACATCGCTTCGACGACGCCGCTGTGATCCCCGAGATCGACGATGTCGCCGACGGCGACCGCCGCCTCGAGATAGATGAAGAGGCCGTTCAGCACGTCCTGCACCAGCTTTTGCGCGCCGAATCCCACCGCCAGGCCGACGATCCCCGCGCCCGCGAGCAGAGGCGCGATATTGATGCCGACCTGGGCGAGCACGACGAGGGCGACGATCGCCGCCAGCACCATGAACAGGAATTTGCGGAACAGCGGCAGAATCGTTTGGATGCGCGCGTAGTGCTCGGCCGAATCGGGATCGGCCGCATAGCGCGACGTGTAGCTTTCCATGTAGAGGGTCGCCCCTTCCCAAATCATGGTCGCGATCATCAGCACGATGGCGATGCCGAGAACGGTGCCGGCAATTTCGCGCCCCACCCCGGTCGTGAGCCAGGTCAGCGATTCCAGGCCCCAGACCTGGAGCAGGCCGAGGGCGGCGAGGCCGTAAACGACCACCTTCGCCACCGCCTTCAGCACCGGGAGGTAGCGGTTGGCGCGCGCTTCCAGCGACGGAAAGCGCTGCTTGACGTCGCCGCGCAACGAAAACCCGCGATCGATGGCCCGCTCGAGCAGCGCCGTGGCGAGCCGCGCCACGACGATGATGGCGACCGTCAGCAGGCTGGCGGTGAGGACGAATTGAAACCCGCCCGGCACGCGAAGCGCCCAGACAAAAAACAGCGCCGCCATGTAAAGGATGGCGAGCACGTGCCAGGTATCGGCGAGCAGCGAGCGGAGGCTGTCCAGCGTATTGATCTTTGCACCGCCCTCGTTCATCCGCCGCCCGCGGATGCCGTCCGCGACGAAGCGGCGGTTCTGAAGTATCAGGATCACGAGCATGAGCGTGACGGCAAGCCCGAGCGCGTTGAGCACGGCGTTGAAGCCGCCCCGGTGCAGGCCCAGGACGAGCGCCGCTTCGGCGGCGAAATATCCGTAGACCGCGGTCCCCGTCAGGCGGCGCACCCAGAGATAGACGTAATGCGCGGTTTCGTCGTTCACCGGGAGCAGCCGCAAGCCCGCCGCGTCGGGCGACAGCACCGCCGAGGCCGCAACCAAGATCAGGCGTACCAGAACCACGGCGTTGACGACGGCGATCGCGACCGCGCGGGTCGCCGCATCCGGGTTCGTGAACGGCAGCACGGTGTAGGCAATGGCTGCAAACACCATGATCGGCGCGATATCGAGCCCGACATGGGCGAACCGCATGCCCCAGCGCATGAGACCGCCGCGCGCGCCCAGCGCCTCGGCGGCGCGCCGGGGCCGGCGCAGCATCGTCGCCGTCACGCGTTGCGCCAGCCAGGCGATGCCGATGACGAGCAGCAGCTTCACCGCCAGCTCGATGACCGCGGAGCGCGCCTCCGGAGAGGTCGCCTGGCGGCCGACCCAATTGAACAGCGTGGGAACGTCGACGATCGCCTGGGCCGCGGTCGCAATCTGCTGGCTCGCGGTATGGACGCCCTCGGAAAGAGCGTCGAAAAACGGCGTGCCGGTTTCCGGCGCGGCCTGTTTTTGCGCCGCGATCATGGCGCGAAGCTGGGACGCGAGCTTTTGGCGCTCGGCCGGATCCTCGATGGTCTTGAGCAGAGACTCGAGGTCTTCCGTCTTGACCTCGGCGCCGGCACGCGCGTTCGAGCCAGCATCCGCGGCCCAGGCCTGGCCCAAGCCCGGCACGACCGCGGCGGCCGCCAGCAGCGCCGCGGCAAACATCAGCCGCCGCCCAAGGGTTTTCTTTCGGCACATCCCGGTTATCATGACGCGTAAAGACTAACGCCTCGGGCCGCGGATGTCATAGGGCTTCGCCCGCGGACCGTGGCGGCAAAACGACCGAGCCGTGTGGAGGCAGCCGCAACCATGTCCAAGAATGTCACCATTTACCACAATCCGCGCTGCAACAAGTCGCGGCAGGCTTTGGAGCTGTTGCAAGATCGGGGCAACACGCCCACCGTCATCGAATATCTGAAAACCCCGCCCACGGCGGCCGAACTTCGCCGCATCCTCAAGCTTCTCAAGATGAAGCCGCGCGACCTCATGCGCCGCCACGAGGAGCCGTATGCGAAACTCAAGCTCGACAATCCGAAGCTCAGCGACGCCGCCCTCATCAAAGCGATGGTGGAGAACCCGATTCTGATCGAGCGCCCCATCGTTGTCGCGGGCGGCAAGGCGGCGGTCGGTCGCCCGCCGGAAGCCGTGCTCAAGATATTGTGAAGGGCCGCCGGGCGGCTGGCGCGCCACGCCGGCGCCCCCCATATTCTTGACCGGGAACGAGACGGGCGGAGACCGGCATGGCGGATGACGGCGGACTGGTCGGCAAGATCAAGGAGAAGCTGATCGCGACCAAACAGGCCTGGGCGCGCGACGGGCGGCTGCTGACCGGGCGCAGCAGCGATCCTGCCCGCGAAAGGTTGCCGCCCGGCCAGCGCGAGGTGAAGAACTGGCCGGTGCTCGATCTCGGCGTGCAGCCGAACATTCCCCTCGATAAGTGGATGCTCATTATCGACGGGCTGGTCGAGAAGCCGCTGCGCTGGTCGTGGGAAGAGTTTCGCGATCAGCCCGAGTTCGCCGCCACGTCGGACATTCACTGCGTCACCGCCTGGTCGCGCTTCGACAATTATTGGACCGGCGTGAGCGCCAAGCATGTTCTCGGCCTCGTCCGCCCCAAACCGGAGGCGAAGTTCGTCGTGTTCCACAGCTTCGACACCTATACGACGAACGTGCCGCTCGCCGCCTTCGACGATGCGGACGTGCTGCTCGCCCATTCCTGGGAAGGCCAGCCGATCCCGCGCGACCACGGCGGGCCGCTTCGCGTCGTCATTCCCAAGCTCTATTTTTGGAAGAGCGCCAAATGGCTGTCGCGCATCGAATTCGTGCCCGAAGACAAGCCCGGGTTCTGGGAGGTCCGCGGCTATCACAATAAGGGCGATCCCTGGCATGAGGAGCGCTACGGCTAGGCGTGGACCGCCTCGCCCGACGCGCAATTTGCTGCGGCCGGGGCCGATTCTTCACTAGAATGACTCATCCATTGCAGGGGTTTGCGCGCAGCAACGAGGCCGAGCGCGACACCGAGGGGCGGCCGTGTCCGAGATGATGAACACCCGCGAAGTTGCGGAATATCTGCGCATCAAGGAGCGCAAGGTCTATGACCTGGTGCGGACGCGGCGCATTCCCTGCACCCGCGTCGCCGGCAAATGGCTGTTCCCCAAGACGCTCATAGACCTTTGGATCCTGCGCAACACGCGTTGCGACCCGGCGGTGGCGCCGGCCGCCCGCCCCGCGCCGGTGATCGTGGGAAGCCACGATCCTCTGTTGGAGTGGGCGGCGCGCGAATCCGGCTGCGAACTGGCGATCCTGTTCGGCGGGAGCCTCGACGGGCTGCGCCGTTTCGCCGAAGGCGAAGCCGCGGTGTGCGGGCTTCATGTCTTCGATCCGGAGACGCAGACCTACAACGAGACGGCGGTCAAGGACACGCTCGAAGATCTGGACGTCGTCCTCATCGAATGGGCGCAGCGCGATCAGGGTCTGGTCGTTGCGGCCGGCAACCCGCGCCGCATCACCAAATTGTCCGACCTTGGCGACAAGCGGGCGCGTTTCGCCGACCGCCAAGAGGGCGCCGGGAGCCGGATCCTGCTCGCCTATCTATTGTCTCAAAAGGGAATGTCGGTCGCGGACCTGAACATTTTATCGCCGCCGGCGCTGAACGAGACCGACATCGCGATCATGGTCAGCGAGGGCAAGGCCGATGCGGGCTTCGCCATCCGCTCGGTGGCCGCGCAATTCCATCTGGACTTCGTGCTTCTGCACAAGGAGCGCTACGATCTGGCGGTGCGCCGCCGCGAATATTTCGAACCGAACTTTCAAAAGTTCCTCGGTTTCACCCGAAGCGCGCGCTTCACCGACAAGGCCGAATCGCTGGGCGGCTACGACGTGGCCGGGCTGGGACGGGTTGTTTACAACAGCCTGTAGAAAATCATGCGTGAGCGTGCGGATTCGCGTATGCGGCGTTTTGTCCCCCGCCGGCCGGGACGGTTGACCCCCACCCGCGACCGGCCTATCTGACCAGGAATGGCATCAAAGCGGCTTCGATGGATGCGCCGGTTGGCGCTGGTGGCTGTGCTTGCCGTCCTCCCAGCGCCGGCGGCGGCCGACGACGCGGCGGTGTCGCGGAATCTTGACCTGCTTTTGTCGCAAACCGCGCCGGACCCCGCGCTCGGCCGAATCGGCAACGTCGCGGAGTTGCGCCGGTTCTATGGGGCCCGCAACGGCCGGCCGGCGTGGTGGCGCGACGGGGCGTGGTCGCCGCAGGCCAAGGCCGCGATCACGGCGCTCCAGACCGCGGACCGCGACGGGCTGGAGGCGCGCGACTACCTTGGTTCCGATACCGCACCCTTGCCCGGATCGAATTCCGAGCCGGCGATTGCGCGCGGGGACGCCCTGCTGAGCGCGGCAATGATGCGTTATATCGGCGACGTGCGGGCCGGCCGCGTCACTCCCTCGACGATCAGTCCCGAATACGCGGTTTATCCGGACCGCCCGGACGCGGCCACGGTGCTTGCGGATGGACTGGGGGCGGCCGATTTCGGCGCGTGGCTGTTGTCGCTGCCGCCGGCGGACTCCGCCTACCGGCAGCTGCGC
>DATDPM010000014.1:0-4684 GCA_035292745.1 Alphaproteobacteria bacterium | reverse complement strand
ACATTGTTGTCTGAGAGACTTACCCTTGACGGGCTGGTTTCCCTCTGGCACCCTGATTTGCGTTAGGCGCATGATTCTCGAGCGGTTTCGTTGACTTCGGGATGGTCCGCGCCGCCGGCGCGGGGGCGCCGCGTCCGGACCAGGGGACGAAACGGGGGAACGCTCCGGCATGACCAAATCGGAACTCATTGCCCGGCTGGCGGAAAAGAACCCGCACCTCTATTTGCGCGACGTGGAGCGCATCGTCGCCACCGTGTTCGACGAAATTTCGGGTGCGCTGGCCCGCGGCGACCGGGTGGAGCTGCGGGGCTTCGGCGCCTTCTCGGTCAAGCATCGCGAGGCGCGATTGGGGCGCAATCCCCGCACCGGCACGACCGTGCGCGTGAGCGAGAAACACATCCCTTTTTTCAAGACCGGCAAGGAGCTGCGCGAGCGGCTGAACGGCAAGCGCTAGCGCGCCGCTGGCGGCTAGCCCCAGGCGGGGCGCCATGAGACTCCCGCTTTCCATCCTCATCGCGGCCGCGGCGGCCATCGCCGTGGTGTTCGCCATTCCCAACCGGGAGGCGGTGACGATCCGCTTCTGGCCGTTCGATACCGAAATCGTTGTCGCGCTTTATCTCGTGGTGTTCGCCGCGATCTTTGCCGGATTCGTGACGGGGTGGATCGGCGCCTGGCTGTCGCAGCACAAATGGCGCAAGCGCGCCCGCGATCAGGCGCGGCGCATCGAACATCTCGAGCAAGAGGTGATGGAACTGGCCGACGCGGCGGCCAAGCCGCCCGCGGCCGAATCGACCCCGGTCGTCCCGCTGGAACGCTGGACCCTCCCCGGCGCGTGACCGCCGCCGTTCCTTGAACGAGACGCCCCGCCCGATTCCCGCGATTTTCGCGGGAGCGGCGCGAAGCTGCGGCCCCGGCGCGCGAGCCGCGCGAGGCCGTGATCAACCGGGGACGTAACGCCGGGGACGTAACGATAGAATCGAAATCCGGAATTGGCCGCGGCCGCGCGTCTTACGCGCGGATGTCGAGGTTGAGACCCCGCCCGTCCTCGCGCCGCTCGGCGGCGCGCCCGCCCCGTTCGCCCTTCCGGGCCGGATCGAGGGCCTGCCGCATCTGTTTCGACCCAGCGTGTTCCCTGGGCCCCGTTGCCTTGCGCGCATGCGCGGCGGCCGCCTGCTCGGCGACCGGATTGACGGCGCTTCCGCTCGGAATATCCATCCGCGTGCCTGCCTGTTGCCCGCTACCGTTTTGCCCATCCGAAAGTATTAAAACCTATCCCAACATAGGCCACGGAAATTACCAGGAAATGAAGTAAGTCATTCTAGATATTAAAGTTTTAGGCAATTTCGCGGGTTCCCGCCCGATATTTCCAAGGGTTAGGGCAGCGCTCCGGCGGCGCCCAGAAGAGCGAGGATTCCCATGACGGCGAACAGCACCGCGGACGCTACTCGCGCCGCGCGCTCGGGCACGCGTTTCATCACCTTCTCGCCCAGCAGCACGACCGGCAGGTTGGCGGCGAACATGCCGAGCGTGGTTCCCGCCACCACGGGAACGACGGCGCGGTAGTGCGCGGCGAGCGCCACGGTCGCCACTTGGGTCTTGTCGCCGATTTCGACGCAGAAAAAGGAAACGAAGGTGGCGATGAAAGCGCCCATGCCGCCTTGGATGCAACGCGAAATGCCTTCGCCGAGGCGGTCGGGGCGCAGCGCCCACAAGGCTACGGCAAAGAAGGACAGGGCGACGAACAGGCGGAACCACGGGCTTTCGAGCGCATCGCCCAGCGCCGCACCCAGCGCGCCGGCGATGGCGTGATTGGCCAGAGTTGCGAGCAGCATGCCGGCGAGGATCGGAACCGGGCGCCGGAACCGGCCGGCCAACAGGAGCGCCAGCAACTGCGTCTTGTCGCCGATCTCGGCCAAGGCCACGACGGCGGTGGAGGCGAAAAAGGCTTCGATCACGATCGGGTCCGGGATTGGGCGCCGCCCAAATGCCGCGCGAGAGGCGCCCCTGATAACGCGGCGACACTTGGCCCCGCAACCGAAAGCACGGCGTTTTTCGCGCGATGGGGCGCGACATTTCGCCGCCATCGTCGATCTGTTATACCGGCCCAGGGCCGCTCGCGGGCCCGAAGACGGTAGCCATGACGATCGAGGTCAAGATCTGCGGAATCAATTCGCCCGCGGCGGCGCGCGCCGCGGCGGAGGCGGGCGCCGATCTGATCGGCTTCGTGTTCTATCCGCCCTCGCCGCGCTTCGTTTCGCCCGATGAGGCGGCGAGAATCGCAGCCGTTGTTCCGCTGCGCGTCAAGAAGGTCGGTCTGTTCGTGGACGCGGACGACGAGACCATCGCCGGCACGCTTTCCAAGGTTTCGCTCGACATGCTCCAGCTGCACGGCAACGAGAGTCCGGAGCGCACGGCTGAAATCAAATCGCGATTCGGCTTGCCGGTGATCAAGGCGGTGAAGCTGGCGCAGGCGGCGGATCTGGCCCAGGCGCGATCCTACGCCGCGGCCGCCGACCGGCTGCTGTTCGACGCCAAGCCGCCGGCCGCGATGGCCCAGGCGCTGCCCGGCGGCAATGCGCTGGCCTTCGACTGGGAGTTGCTGCGCGGATTCTCGTCCGCCCGTCCCTGGATGCTGTCGGGCGGGCTCACGCCGGAAAACGTGCATCAGGCACTCGACATATCCGGCGCCACGGCGGTCGACGTCTCCTCCGGCGTCGAGGACCGGCCCGGCCACAAGGACCCGGCCCGCATCGCCCGCTTCATCGCCGCCGCGCGCGGCAAAAAATAGAACCTGAAATCAGTGACTTACGCTCGGACTGCGGCGGGCCGCGGGAACCGCGATGGGCTTTGACTGCGCTCCCCCCCATATGTTCATTCGCAAGGGATTTCTCTATTCTAAGCCCCATGGAACGCATCAACACATTCCGGGCCGGGCCGGACGAGAACGGCCATTTCGGCATTTTCGGCGGACGCTATGTCGCCGAGACGCTGATGCCGCTCGTCCTCGAATTGGAGAGGGCATACAACAAGTCTAAGAGCGACGACGTTTTCCAGACCGAGTTCGACTATTACCTGCGGCAATACGCAGGCCGCCCCAATCCCCTCTATTTCGCCGAACGGCTCACCGCCCATCTGGGCGGGGCCAAGGTGTATCTGAAGCGCGAAGACCTCAACCACACCGGCGCGCACAAGATCAACAACTGCATCGGGCAGATCCTGGTCGCGCGCCGCATGGGCAAGCGCCGCATCATCGCCGAGACCGGCGCCGGCCAGCACGGCGTCGCCACCGCAACCGTATCGGCGCTGTTCGATCTGCCCTGCGTCATCTACATGGGCGAGATCGACATCGAGCGGCAGGCGCCCAATGTGTTCCGCATGAAGCTTCTGGGCGCGGAAGTGGTGCCGGTGAAATCGGGATCGCGCACGCTGAAGGACGCGCTGAACGAGGCGCTGCGCGACTGGGTCGCCAATGTGGACACCACCTATTACCTCATCGGCACGGTGGCCGGGCCGCACCCCTACCCGGCCATGGTGCGCGATTTCCAATCGGTGATCGGCAACGAGGTGCGCGAGCAGATAATCGAGGCGGAAGGGCGGCTCCCCGACACGCTGGTCGCCTGCGTCGGCGGCGGGTCCAACGCCATGGGTTTGTTCCACCCGTTCCTCGATCAAAGGGCCGTGCGCCTCATCGGCGTGGAAGCGGGAGGCCGGGGCCTGGAGACCGGCCAGCACGCGGCGTCATTGACCGGCGGGCGGCCCGGCGTGCTGCACGGCAACCGGACATACCTGCTGCAGAACGAGGACGGGCAGATCAACGAGGCCCATTCGATCTCCGCCGGGCTCGATTACCCGGGCGTCGGGCCGGAACACGCCTGGCTTTACGAAGTCGGCCGCGCCCAATACGCGACCATCACCGACGACGAGGCCCTGGCGGCGTTCCAGCTGCTCACCCGACTCGAAGGAATCATACCGGCGTTGGAATCGGCGCACGCCATCGCCCACGTCTTGAAGATCGCGCCCGATCTGCCGCGCGACCACATCATCGTCGTTTGCCTGAGCGGGCGCGGCGACAAGGACATTTACACCGTCGCCAAGGCGCTGGGAGACAAGCTGTGAACCCGGGCCACCCCGCGACCGAGCGCGCGGCGCAAAACGCGGCCGATTCCGGGCGCATCGCGCGGCGCTTCGCCGCGGTGCGCGCGCAGGGCCGCGCCGGGCTCGTCGCCTTCATCACCGCCGGCGACCCCGACGCGAAAACGTCGCTTGAGATCATGAAGGGCCTGCCCAAGGCGGGCGCCGATTTGATCGAGCTCGGCATGCCGTTCTCCGACCCGATGGCGGACGGGCCGGCGATCCAGCAGAGCAGCACGCGCGCGCTGAAGGCCGGCGCATCGCTGAAGAAGGTTCTGGAGCAGGTGCGGGCGTTCCGCAGCGGCGACGCGGAAACGCCCGTCGTCCTCATGGGCTATTACAATCCCATCTACGTCTACGGGAACGAAAAATTCCTGCGCGACGCGCGGGAAGCGGGCGTGGACGGACTCATTGTCGTGGACCTGCCGCCCGAAGAGGACGCCGAGCTGTGCCATCCGGCGATACGAGCCGGGCTCAATTTCATCCGGCTGGCGACGCCGACCACCGACGACAAGCGCCTGCCGGCGGTGCTCAACAACATTTCGGGCTTCGT
>DATDPM010000013.1:0-32225 GCA_035292745.1 Alphaproteobacteria bacterium | reverse complement strand
GGTGGTGGTGATGTCGCCCGAGCCGATGTCCTCGGCGAGCGCCCGGTCGATGAAATGCTCGATCTCGCTGCCGCCCAATACCGTGCCCGAATGCGCCATGCCCCCGCCCCGGCGCACTTCCCCGCGGCGGCACCCGCAGGGCCTAATGCGCGGACCCGATGATAGCGCGGGGGTTCGCTGCGGTCACGCGGCGCCGGCGAGTTTCACCGCCGGGCGCGGCGACATTTCCAGCATGCGCTGCAGCGGCTTCAGGGCGGCGCGGCGAAGCGCCTCGTCCATCTCGATGGCGGGCGACATGTTGATCAGGCAAAGATAAAGCTTCTCCATGGTGTTGAGCGCCATGAAGGGACAGTCGTTGCAGGCGCAGCTTTCATCCATGCCGGGCGCGGCGATGAAGCGCTTGTGCGGAACCTTCTTCTGCATCTGGTGAATGATGTGCGGCTCGGTGGCGATGATGAACTCGTCTTCCGGCGCCTCGCTCACGTACTGAATGAGCGACGACGTGGAGCCGATGTGATCGGCCATGCGCAAGATGCCTTCGGGACATTCGGGATGGGCCGCGAGCTTGGCCTTTGGATGATGCACGCGCAGCTTCACCAGCTCGCGCTCCGAGAACTGCTCGTGGACGATGCAGGTGCCCGGCCACAACACCATGTCGCGCCCGGTCTTGCGCGCCAGATAGGCGCCCAAATGCCGGTCGGGCGCGAACAGGATGGGCTGGCCTTCGGGGATCTGGCGGATGATCGCTTCGGCGTTGGACGAGGTGACGATGATATCGGACATCGCCTTCACCTCGGCCGAGCAATTGATGTAGGTGAGCGAGACATGGCCCGGGTGCTTCGCGCGCCAGGCGCGGAACGCATCCGGCGGACACGAGGATTCGAGCGAACAGCCGGCTTCCAGATCGGGCAGCAGCACGGTGCGGTCGGGGCTCAGGATCTTCGCAACCTCGGCCATGAAACGCACGCCGCAGAACACGATCACGTCGGCTTGCGTCGCCGCCGCCTTGCGGGAGAGATCGAGCGAATCGCCGACGAAGTCGGCGATGTCCTGGATTTCGCCGTCCTGGTAGTAGTGGGCGAGGATGACCGCGTTGCGCTCGCGCCTGAGGCGCGCGATCTCGGCCTCGAGATCGAGGCAGGGGTCGAGCGCGCGGAGCTGCGCCGCAAGCGGATTCTCGAGTACCACGGGTTCGGTCATCTTGGCTCTCTCCGGCGGGTTTGGAGGCCCCGCGCCGGCTCCCGATGCGTTATCCTAAATGAAGGGTGCGCGCCAGCGGATTTCAATGGCCAAACAGCGCCTTGACCGCGAATCCGGCGGTTCCCGCCCTGGCGCGGCACGGCTGCCATGCCTATCTTCCAAAGAGGCGCGATACGCAAGAGGCGCGAAACGGAGGGGTGCGATGAAAGACGACGTCTTCAACATGGAGATCCGGAAGTTCCTCAAGACGGTGGGCGTGACCTCGCAGCGCGAGATCGAGCGCGCGGTACGGGACGCGATCGCCGCGGGCCGCATCAAGGGGAACGAGAGGCTGCGGGCGCGCATGACGCTCACCATCGATTCCATCGGCCTCAGCCACACCGTCGAGGACGGGATCGCCCTGGCGTAATCCGGGGCGGGTTCGCCCGGTCAGGGAACGCGCAACAGAACGGGAAGCAGCCCGGCTTCGTGGCCCCATTCGATCAATTCGAGGAGCGGGAAGGCCAGCAGGAACACGGAAGAATCGCGCAAAGTAATAAGAAGGAAATGCGGCCTGACCGCGATTTCGGGCGCATCGCGCCACAGGCTGAAATCGGGCCACCAGCGCGGGACGCGGGCGGCGTAGCCGGCAAAGGCCTGGCCGAAGCCGGAAGCGAGAAACGCCTCCTCGCGTTTCACCACGATCCGGTAATAGGCGGCGAACAGCACCGCGAGAGCGACGAGGAACGTCACCGTTCCGCTGGCCAAGCCGATGCCGGCGACGCCGATGAAGCTGAACACGTAGAGCGGATTGCGCACCACCGAATAGGGGCCGAGCGTGATGAGCTCGTAATTCTTGCGCCCGCCGATATAGGCCGAGCACCACGCCCGCCCCAGCACGCACAGCAACAGCGCGAAATAACCCAGCCATTGATAGAGCTCGTTGAGGGCGGATAGCGCGCGCCAACTGCTGTCCGTCACCAGCAGGAAAAAGACCAGCGGCAGGGCGGCGATCCAGGTGTGCCGCCGGCGCGCCTTCAGCAATTGCGGACGTGGGTTCGTCACATTCATGGCGAATTACGAATTAGCGCCGCCGCGCGGCAAGCGCGGCGACTATTCCCGGCTCGCGATCGACTTCTTGATCTCGGCGATGGCTTTCGCCGGATTGAGGCCCTTGGGGCAGGTTCGCGTGCAATTCATGATGGTGTGGCAGCGGTAAAGCTTGAAGGTGTCGTCGAGCGCGGACAATCGCTCGTCCGCCGCCTGGTCGCGAGAATCCGCGATCCAGCGATAGGCCTGGAGCAGAATCGCGGGGCCGAGATAACGATCGCCGTTCCACCAATAGCTGGGGCAGGCGGTGGAACAGCACGCGCACAGAATGCAATCCGAGGGGCCGTCGAGCCTGGCGCGCTCGTCGGGCGATTGCCGGCGCTCCCGGTCGTCGGGAACCGGCGGCGCGGCCTTGATCCAGGGTTCGATCGACGCGTATTGGCGGTAGAACTGATTGAGATCGGGAACCAGGTCTTTGACCACCGGCAGGTGCGGCAGCGGATAGACCTTTACCTTGCCCTTGATCTCGCCGATCGGCTTCAGGCAGGCCAGCGTGTTGGTGCCGTCGATGTTCATGGCGCAGGAGCCGCAGATGCCTTCGCGGCAGGAGCGGCGCAGCGTCAGCGTGCTGTCCACCTCGTTCTTGATCTTCAAGAGCGCGTCCAGGACCATCGGCCCGCATTGCCCAAGATCGACTTCGTAGGAATCGACGCGCGGGTTTTCGCCCTGTTCGGGATCGTAGCGATAGACCTCGAACGTCTTGGTATTGCCGGTGCCCGCCGGCGCCTTGTGGCTCTTGCCGGGCTTGACGCGGGAATTCTTGGGCAGCGCGAATTCGACCATTCCGTTCTCTCTCTTACGCCTAATACACCCGCGGCTTGGGCGGGAAGGCCGGCACGTCGTTGGAGAGCGGCTTCAAGACAACCGGACGATAGCCGATCGCCGGTTTTCCGTCCTCGCCCATCGAAACCAGCGTGTGCTTGAGCCAGTTCGCGTCGTCGCGCTCGGGATAATCCTCGCGCGCATGGGCGCCGCGGCTTTCGGTGCGGTTGGCCGCCGAGTGCATGCTCGCCACCGCCTGATACAGAAGATTGTCGAGCTCGAGCGTTTCGACCAGATCGCTGTTCCAGATCATCGAGCGGTCGGAGACTTTGACATCGCCGCGCTTCGCCCAGGTTTCGGCGAGGCGGCGCTTGCCCTGCTCCATGATCTCGGCGGTGCGGAACACCGGGCAGTCCTGCTGCATGATGCGCTGCATTTCGAGCCGCAGCGCCGCGGTCGGCGTCTTGCCCTTGGCATTGCGGAATTTGTCGAGCCGCGAGAGCGCCAGATCGGCCGCGTCCTTGGGCAGCGGCGGCGGGCGCTCGCCGGGCGCGATGAGATCGGCGCAGCGCAGCGCCGCCGCGCGGCCGAACACCACCAAATCGAGCAACGAATTCGAGCCGAGCCGGTTCGCCCCGTGCACCGAAACGCATGCGGCCTCGCCCACCGCCATGAGCCCCGGCACGGTCTTGAGCTCGCCGTCGCGCATCACCACCACTTCGGCGTTCCGGTTGGTCGGAATGCCGCCCATGTTGTAGTGCGCGGTGGGGATGACTGGGATCGGCTCCTTGGTCACGTCCACGCCCGAGAATATGCGCGAGGATTCGGCGATCCCCGGCAGGCGCTCGTGGATGACCTTGGGATCGAGATGCTCGAGATGGAGAAGCGCGTGGTCCTTCTCCGGCCCGCAGCCCCGGCCTTCGCGGACTTCTATGGTGATCGAGCGGCTCACCACGTCGCGCGAGGCGAGATCTTGCGCGTGGGGCGCATAGCGCGGCATGAAGCGCTCGCCTTCGGAATTGGTGAGATAGCCGCCCTCGCCCCGGGCGCCTTCGGTGATGAGGATGCCGACGCCGTAGATGCCGGTCGGGTGGAACTGGATGAATTCCATGTCCTGCAACGGCAAGCCGGCGCGCAGCGCCATGGCGTTGCCGTCGCCGGTACAGGTATGGGCCGAGGTGCAGGAGAAATAGGTGCGCCCGTAGCCGCCGGTCGCCAGCACCGTCATATGCGCGTTGAAACGGTGGATGGTGCCGTCTTCCAGGTTCCAGGCGACCACGCCGCGGCAGGTGCCGGAATCGTCCATCATCAGATCGATCGCGAAGTATTCGATGAAGAACGCGACCTGATGTTTCAACGACTGTTGATAGAGCGTGTGCAGAATCGCATGCCCCGTCCGGTCGGAGGCGGCGCAGGTGCGCTGCGCCGTGCCCTCGCCGTAGCGCGTGGTCATGCCGCCGAAGGGGCGCTGATAGATGCGTCCGTCGGGGGTGCGCGAGAAGGGAACGCCGTAGTGCTCGAGCTCGATCACGGCGGGCACCGCCTCGCGGCACATGTATTCGATGGCGTCCTGGTCGCCCAGCCAGTCCGACCCCTTGATGGTGTCGTACATGTGCCAGCGCCAGTCGTCCTCGCCCATGTTGCCGAGCGCGGCCGAGATGCCGCCTTGGGCCGCGACCGTGTGGCTGCGGGTGGGGAACACCTTGCTGATGCAGCAGGTGCGAAGCCCCGCCGCGGCCATGCCGAACGCCGCGCGGAGACCCGCGCCGCCCGCCCCGACCACCACCACGTCGCAGTCGTGATCGACGATCTCGTAAGACTTGCCCATGCGATCAGGCCACGAACGCGATGCGCAGCACCGCGAATACGGCCGCGGCCGCAAGCGCGATGCCCGCAAGCCGCACCAGCACGAGCCCCGAGAGACGCGCGCCCGTGCCGTGTACGTAATCCACGATCACTTCCTCGAGGCCCAGCACCGCGTGGTAGAGGCCGGCCAGGATGGCGAGGATCATCAGCACGGCGGGAACCGGCGCCGCGAGCCAGGCCTTGATGGCGGCGCGGTCGGCTCCGGCATGGGCGATCACCGACGCCGCGAACCAGATCGAAAGCGGAATGAGCGCGATTGCCGAAATCCGCTGCGCCCACCAGTGGCGGAAGCCATGCGCGCCCTTGGCGCCGGACGAACCTGCGCCGCTCATGGCCGCAACAGCGGGCAGGTCCAAGCGAACGCCGTGAGCGCGACCGCGGCCGCGACCACCGTCCAGCCGGTCACGTAAGCGGTCTTGATGTCGAAGCCGAATCCGGTGTCCCACAGCAGATGCCGGATGCCGTTCGCCAGGTGATAGAACAGGGAAAAGGTCCAGCCCAAGAGGAACAGCTTGCCCACCGTCGAGGCCAAGAGAGTCTGCACCACGGCGAATTCGGCATCGCCCATCGCCGCCGCGAACAGCCACCACACGAGCACGACCGCGCCGGCGCTCAGGAAAACGCCGGTCATGCGGTGCAGGATCGAGAGCACCGAGGTGAGCTGCCAGCGATAGATTTGGAGATGCGGGGACAGGGGACGGTTCGCGCTCGACATGGACGCCTCGGTCGGTGGAGATTTCGTAAGCGCCGGCGCGTTTCCCGATCCGAACGTACCGCTCACTTCCCCTTTGTACCGGCGCGAAAAATTCTAGTCAACGCTGCCCGCCCGCGGCGGCGGCCGCGTCTTGCGCGCGCCATCGGCCCGCGCCGCACCCGTTTCCGAAGATTGCGCCGGCAAAAGGTTCATTGTGTGAAACGGGCGCAGATACCCACCAAATCTGGAGCAAACACGGCGCCGCAACAGAAACGAAGCAAATTATCGGGACAATGATGTGGATAAGTTGTGGGCGGTTTGTGAATTCATTCAATATTTATGCACAGGAAATTTCTGCGATTACTTTTCTTGAGCGTTGCGTGGCGGATCGAATCGCGCGACCATTGACGCGGCACTTGGAGTCGGCCGGACATACGGCCGCCTCCGCCGCCGGCGGTGCTTGCACTTCCGGTTGGCGCGGAAGCCGGTCCGGGGAGAGATCCTTCGGGCAATTGGCGATGCGCCCTGTATCGGTATCTGGCCGGACCTTCGGGCGAGGCCGGGTGCCGTGAACGGTGCCGCGGCGGAAGTCCGCCTCGGCCCGCGTTTGTCTGGTGCGGCCGCTATGGTTCTCCGGCGCGGTCCCCGGTCACGACGGCGGCGGACCTTCCCGGGTGCGCCGCAACGCCGCGAAGCCGGCCCTTGTTCGGAAGGGAAGGCGACGGGACGGGCGGGTTGAGGAGGCGTGACGGCGTCGGCTCCGCAGGGCGGCGATCCGTTCGGATCGCCCCCATCCCGCAGCGGGCGGTGTCCTCTGGGGCGCACGGCCCGCGGCTGGGATGGTCGGATTGCTCGTCCGCTTCAGGTGCCAGGAGCTGGGCCAGCTCCCAGGGGCGTCAGGTGGTGCCGGGCTTCCGATGCACTCCTGACGCCTCTTTCATTATCAGATCGGAATCGGCTCAACAACAACCTTTTGTGTTTTTTTGTCTCCCACACCCAAGATCGGGGGTGGGCGGCGCTGCGGCGAGAAATCGGGGCGGCGCGCGCCGCCTAGCGGCCGCGGCGCGGCATGAGCACGGTGTACTAGCGGCCGCGGCGCGGCATGAGCACGGTGTAATCGAGGTCGAGCACGACCGCGGGATCGTATTCGCGCCGCCCGTCCGCACCGCTGCGCTGATAGGGAAAGTCCGCGCAATCGCGATCCTTGGCCGCGACCGTGCGCAGCCGCAGCGCGCCGACATCCTTGCGCCCGGGCAGCGGCTCCTTCTCGAGAATCTCGCTCCAGGCGTAGATCGTGTCGCCGGCGAAGGACGGCGCGGTGTGGCGGCCGCCGTTGATGGCGGCGATGCGGAAGGCGTTGGCCAGCCCGTTGAACGCATGGGCGCGGGCCAGCGAAATGATGTGCCCGCCATAGACGATGCGGCGGCCGAAGCGCTGGTCCTTTTCGACATGCTGGTTGAAATGGACGCGCGCCGTGTTCTGGTAGAGGCGGGTCGCCATCATGTGCTCCGCCTCCTCGAAGGTCATGCCGTCCATGTGATCGATCTTCTCGCCCGGCTGGTAGTCGTCCCACAGCGCGGGCGAGCCGGCGAGCGCCGTGTCGTAGCGGGAAAGATCGAGCCCGTCGGGCACCACGAGATCGGCGATCGGCACGCGATCGGGAAGCTCGGGAATCACGGTCTCGGGCGCGGGTTTCGATGCGTCGCGCTTGCGCACCATCACCCAGCGGAAATAGTCGAGAACGATCTCGTCGCGCTGGTTGAAGCCGGTGGAGCGGACATAGACGATCCCGGTTTTTCCGTCGGAATTCTCCTTCACGCCGATCACCTGCGAGCGCGAGCGCAGCGTGTCGCCGGCGTACACCGGAACGCCGAAACGGCAGCCGGCGTAACCGAGATTGGCGATGGCGTTGAGCGAGATGTCGGGCACCGTCTTGCCCAGCACGAAATGGAAGGTGAGCAGGTCGTCGACCGGCGATTCCGGATAGCCCAGCGAGCGCGCGAATTCGTCGGAGGAATGCAGCACGAAGCGCGAGCCGGTCAGCGCGATGAACAGCGCGGCGTCGCCCCGCGTCACCGTGCGCGGCGTCGCGTGGACGATCTCCTGGCCGACGGAAAAATCCTCGAAGAAATTTCCGATGACCGATTTCGCTTCGGTGCGGCTCATCGCGCGGCTTCCGGTCCTTTACTTATGCCCTGCCGCATTCGGGGCAAGGCGAAGCGGGCGAGAGAGTAGAAACAAACCGCCGCCTCTTGCAAGCCGCGGCTCCGCGCGCCCGAAATGGGCGCGGCGGCCAATCCGGCTGCGGCGGCCCCGCCGCCCGGGCTTGTGCCGATCCCGGCGCTGCGATACAGAACCAAGGCTTCGCGGCTTGGGCCGAAGCGCCGGGGCGGGGCTGAAGCCGCGCGCACGACGACAGGGGGCGGCCATGTTTTTCGAGGCGTTCCTCAAGGGGGTCGCGGCCGGTCTCCTGATCGCGGCACCCGTCGGCCCCGTGGGCGTGCTGTGCGTTCACCGCACGCTCGCCTGGGGGCGGGTCCATGGGCTCCTCTCGGGGCTCGGCGCCGCGGTGGCCGACGCCCTGTTCGCCGCCATCGTCGCCTTCGGCCTCGGCTTCGTTTCCGATTTCCTGCTGACGCAACAAAAGTGGCTGCGATTGGGCGGCGGAATCCTGCTGCTGCTGCTGGGGATCAAGAACCTGCTCTCGAAGCCGCCCGCGCCCGACGTCGCCGAGACGCAGCGCAGCCTCGCCGGCGACAGCGCCTCGGCCTTCGTGCTGACGATCACCAATCCGATCACGATTCTTTCGTTCATCGGCGTGTTCGCGGCCCTCGGGGTGACGGGCGAGAACACGCTGGTGGAGGCCGACGGGCTGGTGCTCGGGGTGTTTTCCGGTTCGGCGCTGTGGTGGCTGACGATTTCGGGCGGCGTCGGACTCATCCGGCGGGTGATGGAGACGGTTTTTCTGCGCCGGGTCCATATCGTTTCCGGCGTGGTGTTGCTGCTGTTCGGGATCGGCGTCTTGGCGGCGCTGGCGCTGTGACCGCGGCGCAGGCGGAATCAGCGGGCGAGGTCTTTTTCGAGATCGGCGATGGCCCGGGCCAGCAACAGGCTGCGCCGGGCGCCCTCGACATGCAGGTTCTCGATCAGCTTGCCGTCCACCACCACCAGGCCTTCGCCCCGTTCCCGCGCCTCCTTGGAGGCCTCGATGATGCGGCGCGACCAGGCGAGCTCTTGCGCGGAGGGCGAGAAGGCGGCGTTGGCGACGGAGATGGTCTTGGGATGGATCAGGGTTTTTCCGTCGAAGCCGAACTCGGCGCCCTGGCGGCAGGCATGAGCGAAGCCGTCCTCGTCCTCGAGATCGAGATGGACGCCGTCGACGATGGCGACGTCGCAGGCGCGCGCGGCGAGCAGGCACACCCCGAGGCTGGTCACGAACGGCAGCCTTTCGCGCGTGTGGGTGGCACCCAGGTTCTTGGCGAGGTCGGAAGTGCCCATGACGAGGCAGCGGATGCGGCGGCTCGCCGCGGCGACCTCCTCGGCGTGGAGGATGCCGCGCGGCGTTTCCACCATGCACCAGATCGCCATGGTATCCGCCGCGCCGTTCTCGGCCATGATCGCCTCCGCCTGGCGCACCATGTCGCCGCTTTCCACCTTGGGAAGCAGGATCGCATCGGCCGGCGACTTCGCCGCCGCGGCGAGATCGTCGAACCCCCAGTGAGAATTGAGCCCGTTGACCCGGATCACCGCCTGGCGGCGGCCGAAGCCGCCCGCCCCGACCGCCGCGCAGACGCGGCTCCTTGCCTGTTCCTTGGCGGACGGCGCCACCGCGTCTTCGAGGTCGAAGATGAAGGCGTCGGCGGGAAGGGTCCGCGACTTTTCGAGCGCCCGCTCGTTGGAGCCGGGCACGTAGAGAACGCTGCGCAGCGCGAGAAAGGTCCGCGGCATGTCCGCCTCCGCCGCCCCGCCCGCAGATTCGTTTCTCGATTCGCCGGTTTCGGCTTTGCGCGCGGCGGGACGAAGAGTCATTGTGCGGTGCGGCACGGAACTTGGCAATGCGGGGCGCGATGAGGCGGAATTGCCGATGGGTTTGGGCGCCGGTGCTGGCGATGCTCGCCGCCGCGGCAACGCGGCCGGCAGGCGCGGTCGAGCTCGTCTATAAAAAAGAGCGGGGCGCGGTGCAGTCGTCCTGCGTACGGGAAGAGAAGACGAATGGACTCATTTGCGTCGTCGTCTACGCGAAGCCGCCTTATCTCGGCTTCCAGTTCGGTTCCGAGGACGACCCCGATTCGATTGCCGTCACGGCGGGCGCGCGCCGCGTGCCCAATTCCGAGATCACGGTCAAGGTGGATAAATTCGCCTCGCACCACGTGTTCGGCGACGGCTTCGTCGGCAAGGAGGCCGAGGCGCTGCTCTATGAGATCGAGCAGGGAACGAACATGTCGGTGCGATTCGAATCGCGCGATCCGGACACCCCGAGCCGGGGCGTCATCGACCTCAAGGACCTAAGGACGGCGTTGCAAGAGGTGGAGAGGCTGCGCGCCGGGCACAGCGGCGAGTGAAACTTCGATATCGGCCCGGATACGGGCGCAATCTTTTATTCTTTCCACGGTTCTGTTAAAGAAAAGTGACAATTATGTTTCGGTAATATTGTGAGCTAAACATAAATATCAAGACATTACCGGAACAATTTCTATACTGCGGCCATCCAATCCTTGAGAAGAAAGGCCGCATGCTTCCTTTTTCAAATCGGCGACGCTACCGCGCCATCTGGATCTCCGACGTGCACCTCGGCACGCGGGGCTGCAAGGCGGAGCTTCTGCTGAAGTTCCTGCGCAGCCACGAATGCGAGACGCTGTATCTGGTCGGCGACATCATCGACTTCTGGCGCCTCAAGAAAGCGTGGTTCTGGCTGCAGAGCCATAACGACGTGGTTCTCGAGGTTCTGCGCAAGGCGCAGAACGGCACCAAGATCGTCTACATCCCCGGCAACCATGACGAGGGCGCCCGCGACTACTGCGCGCTCCACTTCGCCGGCATCCACATCGTGCGCGAGCACATCCACGAGACGGTGGACAAGCGCCGCTTCCTCGTCATCCACGGCGACGATTTCGATTGCGTGGTGAAATACGCCAAATGGCTGGCGCTGCTGGGCGACACCGCCTATCAGCTGGCGCTATCCCTCAATCATTGGTTCAACGAGCTGCGCCGGCGCCTGGGCTACCCCTATTGGTCGCTGTCCGCCTATCTCAAGGCGATGGTCAAGGACGCGGTCGAATACATCGACAATTTCGAGCGCGCGCTGGCGGAAGAAGCGCGGCGGCGCGGATTCGACGGCGTCGTGTGCGGACATATCCACCGCGCCGAGATCAGACCGGTCGACGGCATTCTCTATTGCAATTCCGGCGATTGGGTCGAGAGCTGCACCGCGCTGACCGAAGACGAGCGCGGCCGTTTCCAGATCGTCCATTGGCCCACAGAAGTGGAGCGCATCCCCCTCTACGCCGTGGCGAGTTGAGGCACAACATGCGGATTCAGATCATCACCGACGCGTGGCACCCCCAGATCAACGGCGTGGTGCGCACGCTCACCCACACGGCGGCCGAATTGGAGCGGCTCGGCCATCGCGTCGGGCTGGTAACGCCGGCGATGTTCACGACCATCCCCTGTCCCGGCTATTCCGAGATCCGGCTTTCGGTCGCGCGCCCCTCGACCGTCGGCGAATGCCTGGAGCGGTTCCGCCCCGAGGCCGTGCATATCGCGACCGAAGGCCCGCTCGGCATGGCGGCGCGCATCTATTGCGGGGCCGAGCGCATTCCCTTCACCACCTCGTTCCACACGCGGTTCCCCGAATACATCCGGATGCGCTGGCGGCTTCCCGCCAATTGGGGCTACGCGGCGCTGCGCCGCTTTCACGCCGCCGCCAAGCGCACGCTCGTGCCGACCGAAGGCCTGCGCGAGGAGCTTGCGGCGCTCGGCTTCGGCAATTTGGCCGTTTGGGTGCACGGCGTCGATACCCGCCTGTTCCGGCCGCGGCGCAACGAGGCGCTCGCCGGGCCGCGGCCGATGTGGCTCTACGTCGGGCGCGTCGCGCCGGAGAAGAACATCGAGGCGTTCCTGGAGCTGGATCTTCCGGGCATCAAATACGTGGTGGGCGATGGTCCGTCGCTGCCGGAGCTGCGGCGGCGGTTTCCGGCCGCGCGGTATCTGGGCTGCAAGACGGGCGAAGAACTTGCGGAGATTTACGCGAGGGCGGATGCGCTCGTGTTCCCCAGCGTCACCGACACCTTCGGCAACGTGATCCTCGAGGCCTTGGCCTGCGGCGTTCCGGTTGCCGCCTTTCCGGTGCGCGGGCCCAAGGACATTTTGGAGGGAACCGAGGTGGGCGCGCTCGACGCCGATCTCGGCAAGGCCGCGCGCGCGGCCCTGCACTTGTCATCATCGGCATGCCGGGCCTATGCGGAAAAATTCACGCTGGCGGCGAGCGCCGAGCAGTTCCTGAACAACCTGTGGCCATCGGCGCACTGGCGCAGCCTGGTGCAGGTTCCCGCCGCGTGAGTCGCGGGCCGGGCACCGAGCCTTACGCCGCCTTTTTCATATAGGTGCGGATCAATTCCTCGGCGATCTGAACGGCGTTCAGCGCGGCACCTTTACGCAGATTGTCGCAGACCACCCACATGGCGAGACCGTTTTCGACCGTCGGGTCGACACGAAGCCGGCTGACATAGACCGCGTCCTCGCCCGCGCATTCGGCCGGCGTGACATAGCCTTCGTCGGCGCGATGATCCACCACAGAGATGCCCGGCGCCGATTTGAGCGCCGCGCGCGCCTCCGCGACCGAGAGCGGACGTTCGAACTCGACATGGACCGCCTCGGCATGGCCGATGAATACCGGCACGCGCACGCAGGTGGCCATCACCTTGATCTCGGGATCGAGAATCTTCTGGGTCTCGGCCGCCATCTTCCATTCTTCCTTGGTGGCGCCGTCTTCCATGAACACGTCGATGTGCGGAATCACGTTGAACGCGATCTGCTTGGTGAAGACGCGATGCTGCACCGGCTGGTTCATGTAGACGCCGCGGGTTTGTTCGAAAAGCTCGTCCATCGCCTCCTTGCCCGCGCCCGAAACCGATTGATAGGTGGAGACGACGACGCGCTTGATCTTCGCGCGGTCGTGCAGCGGTTTGAGCGCCACCACCATCTGGATGGTGGAGCAATTCGGATTGGCGATGATGTGGCGGCGCGTGTAGCCGGCGATCGCCTTCGGGTTCACCTCCGGCACCACGAGCGGGATTTCCGGATCCATGCGGAACTGCGAGCTGTTGTCGATGACGACGCAGCCGGCCTGAGCCGCGCGCGGGGCATGGATCGCCGAAACCTTGGCGCCCGGCGAGAACAAGGCGAGGTCCACGCCATGGAAATCGAATTTGTCGAGGTCCCTGACCTTCAGGACCTTGTTTTCGCCGAACGACACTTCCCCGCCCACCGAACGCTCGGAGGCAAGCGCGATCACCTCGTCGGCCGGGAACTCGCGCTCGGCAAGGGTCACCAGCATCTCGCGCCCGACCGCGCCCGTCGCACCCACAACTGCTACCCGGTAACCCATGCGTCTCCTTCCCAGACCGGAGCCCGCCCGAAGGATCGGGATCCGACGTCGTTCCGTTTGCGGCGATGTTTTAGACCAATTTCATGAATAAAATAAGCCCGGGGGGCGCCATGACCAACCCCGGACCGCGATTCACGACGTTCGCCGCGTTCTGGCCCTATTACCTGGCCCAGCACGCGGACCGCAAGACCCGGGCCTGCCATTACGCGGGGCTGGCCCTTGCCGTGGCGCTGTTCGGCTTGGCGTTCCTCACCGGGTTGGGCCTGGGCCGCCGCCGCGGCCGTGGGCGGCTATGCCCTTTCCTGGGCGGGGCATTGGCTCGTCGAGGGCAATAAACCGGCGACCCTCTCCCATCCGTTGTGGTCGTTGCTTGCGGACCTCAGGATGGCCGCCCTCGCGCTTTCGGGCCGGCTCAAGGCCGAGTTGGCGAAGCACGGGATCGGCTGAGCGGGCCTAGAGCGTGATCTAGTGGCCGAGCTTGTCGAGCTCGCGCAGGATCGAATCGCCCATCACCGTGGTCGAAACCCGGGCCTTGCCCGGCTGCATGATGTCGGCGGTGCGCACGCCGCCGTTCAGGACATTGGTGACGGCTTTCTCGATCAAATCCGCGCCGGCGCCGTCGTCGAACGAATAGCGCAGCATCATGGCGAAGCTGAGCAGCGTGGCGATCGGGTTGGCGATGTCGCGCCCGGCGATATCCGGCGCGCTGCCGTGGACCGGCTCGTAGAGCGCCTTGCGCCGACCTTGTCTGTCGGCGGCGCCGAGCGAAGCCGAGGGCAGCATGCCGAGCGAGCCGGTCAGCATCGCCGCGCAATCGGAAAGCACGTCGCCAAACAGATTGTCGGTGACGATGACGTCGAACTGCTTGGGATTGCGCACGAGCTGCATGGCGCAGTTATCGGCGTACATATGCGCGAGCTCGATATCCGGATATTCCTTGTCGCGCACGTAGGTTACTTCCTCGCGCCACAGCAGGCCGCTTTCCATGACGTTGGATTTTTCGACCGAGGTCACGCGCCTGCCGCGCTTGCGCGCGAGATCGAAGGCGACGCGGGCGACGCGGCGGATTTCTTCGGTGGTATAGACCTGGGTGTTGACGCCGCGCCGGCTGCCGTCGGGAAGCTTCTCGATGCCGCGCGGCTCGCCGAAATAGACGCCGCCGGTGAGCTCGCGGACGATCATGATGTCGAGGCCCCGCACCAGCTCGGTCTTGAGCGTGGACGCCTCGGCCAGGGCATCGAACACCAGCGCGGGGCGCAGATTGGCGAACAGCCCCATGTCCTTGCGCAAGCGCAAGAGGCCGCGCTCGGGCTTCTTGGCGAAAGGGAGCGCATCCCATTTCGGCCCACCCACGGCGCCCAGCAGCACCGCGTCCGATTCGAGCGCGGCGGCCATGGTTGCGTCGGTGAGCGGCGTGTCATGGGCGTCGATCGAGGCGCCGCCGACCAGGCCTTCGGTCACCTCGAAGCGGATATCGCCGAACTTGTCGAACCAGTCGATGACGCGCCGCACCTGGCGCATCACCTCGGGGCCGATTCCGTCGCCCGGCAGGATGAGGATTTTCTTCGTGGTCGGCATGCGTCCGGTCTCGTGATTGGAAATTGAGGCGGGGAAGTTTACCGGCTCAGGCCCACAGCCAGGGCTGGGAAAGCTTTTGGCGCTCCTCGAAGGCGTCGACCTGCGGCTCTTTTTCAAGGGTGAGCCCGATGTCGTCGAGGCCGTTGAGCAGGCAGTATTTGAGGAAGCGGTCGACCTCGAAGCGGATCGGCTTTTCATCCGGCCCGGAAACGGTCTGCGCTTCCAGATCGACCGTGACCGCCGCATTCCCGCCGCTGCGCGCGAACGCCATGAGCTTCTCCACCGTCTCCTTGGGAAGGGCTATGGGGAGAATCCCGTTCTTGAAGCAGTTGTTATAGAAGATGTCGGCAAACGAGGGCGCGATCACGCAACGGATGCCGAAATCCAACAGCGCCCAGGGCGCGTGCTCGCGGCTCGATCCGCAGCCGAAATTCTCGCCGCCGATCAGAATCTTCGCCTTGCGGTAGGGGTCCTGGTTGAGGACGAAATCGGGGCGCTCCTTGCCATGTTCGTCGTAGCGCATCTCGTCGAAAAGATGCTTGCCCAACCCGGTGCGCTTGATGGTCTTCAGGAACTGCTTGGGAATGATCATGTCGGTGTCGACGTTGATGATCGCCAAAGGCGCCGCGATCCCCGTCAACCTGGTGAATTTTTCCATGACCGGCGCCTACAGCAATTCGCGCACGTCGGCGAGATGCCCGGTGACGGCGGCCGCCACCGCCATCTGCGGACTCATCAGATGGGTGCGTCCGCCTCTTCCCTGGCGGCCTTCGAAATTGCGGTTGGAGGTGGAGGCGCAGCGCTCGCCGGGGCTCAGCCGGTCGGCGTTCATGGCGAGACACATGGAGCAGCCCGGCTCGCGCCATTCGAAACCGGCGGCGAGGAACACTTTATCGAGCCCTTCCGATTCCGCCTGCGCGCGCACCAGGCCCGAGCCGGGGACCACCATGGCCCGCACGCCACTCGCGACTTTCCGCCCCTTGGCGACGGCGGCGGCGGCGCGCAGGTCTTCGATGCGCGCGTTGGTGCAGGAGCCGATGAACACGGCATCGATCTTGACGTCACGCAGCTTCGTCCCGGGCCGAAGCCCCATGTAAGTAAGCGCGCGCTCCATCGCGCGTTTGCGGCCCTCGTCGCGCTCCCTGTCCGGATCGGGAACCTCGCCGGTGATGGGGAGCACGTCCTGGGGGCTGGTGCCCCAGGTGACCTGGGGCGCGATGCCGGCGGCCGCGATCTCGACTTCGCGGTCGAATTTGGCGCCCGGATCGGAGGGCAGCGTCTTCCACAACGCCACCGCCTGTTCGAAGGCGCCCGCCTTGGGCGCGTAGGGACGTCCCTTGATGTAATCGAACGTGGTCTGGTCCGGCGCAATCAGTCCGGCGCGCGCGCCCGCCTCGATCGACATGTTGCAGATCGTCATGCGCCCTTCCATGGAGAACGAGCGGATCGCCGAGCCGGCGTATTCGATGACGTGGCCGGTGCCGCCCGCCGTGCCGATGTTGCCGATGATCGCCAGGATCACATCCTTGGGCGTGACGCCGAAGCCAAGCTCGCCTTCGACGGTGATGCGCATGTTCTTGGCCGGCTTCTGGATCAGCGTCTGGGTGGCGAGCACATGCTCCACTTCCGAAGTGCCGATGCCGAACGCCAAGGCCCCGAAGGCGCCGTGGGTCGAAGTGTGGGAGTCGCCGCAAACGATGGTCATTCCCGGCTGGGTCAGCCCCTGCTCCGGGCCGATGATGTGGACGATGCCCTGGCGCACGTCGTTCATGGAGAAATAAGTGATGCCGAACTCGGCGCAGTTGGCTTCGAGCGTTTCGATCTGGATGCGCGACTCGGGGTCGGCGACGCCTTGCGCGCGCCCCACGGTCGGCACGTTGTGATCGGCGACCGCGATCGTCGCCTCGGGCCGGCGCACGCGCCGTCCCGCCGCGCGCAGGCCTTCGAAGGCCTGCGGGCTGGTCACTTCGTGGACGAGATGGCGGTCGATATAGAGGACGCAGGTGCCGCCGTCCTGGACGTGCACCAGATGGCTCTGCCAGATCTTATCGAACAGGGTGCGGGGTTGGGCCATTGCGTTTCGCGCCCGTCATTACGCCGATCGGTCCGACATCACAGCTGGTGCGGAGCGCCGCCCGCGTCAATCGCGGGCGGCCGCTGCCCCGGATTCCCGCCGGTCAGGACTTGGCCTCGGGTGCGGGACCCGCGCCCTGGGCGATCGCCTGTTCCTCGCGGGCACGTTCCTCGGCCGCAGCCTTGGCGCTTTCTGCGCCGGGGATGAAGGCCGTCTTCTCGGCGATGCGGGCGCGCTTGCCGGTGCGGCCGCGCAGGTAATAGAGCTTGGCGCGGCGCACATCGCCGCGGCGCATCACCTCGACCTTGTCGATCAGCGGAGAATAGAGCGGGAAGACGCGCTCCACCCCTTCGCCGTAGGAGATCTTCCGCACGGTGAACGACGAGTTGAGACCGGCGTTGCGCCGACCGATGCAGACCCCTTCATAGACCTGGACGCGGGCGCGTTCGCCTTCCACCACCTTGACGTGGACCCGCAGCGTGTCGCCGGGCGCGAATTTCGGCATCTCGCGGCCTTCCTTCAGCTTCGCGATCTGCGCGTTTTCGAAATCTTGCATCATCGTCATGGCGGTCATCCTTCACTCCTTGCGGCTTTTCACATAGGCCGCCCACAAATCGGGCCGGCGGCGCCGCGTTATTTCCTCTGCCTGGGCCAAACGCCAGGCCTTGATCTTCGCGTGGTCGCCGGAAATCAGAACCCCCGGCACTTCCCGGCCCTGCCACGGATTGGGCCGCGTGTACTGGGGGTATTCCAGCAACCCCCGCTCGAAACTTTCCTCCGCCAGCGATTCCGGCGCGCCCAATACGCCGGGCAGCAGCCGCACACAGGCGTCCAGCAACGCGATCGCCGCCGCCTCGCCCCCCGACAACACGAAATCGCCGAGCGAGACCTCTTCGACCGCGTGGGCTTCGAGCACGCGCTCGTCCACCCCTTCGAAACGGCCGCACAGAAGCGTCAGCCCCGTTCCCGCCGCCAGCTCCTTAACCCGGGCCTGGGTGAGCAGCCGGCCCCTGGGCGTCAGGTAGATCAAGGGCCCTGCGGGGCGCACGCCTGCAAGCGCGGCATCCACCACGTCCGGGCGCATCACCATGCCGGGGCCACCGCCGAAAGGGGCGTCGTCAACGGTGCGGTGTTTATCGCTCGCAAACCCGCGAATGTCCACCGTTTCGAGGGCCCAAAGCCCCTCTTCAAGCGCCTTTCCGGCGAGCGATACGCCGAGCGGCCCGGGGAAGGCCCCGGGGAACAGGGTGAGGATCCGGGCGGTCCAGACGCTAGGCCTTGCTGCCACCGCCCCTCCTCGCCCGCGCCGGGCCGCGAGCCGCATCTTTCGCCTCGGGGGCCTCAAGCAGGCCTTCGGGCGGGGCGACCACGATCCGCCCGCCGGCGACGTCCACCACCGGCACGACCTCGGTGGTGAAGGGAAGATCGAGGACGGCACCCTTGGCGTCCTTCACCTCGATCAAATCGCCGGCGCCGAAATTGTGGACCGCGACGACTTCGCCGAGCTCCGTGCCATCGGCGAGCCGGGCGCGAAGCCCGACGAGATCGGCGTAGTAGAACTCGTCCCTGCCGGGCTCGGGCAGCGCCGCGCGCGGCACATGGAGCCGCGTTCCCCGCAACGCCTCGGCGGCGCTGCGATCAGTCACGCCCTGGATCGCCGCGACCACGCCGTCCTTGGTCTTGGAGCGCACCGTCATCTCGAAGAGGCGCACGCCCGCCGCGTCGAACAGCGGACCGTAAGACGCGAACCCATCGGCGCTTTCGGTGAAGCTCTTCACCTTGACCTCGCCCTTGACGCCGTGCGCGGCGGCAATGACGCCGACGCACACCAGCGGGCGCTGCGGCTCTGCGCCGCGCACCGTTTCGCCATGCGCCCGCGTCCGCACGGACCCGTTACTCGGCCGCCGGCGTTTCGCCGGAGGGGGCTTCCTCGGCCGCCGGCTCGGGTGCGGCTTCGGGTGCCGCTTCGGGTTCGGGCGCAGCTGCGGCTTCGGCCTTGGCCGCCGCGGCGGCTTCCTCGGCCGCCTTGCGCGCCTCTTCCTTGGCCTTCATGCGCTCGACCGTCTTGGGCTTCGGCTGGCTCTGCAGCGGCTGCGCGTGAATCTTCGGCTTGGGCAGGACGCCCGCCTCGCCGAGGAAACGGGCGATGCGGTCCGAAGGCGTCGCGCCGACCGAGAGCCAATGCTTGATGCGGTCCAAGTCGAGGACGACGCGCTGGGGATGGTCCTTGGGCAGAAGCGGGTTGTAGCTTCCGACCCGTTCGATGAAGCGGCCGTCGCGGGGCGAGCTCGATTCGGCGACGACGACGCGGAAATAGGGCCGGTTCTTGGCGCCGCCCCTGGACATGCGGATTTTCACGGACATTTCGGTTCTTCTCCTTTTTTCAATTCACGCTTGTTTCAATTCGATCGTTCAACGCGGCGGCAGGCCCGGAAATCCGTGGCGCATGATGCCGCGTTTGCCGAGCTTGCCCATCTGCTTCATCGCGCGGTTCATTTCCATGAACTGCTTCAAGAGGCGATTTATCTCTTCGACCTTGGTTCCCGAGCCCATGGCGATGCGCCGCTTGCGCGACGCGTTGAGCAGCTTTGCATTGCGCCGCTCGGCCGGGGTCATGGAGGAAATGATCGCGCGCTGGCGCACGATGATCTTGTTGTCGATGCCGGCCGCGTCCAAACCCTTCTGGAGCTTGCCGACGCCCGGCAGCATGCCGAGCAGCGCCGAGATCCCGCCCATCTTGGAAAGCTCGGCCAGCTGCGCCGCGTAGTCCGCCAAATCCAGGCCTTCCTTTTGCGCCTTCTTGGCAATGCGCTCGGCCTTTTCCTGGTCCACCGTTTCGGCGGCGCGCTCGACCAGGCCGACGATATCGCCCATGCCGAGAATGCGCCCAGCGATGCGGTCGGGATGGAAGACCTCGAGCGCGTCCGTCTTCTCGCCAACGCCGATGAATTTGATGGGGCAGCCGGTTGCGGCGCGCATGGAAAGCGCGGCGCCGCCGCGCGCGTCGCCGTCCACTCTCGTGAGAACGATCCCGGAGACCTTGAGCCGCTCCTTGAAGCGCGTCGCGACATTGACCGCGTCCTGGCCGGTCATGGCATCCGCGACCAGCAGCGTCTCGGCCGGCGTAACCGCGGCCTCGATCTGCGCCGCCTCGTCCATCAGCTCCTCATCCACGTGAAGGCGCCCGGCGGTATCCAGCAGCACGACGTCGAAGCCTTCGCGCCGGCCTGCGTCCATCGCCCGCCTGGCAATGGCGACGGCGTCTTCGCCGGCGACGACGGGAAGCGTGGCGATCCCGGCCTGGCGCCCCAACACGGCCAGTTGCTCCTGCGCCGCGGGCCGCCGTGTATCGAGGGACGCCATCAGCACTTTCTTGCGGTCGCGGGAGTGAAGGCGCAACGCCAGCTTCGCCGTAGTCGTGGTCTTGCCCGATCCCTGCAAGCCCACCATCAACACGGCCGCGGGCGGATTGGCGGCGAGCCGGAAAGGCGCCGCTTCGCCGCCCAGCATGGCGATCAGCTCGTCATGGACGATCTTCACCACCATCTGGGCCGGGGTCACGCTGTGGACCACGTCCTGGCCGACGGCCTTGAGCGCGACCCGTCCCAGCAAGTCCTTGACCACGGAAAGGGCGACGTCGGCCTCGAGCAAGGCGACGCGCACCTCGCGCAGCACCGCCGTCACGTCCTCCTGCGACAGCGCGCCGCGGCGCTTCAGGCGCTCGAACACCTCGCCCAGTTTTGCGGTCAACGCATCGAACATTTATGCATCGCTTCCAAAAATCGTTCCTGCAGCCCAAAACCAAACGCGCCAGTGCGCGAAACTCGCGGACTGGCGGACCCCCTCGGGGGCGGTAAAGCCTATATGGCCGGCTTGACGGGGCGGAATTTAGGCCCCGGGGTCAGGCCAAGTCAATGGCCGGAAACGGGCCGTTTCCCGCGAAACTCGCGGGAATCCGGTGGACTGTAACAGGTCGCAGGCCATATATGGCGGGTCATGAACAAGGTTCCCTTCATCAAGATGCACGGGCTCGGCAACGATTTCGTCGTGCTCGACGGGCGCGGGCGCCACGTGTCGCTCGACCCCGGACGCGTGCGCGACATCGCCGACCGCCACAAGGGCGTGGGCTGCGACCAGGTGATCCTGCTGGAGAAGACCGATACCGGTCTCGCCGACGTTTCCATGCGCATCTTCAACGCCGATGGCGGCGAAGTGGAAGCTTGTGGAAACGCCTCGCGCTGCGTCGCCGCCCTGCTCATGGACGAGCTCAAGCGCGACCACCTCATCATCGAGACCAAGTCCGGTTTGCTGGACGCTGAGGAAGGGCCGAACGGCGCGATCACCATCGACATCGGCCGCGTCAAGCTCGACTGGCGCGACATTCCGCTGCGCGACGCGGTGGATACGCTTCACGTGCCGGTTAGCATGGGGAGCTTGAGCGATCCCGTGGCGGTCAACGTGGGCAATCCCCATGCCGTGTTTTTCGTCGCGGATGCGGAAGCGGTCGATCTCGCCACGGTCGGGCCGCGCCTCGAACACCATCCAATGTTCCCCGAGCGCGCCAACATCGAGATTGCGCAGGTGCTCTCTTCCAGCCGCATCCGCGTGCGCGTGTGGGAGCGCGGCACCGGCATCACCATGGCGTGCGGGACCGGGGCCTGCGCGGCGCTGGTGGCGGCGCATCGCCGCGGGCTGACCGCGCGCAAGGCCGAGATCATTCTCGACGGCGGCGTGCTGTCCGTCGAATGGCTCAAGGACGATCATGTGGTCTTGAGCGGTCCGGCCGAAGTGAGCTTCACCGGCAGCCTGTCGAAGGAAATGTTGTCGTGACGGCGGCGGCGCGGCGCGCGCATACGGAAACCGGCATCGAGGTCATCACCTTCGGCTGCCGTCTCAATGCTTATGAATCGGAAGCGATCCGGGGACTGGCGCGCGAGGGCGGGATGGAAGACGCCGTCATCGTCAACACCTGCGCGGTCACGGCCGAGGCCGAACGCCAGGCGCGCCAGGCGATTCGCGGCGCGCGGCGCCGCCGGCCCGGATCGCGCATCGTCGTGACGGGCTGCGCCGCCCAGATCGACCCGGACAAATTCGCCGCCATGGACGAGGTCGATCTCGTGGTCGGCAATATCGAAAAGCTCGACGCCGCGTTTTACGGCCGCAACATCGCCCGGCCGTACGACTTCGCACAGGAGAACGGCGCCAAGATTCTGGTCAACGACATCATGAGCGTGCGCGAGACCGCGACGCATCTGGTGCCCGGCTTCGAGGGCCGCGCGCGCGCCTTCGTCCAGATCCAGCAGGGCTGCGACCACCGCTGCACCTTCTGCATCATTCCCTTCGGCCGCGGGCCGAGCCGCAGCGTGCCGCTGGGCGAGATCGTCGCCCAGGCGCGGATGCTGGCAACCAACGGTTACCGCGAGATCGTGCTCACGGGCGTGGACATCTCTTCCTTCGGCGCGGATTTGCCGGGGCGCCCCGGTTTGGGGCAAATGGTGCGCCGCTTGCTGGCGATGGTTCCGGAGATCGCGCGGTTGCGCCTTTCTTCCATCGACCCGGCCGAGGTGGATGAGGAATTGCTCGGGCTGTTTGCGGCGGAAGAGCGCTTGATGCCGCACCTGCATCTGAGTTTGCAGGCGGGCGACGACATGATCTTGAAGCGCATGAAGCGGCGCCATTCCCGCGAGCAGGCAATCGGACTGTGCGCGCGGCTGCGCGAGCTGCGCCCCGATATCGTCTTCGGCGCCGATCTCATCGCGGGTTTTCCCACCGAAACCGAGGCGATGTTCGAGAACACGCGCGCCGTCGTCGAAGACTGCGGCCTGGTGTGGCTCCATGTGTTTCCGTTCAGCCCGCGCCCCGGCACGCCCGCCGCGCGCATGCCGCAAACCGCATCGCGCACCGTCAAGGCGCGCGCCGCGCGGTTGCGCGAGGAAGGCATGCGCGCCCGCAACCGTTATCTCGCAAGCCAGGTCGGCACGCGCGCGCAAGTGCTGGTCGAGCGCGAGGGCTTCGGACGCTCGGAACATTTCGCGCCGGTGAGATTCGCGGGTGCGGCAACGCCCGGCGCGATCCTTCCCGTCGCGATCACCGGCGTCATCGACGACGAACTCGCGGGCGAGATTAGCCCGTGAGTTCCAAGCCGCGCGAGGCCCCGGCGGCGGAATCCTCCGGTTGGCTGTCGCGGCTGGGCGAGGGCCTCGGCCGCTCGGCATCGAAGCTCGCCGACGGGATCGGAAATCTTCTCGCCAAGCGCCGGCTCGACGCCGAGGCGCTGCAGAGCCTGGAAGACCTTCTCATCGAATCGGACCTTGGCCCGGCCACGTCGGCCAAGCTGGTGGCCGCCCTGGGCCGGGAAAAATTCGGCGCGGAGGTGTCGGCGCGCGAGGTGCGCGAGGCATTGGCCCGCGGGATCGCCGCGATCCTGGAGCCGGTGGCGCGGCCGCTGGCGATCGATAAGACGCTCAAGCCCCATGTCGTGTTGGTGGTGGGGGTGAACGGAACCGGGAAGACGACCACCATCGGCAAGCTCGCCCAATTCTATCGCGACCAGGGTTTGCGCGTGACGATGGCGGCGGGCGACACTTTTCGTGCCGCGGCGATAGAACAGCTACAGATTTGGGGCGCGCGCACGGGCGCAAAGGTGATCGCGGCGGAAGCGGGGACGGATGCGGCGGCGCTCGCCTTCGACGCGTTCGCCGAGGCGCAAAAAGACCAGGCCGATCTGCTGCTGATCGACACGGCGGGAAGGCTGCACAACAAGGCCGATCTGATGGCCGAGCTGCAGAAGATCGCGCGCGTCTTGAAGAAGATCGACCAACGGGCGCCGCACAGCGTGCTGCTCGTGCTCGACGCCACCACGGGACAGAACGCGCAGGCGCAGGTCCAGACGTTCCAGGAGATGGTCCGGGTGACGGGCCTTATCGTCACCAAGCTCGACGGCTCGGCGCGCGGCGGCATCCTGGTCGCCCTGGCCGAGCGCTTCGCTCTTCCCGTCCATGCGGTGGGCGTGGGCGAAGGGGCGGAAGATTTGCGGCCGTTCGAGGCGCAGGCGTTCGCCCGGGCGCTTTTGGGGCTCGACTAACGCTTAAACGAAAATGTCGAGGAAGGTTCCCGGCCGGTAACTGCGGCTGGAACCGACGTCCGCCTGCTTCGGCGCGGTTTCCTTGGGCACCGGGCGCGCCGCCTGAGCGGTCGCGACCTTGGGCCTGCCGGGGACGCGGTCCACGGGCAAAGAGCCAAGGGCTTGAAGGACGTCGGCGCTGGGTTTGATCTGCATCGGAGGATTTTTGCGGGCCGGAAGCGGCACGATAGGCGCCGGCCGCTAACGAAACGTTAACGGCCGCCAACCCTCAGGGCCGATAGGAAATCCGCCAGATCTTCTGCCCCACGTCGTCGGCGACCAGCAGACTGCCGTCGCCTGCCACCGCGAGACCGACGGGGCGGCCCCATACCTCGGCCTTCGTATCGCCGCCCACCCGGAAGCCGGTCATGAACGTCTCGTAATAGCCCTGGGGGCGGCCGTCCTTGAACGGCACGCGCGCCACCATGTAGCCGCGCGGATTCTTCGCGTTCCAGGAGCCGTGCAGCGCCACGAAGGCATCGCCCCGGTAGTCCTTCGGGAACTGCTCGCCGGCATAGAAGGCGAGGCCGAGCGGCGCCGAATGGGATTCGAACAGGACATCGGGAACGACGGCCTTCTCGACCAGATCGGGCCGCTTGTCGGCGAAGCCCGGCTGGGGATGGGAGCCGATATAGGAATAGGGCCAGCCGTAGAATCCGCCGCGCTCGAGCCGCGTCAGATAATCGGGCACGAGCCCGTCGCCCAAAGTGTCGCGCTCGTTGACCGCGACATAAAGGTCGGAGGTTCCCGGATAGAAGGCGATGCCGACCGGGTTCCGCAGGCCGCTGGCGAACGTGCCGAGCGATTTCCCGTCGCCGGAGAATTCCTGAATCGTGGCGCGGGGCGGTTTCTCCACGCCGATATTGCTGCGCGAGCCGACGGTCACATAGAAACGCGACCCGTCCGGGCTGAAGGCGATGTTGCGCGTCCAATGTCCGGTGCCCTGGTCCAGCGCGCCCTTTGCCGTGACCGGCTCGGGTCTGCCCTCGGCCTTGGCCTGCCCCGGCGCGTAGGCCAAGCGCCAGACGCGCTCGGTGTCGGCAACGTAGAGATAACCCGGCTGCAAGGCCAGGCCATGGGGCTGGTCGAATCCTTCGGCAAAGGTCGTGACGAGATCGGCGGTGCCATCCCCGTCCTTGTCGCGAAGCAGCATCACGCGGCCGTTCGAAGGCTCGGTCAGGAAAACGTCGCCGTTCGGCGCAACCAGGAGCCAGCGCGCGTCGGCGAGAGAAGAGGCGAACACATTGACGCGGAAACCCGGCGGCACCTTGGGCGCGGCGTTTGCCGGCTGGCCGATGATGCGCGCGGGATTGGCGACGCTTCTGGTCGCATAGGGTTTCGGCAGGTCGCCGGGACGCACTTCGATGCGCGCCCCCGGTTCGCGGTCGGCCGCGAGACCGGGAACGGCGTGGAGCGCAACGCCGAGGGCGAGCGCGGCTAAGAGGTTTCGACTATACACGGGCAATCGGTCCAAAGGCGGCGCGACTATAGCACGGAATGGGGAGGGCGGAATCGGCGCGCGTTACCGACACTGGCTTTTCGCGGTGCCCATTTTACAAGTAAAAGCCTGGGATTTGCCGAAAGTTTTACTTCTCAAACTCTGGTCCGGCGGCGTTCGTCTATTAACGAATTGATAAGCGATCCGGGTTTATAACGACGCGAGCCTTTCCCCACGCCTCGGCGTGCGTGCCGGAGGGCAGGGCGCCGCCCGGCAGCGCCGATTGCCGCGATCCTGACGAGCAATCAGGGCGCGGCGGCGCGGCGCGATGCACAGGAGAGGAAGCACCTTGCCCGAGCAATCCGTGAAACGGAACCCGCCGGCCGGTCGCGACGCGATCCAGGCGCCGCCCGCGAGCGGCGTGCGTGACACGTCTCCGTCCGAGGCGGCGCCGACCGGCAATGTCGTGGATGTCGATTATCTGATCCAGCTCGCGCGCAGCAAATCGACGGTGGCGCGCAACGAGCTGGCCACGGCCATCAACGATCTTTTCCTCGGCAAGAACGACATACTGAGCGACACGGAACGCGATCTCATGACCGACATCCTGCGCCATCTCATCCACGAGGTGGAGATGTCGGTGCGGCGCGACCTTGCCGAGCGGCTGGCCCTCAACCCGAATGCGCCTCGCGACCTCATCAAGTCGCTCGCCAACGACCAAATCGAGGTCGCGCACCCGATCCTGAGCCGCAGCCAGGTTTTGCATAATCTCGACCTCATCGAAATCATCCATCACCGCACGCTCGAACACCAACTGGCGATCGCCATGCGCGACGGCGTGCCCGAGGAGGTCGCGGACGCCCTGGTCGAAACCGGCAAGGGCGACGTGATCGCGGTGCTTCTCGAGAATTCGAGCGCGAAGATATCGCGCGCCACCATGGAATATCTGGTGGAGGAATCGAAGCGGATCGACCGCTTCCACAATCCGTTGATCGCGCGCCCCGATCTGGGCCCCGATCTCGCCAAGAAAATGTACTGGTGGGTTTCGGCGGCGCTGCGTCAGCATATTGTCGCGAATTTCGACGTCGATCCCACCGACATCGACAACACCATCGAATCGACCGTGACGGATGCGCTTCGTCAGGCCGCGGTGTACGACCCGACCAAGACGAAACCCTTCGAACTGGCCGACCGGCTGGCCGAGATTCACGCGATCACTCCGCGCCTTCTGATCGAGGCATTGCGCCAGGGCGAAATCAATCTGTTCGAGGCGCTGTTCGTGAAGCTTACGGGCATCCGCCTCACCCTTGCGCGCCGCATCCTGTTCGAGGCGGGCGGCGAGGGGTTGGCGCTCACTTGCCTGGCCGCGGGGATCGAGCGGAACGAGTTTGCCACCATCTTCGTGCTGAGCCGCCGCGCCCGCCCCGGCAATGCGCCGCTCGGCTCGGCCGAGCTCAACAAGGTCCTGGATTTCTACGACCGCCTCGATGCGACGGCGGCGGAAGCCGTGCTGCAGCGCTGGCGGCGCGACCCCGGCTATCTCGACAGCATCCGCCGCATCGAAGTGAACGCCGAGGATACGGCTCTAGACGGCAAGTAGGCGCGATGCCCGCCTGTCCCCGCGCCTTGTCCGGTTTTCCGGACGGGCGTAGAATCACACTTGGATAATATTTACGGTGTTCGTCGCGACCCGCTGACAGGAGCGATCCGCTTGCGCGCCATTCATCTCGCAGTTGCTTTTTTGCCGGCGGCATTGGCCCTGTTCGCGGCTCCGGCGCAAGCCGCGCCTCCCGCCGCTCAGGAAATGACGGCCGGGGAAGCGGTGGGCGTCGTCTTCACCGAAATCGAAAAGCGGCTCATCCGCGACTATTTCGCCAAGAACGGCAACAAAGCCGAGCCGGACGACGGCAAGGGGCAGGGCAAGAGCAAGCAGATGCCGCCGGGCCTCGCCAAGCGCGACACGCTTCCGCCCGGCTTGGAGAAGCATATCGAGAAGAACGGCACGCTGCCGCCTGGCCTCGCCAAGCGCGATCTGCCGCCGGATCTCGTCTCGCGGCTTCCGGCGCTGAAGCCGGGCACCAAGCGCCATATCGTCGGCAACGACGTCGTGCTGGTTCAGGAGGCGACAGGCCTCGTCCTCGACGTTCTCGAGAACGTTCTTAAGACCCAGCAATCGAAATAGAAGCCGCCGCCGCGCCTAGAAGCGGTAGCCGTAGCGGACCCCCAGCGAATCCATCCCCTCGTTCTTGGGGCCGAGCATGGTTCCGTGAGACACATGATCCACGAGAACCGAAACATTGTGCGGGCCGTAGAAATTCCAGCCGATCTCGACCGATTCGCGGAACAGCACGCGCGAACCGAGCTCCTTCGTGTGCAGCGCGTCGGTCGTGATCGCGCCGTCGTGAATCGCAAGGCCGAAGCTCGCGTCGGCAAAGAATGGCGGCAAGAAGTTCCATTCCCAGGTAAGTCCGGTGAAGACCTGGCTGGTGTCGCCGGCGGTGTTGATATGGAAGCCGAAGTGCGGCCGCGGCGAGGCCATGAAATTCAAAAACTCCCAGGGAAGGAAGCGGATTTCGCCGTCGACATCCGCGCCGCGCTCCTCGTTGCGGCCGAACACGCCGGCGTCGTGATAGAGGATGCCGGCCTTCATCTCCGTGATCAGGCCGAAAGCCGGATTGCCGGACTTGTTCTCGTTCTCGTCCTCCGGTTCGGCCGCGATCTGGCGCATTTGCGGCGGCGGCGCGGCCGGTTGTGCGTAGTGCGGAATGGGCGGCGGCGGTCCCGGCTGGGGATACTGCGAATACGCGGGCGGCGGCGGGGGCGGCGGCGTGTAAGCCGGCGTATAGGACGGCACCACGGGATAGCTTGGCGCCGCAGGCGCGTAAGCGGGATACCGGGGATAGGCGTAGGGCGCCTGCCCGTTGGGAAGGCCGGCGAACGGGCTGTTGGCCGATGACATCTGGCCCGAGTTGGGCACGAGGTCGGAATAGGGCCCGTAGGGGCCTTCGATGCTGTAACTCGGCGCCGGCGCCAGGGGCCGGTTGGGGGCCCCGTTCTGGGATGGCGCAGCCGGTTGCGGCTGCGGCGCCTGGGCGGCGGCCGGCGGCGCGCCCGCGGTAAGCGCGCATGCACACGCGAACGCATGGCAACACCAGCGCTTGAGGCGAGGATTTTCCCTCAAGGTCTTGGACATCGATAGCGCCGGAAGGCCCCCCTAATCCGGCGTTCATCATACTTATTCCCCAGGCGGTCTATAAGGGAATTTCCAAGGGGCAGCGGCGGAATTCCGCCCGGGACTTTCCGGACCTTGCCCGCGGTCTATACAGTCTGCTAGCAAGCGACACGCGGTCGCGCGACGGAGCCGTCGGAGGATGACCGGAATGTCACAAGCAAGGTCCCCGGCATCCGGCGCCCAGCCGGCAGGCATCCCATCCCTGCTGTTTTCGTACGGATTCCGTCCGTTCTTCCTGATGGCGGCTATTTTTTCGCCGTTGGCGATTCTCGTCTGGCTCGGCGTCTATTCCGGCGTGATTGCGCCGATCTCGGACTATCCGCCCAATTTCTGGCACGCGCATGAAATGCTGTTCGGCTACGCCGGAGCGGTCATGACCGGTTTCTTCCTGACCGCCGTGCCGAACTGGACGGGCGCGCCGCCCCTGCGCGGCCGGCCGCTGGCGATCTTGGCCGGTCTTTGGCTGGCGGGCCGGATCGCGATTTGGCTGGTGCCGGTCGTTCCCCCGGCGCTCGCCGCTGCGGCCGATCTTTCTTTCTTCGTCGTCCTTGCCGTGATGCTGGTGCCCTCGCTCGTCAGGGGGTCGCGAAAGAATCTGATCTTCCTCGCCGTCCTTGCCCTGCTCGCCGCCGCCAACCTGCTGTTTCATCTCGAAGCGCTGGGCGTCAGCGAGACCGCTTCGCGCGGCCTCAACTTGGGCGTCGATCTCTTTGCCTTGCTCATCACCATCATCGGCGGCCGCGTGACGCCGGCCTTCACCGCCAATGCGCTGCGCGCCAAGGCCGAAACGCGGCATGTGCCGCCGCCCGAGATCAAAAGCCGTCTGTGGCTCAACGAGGCGGCGATTCTTTCGGTCGCCGTCTTCGCGATTTTCGATCTTGCCGCAACCGGACGCGCCTGGGTCGGGTGGATCGCGATTGTCGCCGCCGCCGTCAACGCCGCGCGCATGGCGGGCTGGCGGACGCGCGACACCTTCGGCCAGCCGCTTCTCTGGGCGCTGCATCTCGGCTACGGCTGGCTTGTGCTGGGACTGGCCGCCAAGGGCATCGCGGCGATCACCGGGATTCTGCCCGCGACCGTGGCGCTTCATGGCATCGCGATCGGGGCCATCGGCACCATGACGCTCGCCATGATGTCCCGCGCCACGCTCGGCCATACGGGCCGCACGCTCAGCGCCGGACGCGGGCTTGCCGCCGCCTATGCCCTGGTCTCCGTTGCGGCGCTGACACGCCTGTTGATGCCGCTGCTGCTCCCCGGCCAATACCTCGCCTCCGTCGCGATCGCCGGCACGCTCTGGATCGCCGCCTTCACGATCTTTGCCGCGCAGTTCGTGCCGATTCTCGTGAAACCGCGCGCGGGCGGCGGGCCGGGCTGAAGCACGGCACGCTGCTTCGAAATTCCAACCTCTTTTACCGGAGCGCGCTCATGCATAGAAAAGGAAGCTTCGATCGTTTCGCAAAGTGGGCGGCGCGCGAATCCGGGCGGCCGCGGCTGTTCGTGACCGCCTGCGGCATCATCGTCGCCTGGGGATTGACCGGGCCCGCCTTCCACTTCGGCGACACCTGGCAGCTCGTCATCAACACCGGCACCACCATCATCACCTTCCTCATGGTGTTCCTGATTCAGAACACCCAGAACCGCGACGGCGAGGCGGTGCAGATCAAGCTCGACGAACTCATCCGCTCCATGGAGGGCGCGCACAACGCGCTGCTCGATCTCGAGGAGCTTTCCGAAAAGGAATTGGGCGCGATCAGAAAACGATACGGCCAGCTCGCCGAGCGTGCGCGGCGCGAGTTGCGCAGCGGGGGCAAGGATACCGGCAAGCCCGAAGTGGTCTTCGATTGACGACGGCGATATGACATCGCGCTCTTGTCTATTAATGCCGGAGTTTTTGCGATTGACGCCGCCAATTCGTGTAGAATAATCTCTATTAACTTAGTAGGGAAATAGATGTTATCGCGGAAGACCAAATACGCGCTGCGGGCCTTGCTGATGCTGGCCGAGCAGGGAGAAGGACGGATGATCCAAGTCTCGGACATCGCCGAAAAGCAAAAAGCGCCCAAGAAGTTCCTCGAGCTCATTTTGCTCGAGCTGAAAAAACACGGGCTGCTGCACAGCCAACGCGGCAAACGCGGCGGCTATACGCTGGCCAAGCCGGCCGACGAGATCTACTTCGGCCAGATTGTGCGCATCATGGATGGGCCGCTGGCCCCAATTCCCTGCGCCAGCCTCACCGGCTATCGCAAATGCGCCGACTGCGCCGACGAGGCCACCTGCCCCATCCGGCGCGTCATGCGCCGCGTGCGCGACGCCATGTCGGAGATTCTCGACAAGACCACGCTGGCCGACGCGCTTGCGCACCACGGCCGGAAGGCCCGCAGACTCGTCAGGAGCGCAGCGAAGCGTGGGCGAAAGATTCGAAATGCGCCTGCCGGTGCCTGATGTTTTTTTGAGCGTTAGTCTACTTTGTAGATAGAGAAATGGGTTTTATAGGGACCGCGTTTTTTTGACCGCAGGATCGACGGAGGGATCATCATGTCCGGCATGAAACGGCTGATTATCGCGGCGGCGACATTCGCGTTGGCCAGTGCCTGGTCCGCGGGCGCGCGGGCGGAAACCACGATTCTCAACGTCTCCTACGATCCGACGCGCGAGCTGTATCATGATTTCAACGTCGCATTCGCCAAGCATTGGAAAGACACGACCGGCGAGGACGTGGTCATCAAGCAGTCGCATGGCGGCTCGGGCAAGCAGGCGCGCGCCGTCATCGACGGCTTGCCGGCCGACGTGGTGACGCTCGCGCTCGCCTACGACATCGACGAGATCGCGGAAAAGGGCAAGCTTATTGCACCGGATTGGCAGTCGCGATTGCCCGACAACAGTGCGCCCTACACCTCGACGATCGTCTTCCTGGTGCGCAAGGGCAACCCGAAGGACATCCGCGACTGGGACGACCTGATGAAAGAGAGGGTCTCGGTCATCACGCCCAATCCCAAGACTTCCGGCGGCGCGCGCTGGAACTATCTCGCCGCCTGGGGCCACGCCCTGCACAAGTCGGGCGGGGACGAAGCCGCGGCGAAGGATTTCGTGACGAAGCTTTATAAGAACGTGCCGGTGCTCGATACCGGCGCGCGCGGCTCCACCACCACCTTTGTTCAACGCGGCATCGGCGACGTTTTGATCGCCTGGGAGAACGAGGCGTTTCTGGCCGTCCAGGAATTCGGTTCCGACAAGTTCGAGATCGTGGTGCCGAAAGAAAGCATTCTCGCGGAACCGCCGGTCACCGTCGTGGACAAGCTGGTGGATTCGCGCGGGACCCGCAAGGTGGCGGAAGCCTATCTCAAATATCTCTATTCGCCGGAAGGCCAGGAGATTGCCGCGAAGCATTTCTACCGGCCGCGTAACCCGGACGTGGCGGCGCGCTACGCCGACAAATTTCCGAAGCTGGAGCTGTTCACCGTCGATGAGGTCTTCGGCGGTTGGCAGAAGGCACAACGGACTCATTTCGCCGACGGCGGCATCTTCGACCAGATCTTCGTTCCTGCCGCCCGCTGATCGCGCCC
>DATDPM010000012.1:0-49546 GCA_035292745.1 Alphaproteobacteria bacterium | reverse complement strand
AGCGGCTCGCAGCCGTGCCGGGCATCGGCGCCGGGCATCGGCACCAGGGCCGCGTCGATGTCGCGCGCGGCGATCGCGGCCACAAGCAAGCTTTCGGATGCCTCCTTGAAGACCGCCTCCGCCGAGGGAAACGTGGCGGCGACCGCCGGCGCCAGCCAGTCGAGGCAACCGGCCGCAAGAGTCGACTCAAGACCGACCCGCAGTCGGGCGAGCGGGGCATCGGCCTTAGGCCCGGCGATGGCGGTCAGCCGCGCCGCCTCCTCCAGGACGCGCCGGGCCTGGGCCACCAGCCGCTCGCCCTCCGGGGTCGGGCGCAGAGCCCGCCGGCTTCGCTGGAACAAGGTCGAACCCAGCTCCGCTTCGAGCTTTATGATCTGGGCGCTCAGGGTCGGCTGGCTGATGCCGCAGGCGACCGCCGCCCGGCCGAAATGCCCCAGGTCGGCCAAGGCCACGAGATATTCGAGATCGCGAAGGTTCAAACCGATCCGCCCTTTGGCCGGCTTAACTGAAGCCAGCCCAACATATTATAGTGACTATCTATTAACTTCTATCTGCTGATTGATGCTATCTATTTCTATTCCCGAACGCCTTCCAGCCATCCCGTTGCCGGTCGTGGTGCAAGTGAAAATCGATTGCGAAAGTTGTTGCGAGTAACTCGCAATCGCTCTATATAGGCCGTGGGCCCGCCGTTGCGGTGCGCCGCCATCCATGGAATAGGAGTCTTCGCCCGTCATGACGACCCGTTCGATCACCGTTCGCGGTTTGGCCGCCGCCTTCGTTCTTGCCGCCGCCGTTCTGGCGCCTCAGGCCCGCGCCGACGACGACAGCATCACGCTCACCATCAAGGATCACCGCTTCACGCCGGAAGTCGTCGAGGTGCCGGCCGGCAAGAAGATCAAGCTTTTGGTTCGGAACGAGGACCCCACCCCGGAGGAATTCGAGAGCTACGCCCTGAACCGCGAGAAAGTCATCCCCGGCGGCGCCACCGGCATCGTCATCATCGGACCGCTGGATCCCGGCACCTACGAGTTCGTGGGCGAGTTCAATATCGAAACCGCCCAAGGCAAGATCGTCGCGAAATAGCGCGGCTTAAAACCAGATCGGCAACGCAACCTCATCGAACGAACGGGAAAAATAAAAAATGCTGGCCAGCGCAATCGTGGTGTTCCGGGAAGTCTTGGAAGCGGCGCTCATCGTGGGCATTATCATGGCCGCGACCGTGGGACTGCCGCGCCGCAATTTCTGGGTCCTTGCGGGAATCTTCGGCGGGCTCGCCGGCTCGATCCTGGTCGCCGGCTTCGCCGACGCGATCGCTGCCGCGGCTTCGGGCATGGGCCAGGAATTTTTGAACGCGACCGTGCTGTTCGTGGCGGTCGCCGTGCTCGGCTGGTCGATCGTCTGGATGCGCCGCCACGGCCGCGCGCTGTCGCGGCGCGCCAAGGATGTCGGGAATGGCGTCGCCGCGGGCGGCGTGCCGGCCTACATGCTCGCCGTGGTCATCGGGCTTTCGGTGCTGCGCGAGGGCGCCGAGGCGGTTCTTTTCCTTTACGGAATCGCCGCCGGACAAGGCGCGTCCGCCTCCTTGATGCTTCTCGGCGGCGCCACCGGCATCGCCGCCGGAATCGCCGTCGGATACCTGATATACCGGGGCTTGGTGCGGGTTGCGGCGCGCCACTTGTTCGGGGTCACGAGCTGGCTTCTCGCGTTCCTGGCCGCGGGCATGGCGTCCCAAGGCGCGGCGATGCTCGTTGCCGCCGGAACGCTGCCGCCGATCGTCGCTACCGCTTGGGACACTTCGGCGCTGTTGTCCGAGCGCAACATGCTGGGCCAGGTCTTGCACACGCTCATCGGTTACGATTCGCACCCGGCCCTCGTCCAGGTCCTGTTCTATGTGGCCACGCTCGGCGCCATCGTCGTCATGATGCGGCTTGCCGACAACCGCCGGGTGCTGCCCAGCGCGGGCGCGGTGGCGGCCGTTATCCTCGCCTCGCTGGCCGTGCCGGCGACGGTTCACGCCGAAAACAAGGTCTATTCCCCCATCGTCCACGAGGGCGAGTTCGCCATCGAGGCGCGCGGCGACGCCGCGGTGGATCGCGGAGATACGACGAAGAAAACGCAAACTCAAATTTACGAGGTCGAATACGGCGTCACCGACCGCTGGCAAACGGCGATTTTCGGCGAGCTCCGGAAGGATGCCGGCGGGCCGCTACGTTACAACGCCACGGCCTGGGAGAACATCCTCCAACTCTTCGAGCAGGGCGATGCCTGGGTCGATTCCGGCCTCTACTTCGAATACAAACGCGCCGACGCCAAGGACGCGCCCGACGAGGTCGAGGGCAAGCTCCTTCTCGAAAAGCAGCTGGGGCAGACCGTCAACACGGTCAATTTCATTTTCGAACAGCAGGTCGGCTCGCACGCCGAGGAAGACACGGAATTCGGTTATGCGCTCCGCACCAAATACCGCTGGCGGCCCTATCTCGAGCCGGCCATCGAGGCCTACGGCGACATCGGCGAAATCAGCGAAACCAAGCCGGTCGACGAACAGAAGCACCGTCTCGGGCCCGTCATCGTCGGCCTCATCCCGGTCGCCCGCTCCGTGAACTTCTATTACGAATTGGGCTGGCTCTTCGGATTGACGCAGGCTAGCCCCGACCACTCGATCAAGTGGCTGGCCGAGCTCGAATTCCACTTCTGAGGAATGGCGCTCGCGGCGCTGGAATCCCCACCCGGGCGCACGGCCCGGGTGGGTCGCTTTTTTCGCCGTCCCGAAAAGCTACTTGCCGAACTTCTTCCTGAGCGTGTCGAAGCCCGCCTGGTAGATGCCTTGGATCACCGATTTCGCCTTCGCGTCCGTGGCGCCGCCCGCGGCATCGAAGTTGGAGCCCCAAATGACCAGGGAATGCCCCGCGCCCGCATCGGTAATGGCGATGAAGGATTCATAGTTCGCGACCGGAAGCGGGCTCTCCAAGATCTCGTAGGTCATCCGCGTGTCCGAATCGCTATACGAGGTGAGCTTCTCCTTGATGTCGCCGCCGCCGTTGAGATGCAGCACGCGCACCGCACCCGGCTGGGTGGGCGAGCCGTCCATGGTCGTGCTGGCGACCGCGGGATGCCAACCCTGCAGCTTGTCGAAGGGTCCGACCATTTGCCATACGTCCTTGGGCGAGGCCGCAAGCTCGACGCTCATCACCACACTGTTCTTTCCCGTCGCGTTGGCGGCGGCCGGGACCGCGAGCAGCGCGGCCGGAAGCGCCAAAAGCGCAATAAGGCTGGTAAGCCAGGCCCTGGGGCTGGCTTCGATTGTCCGTGTGTTCCTCATGAATATCCTCTCCGATGGTAGGCTTTTTTGAACGAACGAATGAATCCGGCGCCTGGGTTGGCGGCAAATCGCTTGCGAGGATGCACATAGTCGCGGCCACGGGCAATAGGCTCGCGAGCGATTATCGTCTCAATCGTCAAGAAAAGCGCCTCCACCGCGGCGGCATGGCGCCCTAAACCGTGAAATATTTCGCCTGCGGGTGGTGAATGACGATCGCCGAGGTCGATTGCTCGGGCTCGAGCTGATCCTCTTCGCCCAGCACGACCCCGATCCGCTTGGCGTCCAAAAGCTCCAGGAGGCGCCGCTGGTCGCCCAGATTCGGGCAAGCCGGGTAGCCGAAGGAGTAGCGCGAGCCGCGGTAGCCCTGCTTCAGCAGCTTGTTGATGTCCCGCTCGTCCTCGTTGCCGAAGCCCAGCTCGTTGCGGATCCGCTTGTGCACGTATTCCGCCATGGCCTCGGCGATCTCGACGCTGAAGCCGTGAAGATACAGGTAATCCTGGTAGCGATTCTCCCGGAACCACTCCCGCGCCACCTCCGAGGCCCGCTCGCCGGCCGTCACCACCTGCAGCCCCACCACGTCGCGTTCGCGTTCGGAGATGTCGCGCACGAAATCGGCGATGCAGATTCCGTCCTCGCGCTTCTGGCGCGGGAGCGTGAATCGCGCAACCTCGGTGGTCCCGTCCTGACCGAACAGAACAAGGTCGTTTCCGTCGCCCGCCGCCTTCCAATAGCCGTAGACCGCCCTTGGCACGATGATGTTCTCGTCGGCGCATTGCTTGGCGAGCTTGATCATGATCGGCCGCACCTCCCGCTTCGCCCATTCGGCGAATTCCTCGCGGCTCTTGCCGGCCTTCTTGAAGCCCCAGTGGAACTGGAACAGCATGGTCTCGTTCAGGAACGGCAGAAGCGAGCGGATCGGCACCTTGTCGATCGCGCGCGGGCCCCAAAACGGCGGCGTCGGAACGGCGATACCCTTGGTGAGCTCGGCGCGGCGCAGGCGAATCTCCTCGAGATCGACGGGCCGCGCCTTCTCCACGGGGCGTTCCAGCGCCTCCAGCCGTCTATCGCGTTTGCGCTCGGGACGTTCGGCCTGTGCTTTCGCCCGCGCGGCCAAATGATCGTCGAAGCGGCCGGTCATGACCTTTTCCATGAGCTCGAGCCCGTCGAAGGCATCCCGCGCATAAGCGACCCGGCCGCAGCCGTAGGCTTTCGCGCAGTCGGCCTCGACATAGCCGCGGGTGAGCGCGGCTCCGCCCAGGATCACCGGGATTTTCATCTCGTCGCGCGTCATCTCCATCAAATTCTCGCGCATGATCACGGTGGATTTGACGAGCAGGCCCGACATGCCCACCGCATCCGCCTTGTGCTCCTTCGCCGCGGCGAGAATGTGCTCGATCGGCTGCTTGATGCCGAGATTGACGACGCGATAGCCGTTGTTGGTGAGGATGATGTCCACCAGGTTCTTGCCGATGTCGTGCACGTCGCCCCTGACGGTGGCGAGCACCATCGTCCCCTTCTGCTGCCCTTCCAGCCGTTCCATGTGCGGCTCGAGATAGGAAACCGCCTTCTTCATCGTCTCGGCCGATTGCAGCACGAACGGCAGCTGCATCTGCCCCGAGCCGAACAACTCGCCCACCACCTTCATTCCGTCGAGCAGGAACTTGTTGATGATGTCGAGCGGCGGATGGGCCTTCATCGCCTCATCCAAATCGGCTTCCAGGCCCTGACGGTCGCCGTCGACGATGCGCTGCTTGAGCCGGTCCGGGGCAGCGGCGTGGCGTACCGGCGCCTTCTTGGCTTCGACGGTGCGGCCCTCGAACAGGCGAAGGTAGGCGTGCAGCGGATCGTAGCCGTCACGGCGCCGGTCGAAGATCAGATCCTCGGCAATCCGCGCTTCCTCGGGCGGAATCTTATGGAGCGGCACGATCTTGCTCACATGCACGATCGCCCCCGTCAGCCCGCGTTTGAGCGCCTGGTCGAGGAACACCGAATTGAGGACGTGACGCGCCGGCGGGTTGAGGCCGAAGGAGATGTTCGAAAGCCCCAGGATGATCTGGCACTCCGGCATTTCCTTGGCGATTTTCTCGATGGCGTCGAGGCTGTTGAGCCCGAGCTTGCGGTCGTCCTCGTTGCCGGTGCAGATGGTGAAGGTGAGCGGGTCGAACAGCAGATCCGACGGCGGAAGGCCATAACGGTTACAGGCGAAATCGTAAAGGCGGCGGGCGATCTCCAGCTTGTGGTCGGCCTCCTTGGCCATGCCGCCCTCGTCGATGGTCAGCGCGATCACCGCCGCGCCGAACTTGCGCGCCAGCGCCAGCTTCCTGGCCGCCGGCGCCTCGCCGTCCTCGAAGTTGATCGAATTGATGATCGCCTTGCCGCCGTAAAGCTTGAGCGCCGTCTCGAGCACGGGATACTCGGTCGAATCGAACACCAGCGGCGCGTTGACCGAGCCGCGCATCCGCGACACCACCTCGGTGACGTCGGCCGCCTCGTCGCGCCCGACGAAAGCGGTACAGACGTCGAGCGCGTGCGAGCCTTCCTTCGTCTGGTCCCGGCCCATCTCGACGCAGCCGTCCCAGTCGCCGGCATCCTGCAACTCGCGGAACTTGCGGCTGCCGTTGGCGTTGCAGCGCTCGCCGATCGAGAAATACGCCGCCTCCTGGCGCAGCGGCACCTGGGAATAGAGCGAGGCCACCGCCGGCACCCAGAACACCTCGCGCTTGACCGGGGCGGGCCGCAGCTTGTTTCCCGCGCGCCGCCGCAACATGGCGTCGAGCGCCGCGATATGCGCGGTATCGGTGCCGCAACAACCGCCGATGATGTTGATCCCGTCCTCCTCCATGAACCGCTCGAGCCAATGGGCCAGTTCGTCGGGGCCGAGCGGATAATGCGGCGCGCCGTCCACCAGCTCCGGCAATCCGGCGTTGGGCAGGACCGAGATCATCCCCGGCCAGTTCTCGGCCAGCCACTTCACGTGCTCCGACATCTCCTGCGGCCCGGTCGCGCAATTGAGGCCCATGATCGGCACGTCGAGCGCGCGGACGATGGTCGCCGCGGCCGCGATGTCGGTGCCGACCAGAAGCGTGCCGGTGGTTTCCACCGTCACCTGGACGATGATCGGGATATCGGCCTTGGCTTCCTCGCGCGCGCGCTTGGCGCCGTTGACCGCCGCCTTGATCTGGAGCGGGTCCTGGCAGGTCTCGATCAGGAAGGCGTCGACCTTGCCCGCGGCGAGCCCGGCGGCCTGGACCGCGATTGCGTCCTCGACGGTCTGGTAATCGATGTGCCCGAGGGTGGGGAGTTTCGTGCCCGGCCCGATCGAGCCCAGCACGAAGCGGGTCCGCCCGTCGCCCTTGAATTCCTCCGCCGCCTCGCGGGCGATCTCGGCCGCGCGCTTGCTGAGATCGAAGGCCTCGTCCGACAGCCCGAATTCGCCCAGCGTCACCGGCGAGGTACCGAAGGTGTTGGTCTCCACCGCGTCGGATCCGGCGGCGAAATAGCTCATGTGGATGTCGCGCACGATATCCGGCCGGCTCTTGGTCAGGATGTCGGTGCAGTTCTCGGCCCCAAGAAAATCCTTTTCGACGGTGAGGTCGAGGGCCTGCACCCGGGTTCCCATGGCGCCGTCCGCGAGCAGCACGCGCTCGCGCAAGTAATCGAGCAAGTGTGCCATTACCGGATTTCCGCGCGCGCCGCCGGTTGCGCCGCCGCCGCCGCCTTCGGGCGCAGGCCCAGGATATGGCAGATGGCGTAGGTAAGGTCGGCCCGGTTCAGGGTGTAGAAGTGGAATTCGCGGATGCCGCTTGCCTGCAGCATCCGGCATTGCTCCGCCGCAACCGTGGCCGCCACCAGCTTGCGGGTTTCGGCGTCCTCATCCAATCCCTCGAACAGCTTGGCGACCCAGGGCGCGATGCGCGTCCCGCAAGCCTTGGCGAATTCGGCCACGCGGGCGAAATTGGTGACGGGCAGGATCCCCGGCACGATCGGAACGCTGATGCCGGCGGCGCGGGCCCGGTCCACGAAGCGGTGGAACACGTCCACGTCGAAAAAGAACTGGGTGATGGCGCGGCTGGCGCCGGCGTCGATCTTGCGCTTCAGGTTTTCGAGATCGGCCTTGGCCGAGATCGCCTCGGGATGGACCTCGGGATAGCAGGCGACCGAAATCTCGAAATCGCCGATCTTCTTCAACCCGGCAACCAGATCGCTGGCGTAGGCGTAGCCGCCGGGATAGGGCACATAGGTCGCGCCGCGGTCGGGCGGGTCCCCGCGCAGCGCGACGATATGCCGGACGCCTTCCCGCCAATAGAGCCGGGCGATGTCGTCGATCTCGCTGCGCGGCGCGCCGATGCAGGTGAGATGCGCCGCCGGCGTCAGCGAGGTCTCTTTCAGTATCCGCAACACGGTCGCGTGCGTTCTTTCCCGGGTGGTGCCGCCCGCGCCATAGGTGACCGAGACGAAGCGCGGGCCGAGAGGCTCGAGCCGCTTCAACGCCGACCACAGGGTCTTCTCCATTTCCTCGGTCTTGGGCGGGAAGAACTCGAAGGAAACCTGAAGCCCCTGCGCGTTGGGCAGGAACGGGGGGATGGGGCCCTGCCGGATGCCGATGTCACCCGCCATCATGCCTCGATCCTCCGTTCCGCCGGCGAACCGAATTTGCGCGCCGCTTCGGCGCGCGTTGCCTGTGCCGCCTCTTTCGGCCGGCGCCCGAGCCAAAGCGTCACCGTCAGCGGCTTGCCCGGCAGATGGACGATTTCCAGCGGCTCGATTCCGGCCTGCCGGCACCAGCGGGCGATCTCCGCATCGGCAAAGCCCAGATGGCGATGGGCGTGCTCCTCCCGCAGCTTCGCCAGCTCATGCGGCGCGAAGTCCACGACCGCGAGCCGCCCGCCGGGGCGCAGCACCCGGGCCGCCTCGGCGATCACCGCGGCCGGCCGTTCCGCATAATGCAGAACCTGATGGATGGTGATGGCGTCGAACGAGGGCTCGGGCCACGGCAACTGGTACATGTCACCCTGTTTCACGCCGCAATTCCGCAGCCCCGCGCGTTCGATCCGGCTGCGCGCCAGCTTCAGCATTTCCCGCGACAGATCGACGCCGATCGCGTTGCCGGCGCGGGACCCCAGAATTTCGAGAATCCGCCCGGTTCCGGTGCCGATGTCCAGCAGCTCGCCGATCGGCTCCGCGCCGAGATGCTGGAGGAGCGCGCGCTCGACCTCGGCTTCGTCCACGTGGAGCGAGCGGATCTGGTCCCAGCGCGCCGCGTTGGCTTGGAAATAGGCGGCCGCGGTCTGCGCGCGGGCCCGTTTCACCGTCTCCAGCCGTTCGAAATCGAGCGACGCCGGCTGGGCTCCGGACCGCATGTCGCCGAATAAAATCGCGGTCAGTGCGCGCGCCAGCTCCGCGCCTTCGCCGGTCCGCGCCAAACGGAAATAGACCGACGTGCCCTCGGGCGACCGGTCGAGCAAACCGGCATCGCATAGAACTTTGAGATGCCGCGATACCCGCGGCTGGCTCTGGCCCAGAATCTGGGTCAGCTCGCGCACGGTGAGTTCGGCCTCGGCGCACAGCGCGATGAGCCGCAGCCTCGTCGGCTCGGCCGCGGCGCGCAGGCCCGCGAGAATCGTCTCGGTTCTCATGATTCAATCAGCTCTTGCCACCGGGAAAAACGCCGAATAGCATCACAACATAAACATATGTTTATTAAACAAAGCATAACCCGAGCATGTTTGGCCAGTGATTTTTGGTTTTGAGATTACTGTGGCGGTTTTGCAACCTTCGCGGCATGAACCACACAGTATTGTTCGCTGCCTGCTAGTGTTCGCATGAATGTTGTGATACTTCATGGAAATTGGTTAATGCAGCGGGCAATCTGTCGGGGATGTCGTGACAAGAGCCTGTTTCGCGGGCCGTCATGCGCGGAAAGTCAGGGGAAGCGCAAGGAGTTACCGAGAAACAGGCCATCCGGGCCAAAGGCCCGTTCTGAGGGGGACCATTTCATGAAATCGCGCGAATTAAGGGAAGCTTTACGCAAGTCGGCGAGAATTGTTAATGCGGGGGCCGGGCGACCATAGATCGTTGCCTGCGATCCACACTCACGGTATTCGCCGAAACTGATAAATCAAGAAACTCACATGAACAGATTGCGACTTCTTCCTGTGCGCGTGGCCCTGCTGGCGGGCCTCACATTGCTGTTCCAGGGCTGCGCCACGCCCCCCACCGATCCGGACGCACTCGCCGCCTATAACGAGGCGAACGATCCGCTCGAGCCGATGAACCGGGAAATCTTCGCCTTCAACAAGGCGGCGGATACCTATCTCATCAAGCCGCTCGCTCAGGGCTACGTCTATATCGTCCCGGCCAAGGGCCGCAAAAGCGTGCGCAGCTTCCTGAACAACCTGCGCTCGCCGGTGGTGCTGGCGAACGATTTGATGCAGCTTGAGATCCAGCGCGCCGGCACGACGTTGGGCCGCGCCGTGTTCAACACCACGATCGGCATCGGCGGGCTGTTCGATGTCGCTTCCGGCCTCGGGCTTCCCTATCACGACGAGGACTTCGGCCAGACGCTCGCGGTCTGGGGCGTCGACGAAGGCCCGTATCTGGTGCTGCCCATCCTGGGGCCGTCGAACCCGCGCGATACGGTCGGCTTGGTGGTGGACGGCTTCATCGACCCGCTCAATTGGTATCTGGATAACACCGGCCGCGGCTATCTCACCTACGTCCGCGCCGCCATCGACGGCATCGACCGGCGCGCCGACGTGCTGGATACCCTCGACGAGATCGAGCGCACGTCGCTGGACTTCTATGCGACGATCCGAAGCCTTTTCCGGCAGCGCCGGATCGACGAGATCAACAACGGCGAGCCCAAGCCCGGTACGCCCGGCGGCAGCATCATGAGCGAGAACGGCAAAGGCGAAACGCCGGTGGCAATGCCGGCCTCGTCCGAGTCGCTATCGGAAAAGGCCGCGCAGTAACCGAAGCTGGAGCCATGTTGTCACGACGCTTCTTGATTCCGGTCGTCATCGCGATCGTCGGCTTTGCCGCCGTGCAGACCGCCCATGCGGATCCGGCCCAGGACGCGACCGCTTTCATCGACGACTTCGGCCACCGCGCCATCGGCGCCCTCACCGGTCCGGATCTTTCCGACCACGAGCTGACCGCGCGCTTCCGGACCCTGTTCGAAGAGGGATTCGACATCCCCTTCATCGCCCGCAGCGCCTTGGGCCGTTTCTGGCCGCGCGCAACCGAGGACGAGCGGACCCAATACATCGCGCTGTTCGAGGATTACATCGTCGAGATCTACGCGTCCCAGTTCCGCCAGTATTCGGGCGAATCGTTCGAGGCCCAGTCGTCCCGCGTCGGCCCCGACAACGCCGTCAGCGTCTATTCCGCGGTGGTGCGCCCGGACGGACCGACCACCAAGCTCGAATGGGTGGTGGCGCCGATGGACGGCAAGTTCAAGATTCGCGACATCAAGATCGAGGGGGTGAGCATGATCACCACCTATCGCGATCAGTTCGCGAACGAGGTCCTGCAGCACGACGGCAAAGTGGCGGGGCTGATCGACGCCTTGCGCCAAAAGACCGCGTCGCTGCGTACCGCCGGAAACGGCTGACGTTTCTTTTCCCGGTTTTCTCGACGTGACAGCGGCGGACTTCCCGCCGCTTTGCTTTTCGGCGCGCGCCATCCCCCGCCCCGACTCCGTTACGCCCGGACCAGCCTCTTGTATTTGACGCGGTGCGGCTGGACCGCCTCCTCGCCCAGGCGCTTCTTCCGGTCGGCCTCGAAGTCGGCGTAGTTACCCTCGAACCATTCGGTGGCGCTGTCGCCTTCGAAGGCGAGGATGTGGGTGGCGATGCGGTCCAGGAACCAGCGGTCGTGGGAAATGACGATGACGGAGCCGGCGAAGGCGGTGAGCGCGTCTTCCAAGGCGCGCAGCGTCTCCACGTCGAGGTCGTTGGTGGGCTCGTCGAGCAGCAGCAGATTCGCCCCCGATTTCAGCATTTTGGCGAGATGGACGCGGTTGCGCTCGCCGCCCGAAAGCTGGCCCACCTTCTTTTGCTGGTCGGCGCCCTTGAAGTTGAAGCCCGCGCAGTAGCTCCGGCTCTGCACCTGCTTCTTGCCGAGCTCGATCACCTCCCGCCCTTCCGAGATCTCCTCCCACACCGTCTTGTCGGCGCGCAACGTCTCGCGCGACTGGTCGATGTAGCCGAGCTTCACCGTGTCGCCGACCCGCAATTTCCCGCCGTCGGGTTTTTCCTGGCCCATGATCATGCGGAACAGCGTGGTCTTGCCCGTGCCGTTCGCGCCGATCACGCCGGCGATCGCGCCCGCGGGCAGTTTGAAGCTCAAATCCTCGATCAATAGCCGCTCGCCGAAGCCTTTGCGGAGATGCTCGGCCTCCACCACCAAGTCGCCGAGGCGCGGCCCCGGCGGAATGACGATCTGCGCGCCGTCGGGCGCCGCGTTGGCGGCCTCCGCCAGCAACGTGTCATAGGCCGAGATTCGCGCCTTGGATTTGGCGTGGCGGGCCTTCGCCCCTTGCCGGATCCATTCCAATTCGTGCCTGAGGGTACGCTGGCGCGCGGATTCCTGCTTCTCTTCCCGGGCGAGGCGCTGCTCCTTCTGCTCCAGCCAGCTCGAATAATTGCCTTCGAAGGGAATCCCCTGGCCGCGGTCGAGCTCCAGGATCCAGCCCGCGACGTTGTCGAGGAAATAGCGGTCGTGGGTGACGGCCACCACCGTGCCGGGATATTCCGCGAGGTATCGTTCCAGCCACGCCACCGATTCCGCGTCGAGATGGTTGGTCGGCTCGTCGAGCAGCAGCAGATCGGGCTTCTGCAGCAGCAGGCGGCACAGCGCCACGCGCCGCCGCTCGCCGCCCGACAGGTTCTGCACCTCCGCGTCGCCGGGTGGGCAGCGCAGCGCGTCCATGGCGATCTCGATGGTGCGCGACAAATCCCAAGCGTCCGCCGCGTCGATCTTCTCCTGAAGCGCCGCCTGTTCGGCCATCAGCGCCGACATCTCGTCGTCGCTCAGCTCCTCGGCGAATTTCGCGCTGATCTCCTCGAAGCGGTCGACCAGGGCCTTCAGCTCGCCCAGGCCCTCCAGCACGTTGCCGGCCACGTCCTTGTTGGGATTGAGCACCGGCTCCTGGGGCAGATAGCCGACTTTGGCGCCCTCGGCCGCCCAGCCCTCGCCGTTAAATTCCGTCTCGATCCCGGCCATGATCTTGAGCAGCGTGGACTTGCCCGCGCCGTTCGCGCCCAACACGCCGATCTTGGCGCCGGGCAGGAACGACAGCCAGATGTCCTTCAACACCTGCCGCCCGCCGGGATAGGTCTTGGACAGGCCCTTCATGACGTAGATGAATTGGTACGAAGCCATATGTTGCGGAAATCCTTCTGCTGAAACCGGACGATAAATGAAAAGCGGGTTGTTCTAGCCTTGCGGCGCGTGGCGCGCAATGCGCCGCGGCGGGAAAGCCTGCGGCAACGGCGCCATCAGGCGGCGCGGTAGCGCCGCACTTTGATTTGCGCGGCCTTCTTGCGGACCTGGGCCAGGTCGTACTGCATCTGCATTCCAAGCCATATTTCGGGGCCGCCGCCGAAAGCCTTGGATAGCCGCACCGCCATCTCGGGAGAAATCCCGCCCCGCCCGTTGACGAGGTTGTTCAACGCCTGGCGGGTTACGCCGAGAATCTCCGCCCCTTCGGTCACCGTCAGCCCCAAAGGCTCAATGCAGTCTTGCCTTACGATCCGGCCGGGGTGCGGCGGATTCTTCATCATCATCATGGTCTCCTAATGGTAATCGACATAATCGACGTTGCAGGCATCGCCGTTCCACACCGTCATGAGCGGCCGGCTCCGGCCGTCGCCGCGACGCGCGCCCCTAAAATAATTTCCGGGCCGTAGCTACCGGCAGAAACAGGCGATCGGGCCGATTCGGAAATGGGATGAAGCCATATTTCCGATAGAAAGAAACCGCACCCTCTTTCGCGTCCACGACGACTGCAAGGATCGCCATGGTTTGGCTGATGTCTACGATGCGTTTTAGGGCATCAATGAGCAAGTGCTCGCCGAGCCTCTGTCCTTGGTAACGCCGATCGACGGCGAGACGGCCTATCAATGCAGCCGGAACGTCCGAATACGGAATCCGTTCTGAAAGCTCGGCGGGCAGTGCACCAACGTCGACGCTAATCGTGCTCAACGTATAAAATCCCGCAACGGTTCCTCGTTCTTGCGCCTCCGCGACGAATACCCTCGCGAGGCCTTTCCGCTGGTCTTGTCCGGCCTGCACGCGGAGGTATTTGTCGAGCGCCTCGACACCGCACGAAAAAGCCGCCCGATCATGCTTCTTCCCGAGCGGCCGGATTGAGACGGGCACCGTCTCGTTCCGCTATTTATTGGCGCGATCGTATCGTTTCGCAGCCGCCATCAATGCAGCGTTCGGCATCGGCGGAGTGACGAGAGCTGCCAGAAACACCTGACGGTCCTTCTCGGCCAATTGCATCTTCAGACTCGCTTCGAGCGTTTGCTGAGCGGCGCGCAACGCACTCTCGACCACGAAGTCGGACAGGCTGCGGCCGGAGCATGACGCCGCTCGTTCCAGCGTCTGCTTGACATCCGCCGGGACCCGTACCGCCACGCGCTCATCTTTACGCGCGCGCGTGTCGTTTGCTGGAAGCGCCGTCATGATCTTGCCCGAACATTTCGTTGGCCTGTCGGCCACGTAGCGGTTATGCGGGCCTTCGGCCCGCATAACCGCTACGTGGGTAACAACACTGACTTGGTCATGTACGCCCAATTGGCACACATGTCAAGAGCGATGCGACAATCGCATAAACACCAAATACTTACTTGTGTGTCTCTTGGGTGAAACTCCAACTCAACGCCACCCGCTTGGTGGGCCCGGGAGGATTCGAACCTCCAACCAGACCGTTATGAGCGGCCGGCTCTAACCAGTTGAGCTACGGGCCCCACCTCGGCCAAGCATAACGTCAGCCGGCGCGACGCAACAGCGCCGCGGCCCTCGCCTTACCCTCACCCGCTCGCTTCGCTCGGACCTTCTCACGACTTCGGGACAAGGTCGCGTTGCGGGCGGCGCCGGTTTTCCCCGGCGGATGTCAACATTTGTAAACACCCGCGCGCGCAAAGGCCGGAAAATAGCGGGTCTGGCGGGGCCGCCATGCGACGGGATGCGACAGGATGCGGCCTTGTGGCTGATTTTTGCCGCGTTATTCGCCTCCCGTGCCCGCGGTGTCATCATCGCATTCGTGCAGCCGCGCTGTGCAGCCGCGCCCAGGCGGGTGCGGTTATGCGCGGCGTTCACCGGGTTTCACGATGCCAAAGACCTGTATAGGAGTATATACCTACACAGGCCACGGGTCAAGTTGCGCAGCCGAAGCGCATGCGCAGCACCCGTTCCGCGCGTCACGGCGCCGCGAGCAGCAGATCGGCCAAGCGGCGCAGCGGCGCATCGTCGGCAAAAAGCCCGAGCGAGGCCGTGAAGTGGCCCTGATCGCGCACGAACACGTTTTCCTCCGGCACGTCCCAGGCGCGCATGAGCGCGCGGCCCTCGGCATAGGGGGCGATGTCGTCGGCCCGGCCCAGCGTGGCCACGATGCGCTCGGGCGGCAACGCCGGAGCGCCCCGCGCCTCGAGCAGCGGCAACCAGCCTACGAGGTCCTCGTGCCCCCAGCCTGCGGTGCGAAGCGCCGTTGGAATGCCGAGCGCCTGCGCCAGCGTCCCCTCGAAGGCGGCGGCGAGCAGCGAGCCGCCGGCCGCGACCAGGAGCAGGGCGTCGGGGCGCATATCCGCCGGCCAGCCCCGGCAGGCAACCGCCGCGAGCTGGGCGGCGAAGGCGCCGAGGCTGATCCCGACCAGCGCGACCGGCCCGCCGAATTCGGCGCGCGCCCAAGCGACCAGCGCCGCCAACTCGGCGACATGGGCCTCGAAGTAATCGAGGAGGCCGAGCACCCCGAGCGAGAACACGTCCTCGCCGCCGTAGCGGCCGTCGCGGCGGCGCCGGCCGTGGAACGGACCCTCGGGCGCGATGGTGCAGATGCCGGATGCGGAGAGCGCCTCATAGGGCGCGGCCAGGCCGCGCCAGAATTCGGTTTCCATCGCTACGCCGTGGGCGAGAACGACGGTGGCCCGCGGCTTGGCGCCTTCGGGAAGAAAGGCGCGCGCCCAGGCGACGTCGCCCACCCGTCCGGGCGAGGGGAAGCGCAGCCAGAAGGCGTCACTGTCCGCGTTCTCGAGGAGCCGCGAGCGCTCGAAGGCGGGAAGCGGCGCGGGCGCCGGAAAGCCGGTGCGCCCCTCGGCGAGGCGCGCGCCATGGTGGCGGCGCACGGTGTCGCCGTCGGCGACCTCGAAGCGCACGGGCGGAAAGTTAGCGAACGCCTGCAAGGGCAGGAAATGGGCGCGCGCCGACATCAGCGCATGGGCGGCGGCGATGCGCGCCGATTCCGCGTCGCGCAGACGCCCCGGCGCTGCGCGCGCGGGGCCGAAGAAGGCGTCCTCCCACTCCCGCCGCGCGCGTTCATAGGCGCGGTTCAGGCGGAAGGTCGCGGCGAGCGCCGAATCCGTCAGGCCCGCCGGCGGCGGCGCGCAGGGCACCTCGCGGGCGAAGTCCTCGCGCGATTTTCCGGCGGCCAGCGCCGCCGCCCAGGCTCTCGACAAGGGGAAGTACCATCGCCGGAGCGCCCGCATGGCCGCGCGGTCGTACCAGGGGCGCAGCAACAGCCCCGCCCCGGGCGCGCGCAGCAGGCGATTGAGATTCACGCCGCGCGCCCCGCAACGCCGCGCGGGCGCGGCGTTAGGTGTCGAGGAAGCTGCGGAGTTTGCGCGAGCGGCTGGGGTGCTTGAGCTTGCGCAGGGCCTTGGCCTCGATCTGGCGGATGCGCTCGCGGGTGACCGAGAACTGCTGGCCCACTTCCTCCAGCGTGTGATCGGTGTTCATGCCGATGCCGAAGCGCATGCGCAGCACGCGCTCCTCGCGGGGCGTGAGCGTGGCCAGCACCCGGGTGGTGGTCTCGCGCAGATTGGCGTGGATCGCGGCGTCGAGCGGCTGGACCGCGTTCTTGTCCTCGATGAAGTCGCCCAGGTGGCTGTCTTCCTCGTCGCCGATGGGGGTCTCGAGGCTGATCGGCTCTTTCGCGATTTTCAGAACCTTGCGGACTTTCTCGAGCGGCATGCCGAGCTTTTCCGCCAATTCCTCCGGCGTCGGCTCGCGGCCGATCTCGTGCAGCATCTGGCGGCTGGTGCGCACCAGCTTGCTGATGGTCTCGATCATGTGCACGGGGATGCGGATGGTGCGCGCCTGGTCGGCGATGGAGCGGGTGATGGCCTGCCGGATCCACCAGGTCGCGTAGGTCGAGAACTTGTAGCCGCGGCGGTACTCGAATTTGTCCACCGCCTTCATCAGGCCGATGTTGCCTTCCTGGATGAGATCGAGGAACTGCAGGCCGCGGTTGGTGTATTTCTTGGCGATGGAAATGACGAGGCGCAGATTGGCCTCCACCATCTCCTTCTTCGCCTGGTTCGATTCGCGCTCGCCTTCCTGCACCGTGTTGACGATGCGGCGGAACTCGGAGATTTCCAGACCCGCGTCCTGGCCGATCTGGGCGATCTGCTCGCGCAGCTCGCCGATCTCCTTGGCGTGCTTGGAGACGACTTTCTTCCAGCCCTTGCCGGGCAGCTCCCGCATCCGTTCCAGCCAGGAAGGATCGACTTCGGAACCGAAGTAATTCTTCAGGAAATCCTCGCGCTTGACGCCGGCGCCGGTGGCGAGGCGCAACAGCTTGCCCTCGAGGGCCATCAATTTGCGGGTGCGCTCGTAAAGCTGCTCGACCAGCGACTCGATGCGCGGGTTGTTGAGATGGACCTGATCCATGAGGTCGATCAATTCGCGCTTCAATTTTTCGTAGCGGCGCTCCTGCCGGCGTTCCATTTCCTCGCCGGCGCGGGCCGCGGTCAGCCGCGATTCCTGGACCTTGTGGAGGCTCTTGTATTTCTTGGCGATGGCGTCGAAATTCTTGAGCACGGAAGGCAGCAGCGTCGCCTCCATCACCGCCAGCGAAATGCCGCCCTCGTCGTCTTCCTCTTCGGACGGCTGGCCCTCGCCGCCGGTCTCGGCGGTTTCCGCCTTGTCCTCGGAATTGCCGGCCGTCTCTTTTTCCGCCCCGTCGCCGGACGCTTCCTTTTCGGCGGCGCTGGCCGCTTCCGCCTCGGGGCCGCCGCCGTAGGTGGCGTCCAGATCGATGATGTCGCGCAGCAGAATCTGCCCTTCGACCAGCTTGTCGCGCCATTCGACGATGGCGCGGATGGTGAGCGGATTTTCGCAAATCGCGCCGATCATCTTCTCGCGCCCGGCTTCGATCCTTTTGGCGATGGCGATTTCGCCCTCGCGCGACAGCAGCTCCACGCTGCCCATCTCGCGCAGGTACATGCGCACCGGGTCGTCGGTGCGGCCCAGATCCGCTTCGTCGATGGTCGCCACGACCCGCGGCTCGGGCTCTTCGGCGGCGGCGGGCTCGGCCGCGGCCTCCGTTTCCTCGGCCTCGTCGGTCTCGACCACGTTGATGCCCATTTCCGAGAGCATGGCGAGCGTGTCCTCGATCTGCTCCGAGGTCACTTTTTCGGAGGGAAGCGCCGCGTTGATCTCGTCGTAGGTGACGTAGCCCCGCTCGCGCCCGCGCTGGACCATCTTCTTGACGCTGGCGCCGAGCCCGTCCATGAGCGGGCCGTCGGTCGTCTCGCCTTGGGTCTCGGCGGCCTGCGCCGCAGTCGTCGTTTTCGTCGCCATCGCGTTCCTCTTTCCCCCGCTCGTTCAAAAAGGCGGCAGCGGCCTCGGGCACCCTTGCGGGCACCCCGCCGCGCCGCCCTAACCGGCCTTGTCGGTTTCTGCAATCGCCCGGGTTTTCAGCCGATCCATTCCCGGGCCTTCAGCTCCAGTTCGTAGAGGCGCTTCTTCAAGTCGTAGAACCGCCGTTGATTCTCGGGCGTCATCTCGCGGGCCACCGCTTGTTCGGCCTCGCGCACCTGCGCATGCAGGATCGGCAATTGATGCTTGCCGAACGCCTCTTTCCAACCTTGGCGCACGGTATCCAGGGCCGCCTCGGGGCGTGCGAACGCGCTGTGCTGATAGACCTCGGCGCGCAGCACGGACCGCAATTCCCCCGAAAAGCCCTGATCCCGTAGGTGGCTTTTAAGCCGCTCCGTGTCAAGCCCCGGGATGCCGGCCGCCTCGACCACGGCCTGCCGCAGGCGGTCCAGCTCGGGGGCCAGAAATTCGGCCAAACCCAGGTCCTCGCCGACTTCGTCCAGGAGCTCCGGATGGTTGATGACCGCAGCCAGCAGCGTCTGCGGCAGGATTTCCTGGCCTGCCACCCGGGTCAGGGCGCCCTGGCCGCGCGGCATCGTCGGGGCGGCATAGCCCGGCCCCGGCGGCGGGCGGCCCCGGCCGCCGCGCCCGGGGCCTGCCGCGCGCGGCGGGAACAACTCGTCGAAGCGGCGCTCGAGGTCGCGGCGGTATTCCTCGCGGACGTTGGCGTCCTGAATCGCCGCCGAGCGCCGCCCCAGGCTCTGGCGCAGCTGGGCGCGGCGCTCCGGCGTGTCGAGGGGCCGGCCGGTGGTCTCGATCGCCCATATCATGCGGGACAGGGGCCAGGTGGCCTCGACCGCCTTGGCGATCGCCTCCGGGCCCTCCTTGCGCAGCAGGCTGTCGGGGTCTTCGCCCCCAGGCAGCATGACGAAGCGCAGCGACTTCCCCGGTTTCAGCAGCGGCAGGGCGCGTTCCGCCGCGGCCCCTGCCGCACGCAACCCCGCCTCGTCGCCGTCGAAGCACAAGTAAGGCTCGTCGCACAGCCGCCACAGCTCGTTCATCTGGTCTTCGGTGAGCGCGGTGCCGAGCGGCGCCACGGCATTCGGGTATCCCGCCTGATCGAGGGCGATCACGTCCATATAGCCTTCGGCCACGATCACCTCGCCGCGCTCGCGGGCGGCGGGCAGCGCGCCCGCCAGGTTGTAAAGCGTGCGTCCCTTGTGGAAGAGCGCGGTTTCCGGCGAGTTGAGATATTTGGGCTTCACGTCGCCGAGCCCGCGGCCGCCGAAGCCGATCACCCGCCCGCGGCGGTCGGCGATGGGGAAAACGATGCGTCCGCGGAAGCGGTCGAAGGTTTCGCCGCCGCCTTCGGGAACGGCCAAGAGCCCGGCCGCGATCAGCAGCTTCTCGGGAAACCGGCCGTCTTTCTGGCTGGCCGTTTCCATGAGCGCCGATTTGAGCGCGCCGCGCCGCTCCGGCGCGAAACCCAGGCGGAACCGCGCGACCGCCTTTGCGTCCAGGCCGCGGCCGGCAAGATACTCGCGCGCGCCGGCGCCGGCAGGCGAAGCCAGTTGCGCGGCGAACCACCGCGCCGCCGCCTCCAATGCCGCATTGATGTCCTTGTATTCACGTTGGTGCTCGGCGTCCCGCGGGCCCGCCTCGGGCAGCCGCATCCCGGCCATGCCGGCCAGGCGTTCCACCGCTTCGGGGAAGGTGAGGTTCTCGGTCTTCATGACGAAGTCGATGACGTCGCCGCTCGCCTGGCAGCCGAAGCAGTGATAGAAGCCCTTGTCTTCGTGGACGGTGAAGGAGGGCGTCTTTTCCCGGTGGAAGGGGCACAGGCCGGTGTGATTGCGCCCGCGCTTCTTGAGCTGAACCTTGCGCCCCACCACCTCGGCCAGCGGCACGCGGGCGCGAAGCTCATCCAGGAACTCGGGCGTGAAGCGCATCGATATCTCGTCCGTTCCGGCGCCGCGCCGCGCCGGAAACTCAGCCCAGCTGCTGCTTGACGATGGCGCTCGCCTTGGCGAAGTCCATCTGCCCGGCGTAGCGCTCCTTCAAGGCGGCCATGGTGCGGCCCATATCTTTCAGCGTGGTCGCGCCGATGCTCTCGATGGTGGCCTTAACGGCTTCGGCCATTTCTTTGTCCGAGAGCTGCGTGGGCAGGAACTCCTCGATCACTTTGATCTCTTGGGTCTCCTGATCCACCAGATCCTGCCGCCCGCCCTTCGCGTACAGCGCGATGCTGTCGCGGCGCTGCTTGATCATGGTCTGGAGCAGATTGAGGATTTCCTCGTTGGGAATCTCCTCGCGCCCGCCCGCGCCCGGGCCGCGGGCGGCGATGTCGCGGTCCTTGAGCGCAGCCAGGATCAACCGCACGGTCGAAACCCTGCGTTCGTCCCTGGCCTTAAGCGCGGCCTTGAGCGCGTCGCGAATCTCGGTTCGCAGCATCTCGTCAGAATGTGGTGTGGTGCCCCCGGAACACGCTAATCTTATCTGAAACGCGCCGGTCCGGCAACCACAGTTTTTCGCTAACTTATTGACGTAGCGTAATTTTTTAAAGATTGTCCGACTTGACGGGACGGGCCGCTTTGCTTATCAATCGCCCGATTTGCCCGCCCTTCGCCGGATGTCGCCATCTTGGGGCAAATGCCCGGCCCGTCAAGAGGCGTCGCACTCGCCCGCGTTCCGGGCTCGCCGCCGTCCCGCATGTGTCCGCCGCCCGCGACCGGGCGCGGGCAGGAGCCGCCGTCCATGATCATGTCCGCCGTAGAGCCCGCGCTTGAGGCCTCCGCAGTTGCGCCCGGGGCCAGCGCGGCGCTGGTGCTCGCCGACGGCACGCTGTTCTGGGGCCGCGGCATCGGCGCAACGGGGATCGTCGAAGGCGAGATTTGCTTCAACACCGCGATCACCGGCTATCAGGAAATCCTGACCGATCCGTCCTACGCCGGGCAGATCATCACCTTCACCTTCCCGCATATCGGCAATGTCGGGACCAACGCCGAAGACGTGGAGGCGACCACGCCGGCCGCGCGCGGCCTGGTGCTGCGCGCCGACATTTCGGCGCCGTCCAGCTTCCGCGCCACGCGGCATCTGGACGAGTGGCTCAAGTCGTTCGGGCTGATCGGCCTGGCCGGGGTCGATACCCGCCGCCTCACGCGCCGGCTGCGCGATCTCGGCGCCATCAACGGCGTCATCTGCCACGACCCGGCGGGCAAGTTCGACCTGGAGAAGCTGAAAGCGCGCGCCAAGGCCTGCCCCAGCATGGAAGGGCTCGATCTCGCCAAGGGCGTGAGCTGCCTGCAGACCTACGAATGGAACGAGACGCTGTGGACGCTGGGCGCGGGCTACGGCCGGCTGCAACAGCCCAAGCGCCACGTCGTCGCCATCGATTACGGCGCCAAGCGCAACATCCTGCGCAATCTGGCGGCCTGCGGCTGCCGGGTCACGGTGGTGCCGGCGGCGACCTCCGCGCCCGAAATCCTCGCGCGCAAGCCCGACGGCGTGTTCCTCTCCAACGGGCCGGGCGACCCGGCGGCGACCGGGCGCTATGCGGTCCCCACGATCCGCGATCTGGTGCAGTCCGGGATCCCGGTGTTCGGCATTTGCCTCGGCCATCAGATGCTGGCCCTCGCCTTGGGCGCGCGCACCGAGAAGATGCATCACGGCCACCGCGGCGCCAATCATCCGGTCAAGGATCTGGAGACCGGCAAGGTGGAGATCACCAGCCAGAACCACGGCTTCGTGGTTCCGGCGGAAAGCCTGCCCGCCGGCGTCGTCGCCACCCATGTCTCTCTCTTTGATAAGACGCTGGAGGGACTGCGCGTCGCGGGCAAGCCGGTGTTCTCGGTCCAGTACCACCCGGAAGCCTCGCCCGGCCCCCAGGACAGCCGCTACCTGTTCGAGCGGTTCGTGCGGTTGATGGACGCCCATGCCTAAGCGGACCGACATCAAATCGATCCTGATCGTCGGCGCGGGCCCGATCGTCATCGGCCAGGCCTGCGAGTTCGATTATTCCGGGGCGCAGGCCTGCAAGGCGCTGCGCGAGGAAGGCTACCGGGTGGTGCTGGTCAACTCCAACCCGGCGACCATCATGACCGACCCGGATCTGGCGGACGCCACTTATATCGAGCCGATCACGCCGGAGATCGTGACGCGCATCATCGAGAAGGAACGCCCGGACGCGCTGCTTCCCACCATGGGCGGGCAGACCGCGCTCAACACCGCCATTGCGCTGGCGCGCGCCGGGACCCTGGAGAAATTCGGCGTGCAATTGATCGGCGCCAGCCGGCAGGCGATCGACAAGGCCGAAGACCGCGAGCTGTTCCGCGAGGCGATGAAGAAGATCGGCCTCGACTGCCCCAATTCGGGCCTGGCCCACGACCTGGCGGAGGCCCGCGCGGTGCTGGAGCGCATCGGCCTGCCGGCGATCATCCGCCCCTCCTTCACGCTCGGCGGAACGGGGGGCGGCATCGCCTACAACCTTCAGGAATTCGAGGAGATCGTCACGGGCGGCCTCGATGCTTCGCCGGTCCACGAGTTGCTGATCGAGGAATCGGTGCTGGGCTGGAAGGAATACGAGATGGAGGTGGTGCGCGACAAAAACGACAACTGCATCATCGTCTGCTCGATCGAGAACGTGGATCCCATGGGCATCCACACCGGCGATTCCATCACCATCGCCCCGGCCCTCACCCTGACCGACAAGGAATATCAGTTGATGCGCAACGCCTCGATCGCGGTGCTGCGCGAGATCGGGGTGGATACCGGCGGCTCGAACGTCCAGTTCGCGGTGGATCCGGCCACGGGGCGCATGGTCATCATCGAGATGAACCCGCGCGTCTCGCGCTCGTCCGCCTTGGCGTCGAAGGCGACCGGATTTCCGATCGCCAAGGTCGCGGCCAAGCTCGCGGTGGGCTACACGCTCGACGAATTGCCCAACGACATCACCGGCGTCACGCCCGCCTCGTTCGAGCCCAGTATCGACTACATCGTCACCAAGATGCCGCGCTTCACCTTCGAGAAGTTCCCGGGCACCGAGCCGCTTTTGACCACCTCGATGAAATCGGTGGGCGAGGCCATGGCGATCGGGCGCACCTTCGCCGAGTCGCTGCAGAAGGCGCTGCGCTCCATGGAAACCGGCCTGACCGGGCTCAACGAGGTCGAAATCCCCAACGCCGGCGGCGGCAAGGACCGCGATGCGGTGCGCGCCGCTCTGGCCCGGCCGACGCCGGACCGGCTGCTGGTGATCGCCCAGGCCTTCCGCTTCGGCCTCTCGGTCGAGGAAATCCACGAGTCGTGCAAATACGACCCGTGGTTCCTGCGCCAGATCGAGGATCTGGTGGCGTCCGAATCGCGGGTGCGGGCGACCGGCATTCCCGGCGACGCGGCGGCGCTGTTGCGCCTCAAGCAGCAGGGGTTTTCGGACGCGCGCCTGGCCGAATTGGCGGGGGTGCGCGAGGCGGAGGCGGCGGCAACGCGCAAAAGCCTCGCCGTGCATCCCGTGTACAAGCGCATCGACACCTGCGCCGCCGAGTTCCCGTCGCGCACGCCCTACATGTATTCGGCCTATGAGACCGGCGCGGGCGAGATCGCCAGGGGCGCGGAATGCGAGGCCGACCCGAGCGGCCGCCGCAAGGTGGTGATCCTGGGCGGCGGGCCGAACCGCATCGGCCAGGGGATCGAGTTCGACTATTGCTGCGTGCATGCCGCCTACGCGCTGCGCGATGCGGGGATCGAGACCATCATGGTCAACTGCAACCCCGAGACCGTCTCGACCGACTACGACACCTCCGACCGCCTCTATTTCGAGCCGCTCACCGCCGAGGACGTGATCGAGATCGTGCGGGTGGAGCAGTCCAAGGGAAATCTGCTCGGCGTCATCGTGCAGTTCGGCGGCCAGACTCCGCTGAAATTGAGCCAGGCGCTGGAAGACGCAGGCGTTCCCATTCTCGGCACCTCGCCCGACGCCATCGATCTCGCGGAGGACCGGGAGCGGTTCAAGCAATTGATCGACAAGCTCGGATTACGGCAGCCGGAAAGCGGCACGGCGACGTCGGCGGAAGAAGCGATCAAGGTCACCGCGGAAGTCAGCGCCAATTACACCTTGCCCGTGCTGTTGCGGCCTTCCTACGTGCTCGGCGGACGCGCCATGCAGGTGGTGTACGACGAGCCTTCCGTGATCAAATACGTTACCGAGGCGGTAAAAGTTTCGGGCGAGAATCCGATATTGATCGACCGGTACCTCCAGGACGCCACCGAAGTCGATGTCGACGCGCTGTGCGACCGGAAGGACGTCTATGTCGCCGGCATCATGGAGCACATCGAAGAGGCCGGCATTCACTCCGGCGACTCCGCCTGCTCGCTGCCGCCGCGCTCGCTGTCCCCCGACGTGATCGAAGAGATCGAAACCCAGACGCGTTCGCTGGCGCTTGCGCTGGGCGTGGTCGGCCTCATGAACGTCCAGTTCGCGGTCAAGGGCAGCGACGTGTATGTGCTCGAGGTCAATCCCCGGGCGAGCCGGACCGTTCCCTTCGTCGCCAAGGCCACGGGCGTGCCGATCGCCAAATACGCGGCCCGGGTCATGGCGGGCGAGACCCTGGCCGCGATGGGCCTGGCCGGCGTCAAGGCGCGCGGCAAACCGGGGCACGTGGCGGTGAAGGAGGCGGTGTTCCCCTTCGCCCGCTTCCCCGGCGTGGACATCATCCTCGGGCCGGAGATGAAGTCCACCGGCGAGGTCATGGGGATCGACGCCGACTTCGGCCACGCCTTCGCCAAGTCGCAGCTGGGGAGCGGAACGCGGCTGCCGCTGGCCGGCACGGTGTTCATCTCGGTCAAGGACAAGGACAAGCCGGCCATCGTCCGGCCTTGCCGCCTGCTGCTGGCGATGGGCTTCAAGCTGATCGCCACCCGCGGCACGGCGCGCTATCTGCAATCCCAGGATGTCGAGGTCGCGGTGGTCAACAAGGTCCTGGAGGGCCGGCCCCATGTGGTGGACGCCATCAAGAGCGGCGACGTCCAGCTGGTGTTCAATACCACCGAGGGGGCGCCCGCCATCGCCGACAGTTTCTCGTTGCGCCGCTCGGCCCTGATGCAGAACATCCCCTATTACACCACCGTGGCCGGGGCGGGGGCCGCCGTCGAGGCCATTGCCACGCTCCGCAGCGGCAGTCTGGACGTCGCCCCTCTCCAATCCTATTTTTCAGGTTCGTTCTAAAATCCCCAGGATTTGACGGGACCGGCGAAACCGCCGAAACTGTTAACCAATCGCTTACCATGGCGTGAAAAGCTCGGTTGCCGAAATGAACAAATTCCCAATGACCGAAGAGGGCCTGAGCCGGCTCAAGGCGGAGCTCGAACGTCTCAAGACGATCGAGCGCCCCAGCGTGATTCGCGCCCTGGCCGAGGCCCGCGAGCACGGCGACCTGTCGGAAAACGCCGAGTACCACGCCGCCCGCGAGCGCCAGAGCTTCATCGAGGGCCGGCTCGCGGAGCTGGAATCCAAGATCCGCCACGCCGAGGTCATCGACGTCTCCAAGCTTTCGGGCAAGGCGGTGAAATTCGGCGCCACGGTGAAGCTCGCCGACGAGGATACGGACGAAACCGCGACCTACCGCATCGTCGGCGCCGACGAGGCCGATATCAGCGAGGGCTTGCTCTCCATCACCTCGCCGCTCGCCCAGGCCCTGATCGGCAAGGAAAAGGGCGAGAGCGTGGTGGTCAACACGCCGCGCGGCGCCAAGGCCTACGAAATCATCTCGGTGAAATACGTCTAAGGCGCGGGAACGCGGCTTTTAAGGCGCGCGGGAACGCGGCTTTAGCGCGAAACCCTGTGCTCGCGCCGCTCGGCCCGGGCGGAGCGGTCCGCCGACATCGACTCGACGGCGATCGGCACGCCCGGCTGCTGCTTCGTGGCGCGGATGGCCAGCGCCGACTTCACATGGGCGACATTGGGGGCGGCGGTCAGTTTGGTGGTGACGAAGCGCTGATAGGCGTCCCAGTCGCTGGCGACCACCTTGAGCAGGAAATCCGTCTCGCCCGCCAGCATGTGGCACTCGCGGACTTCCGGCCACTGCTGAACCATCTCCTCGAAGGCGACGAGGTCGGATTCGGCCTGGCTCGCAAGGCCGACATGGGCGAACACGGTGACCGCGAAACCCAGGGCCTCGGGGTTGAGCCCGGCGTGATAGCCGCGGATGTAGCCGGCCACTTCCAGCGCCCGCACGCGGCGCAGGCAGGGCGGCGGCGTGATGCCGGCGCGCCGCGCCAATTCGACGTTGGTCATCCGGCCGTCGTCTTGAAGGTCCCTGAGGATCGATAGATCGACGCGGTCAAGTTTGACTCGCTCCATGGCCCCTTCCTCCCTGATGGCTTCACCCCGCCCGGGGCGACGAAAATTATATTCCCCGCCACGGCTCCCAGGGAAATAAAATTTCAAGCGATGTCCACCCGCGGCCGGTTCCCTGATTCCTGCGGCAAAACGCCGCCGCGCATCCGCAGCCGGCCGCATTGCTTGCCGCCGGCCGCCGCCGCTTGCGATAGTCCGCCCCGGCGGGGGGCTGAAAAACGGTCATGAGCGCGGAAACGGATTGGCGCTGCTGGGTAGTGAGCGACGGCACCCCCGGCATGGAGAATCAGGCGGTGGGCCTGGCCCGCGTGCTCGGCTTCACGCCCGAGATCAAACGGATCAAATGCCGGTTTCCCTGGCGTTTCCTGCCGGCGCCGGCGTGGATTTGCCCGCTTTCGGCCCTGCGCAAGGACGGCGACGCGCTGGCACCCCCCTGGCCCGATGTGCTGATCGCGACCGGGCGGCCAAGCGTCGCCTTGGCGCTGGCGATCAAGGCGCGAAGCGGCGACCGCACCTTCGCCATCCAGATCCAGAATCCGGGCCTGTTGCGGCACCGCTTCGACGTGGTCGTGGCGCCGCTTCACGACCGGATCGCCGGGCCCAATGTGATCGCCACCAAAGGCTCGCTCCACGGCATCACGCGCGACAGTCTGGCCGAAGCCGCACGGCGTTTCGCGCCGAAGCTCGCCCATCTCAAGCGCCCGCTGGTCGCGGTTCTGGTCGGCGGCGACAACAAGGTGTTCCGCTTGACGCCCGCCCTCACCCGCCGGCTGTGCGATCGCCTGAAAGCGCTCGTCGAAAAATTCGGGGCCGGGCTCGCGGTGACGCCGTCGCGCCGTACCGGCGCCGCGAACGAAGCCGTGCTGCGCGAGGTTTTGGCGCCGCTGGGAGCCGAGATCTGGGACGGCTCGGGGGAGAATCCCTATCTTGGATATCTGGCGCTCGCCGACGCCATCGTCGTCACGGGCGATTCCGTCAACATGGTTTCCGAGGCCTGCGCCACCGGCAAGCCGGTCTATGTCTTCGATCTCGAGGGCGGGTCCGCCAAATTCCGGCGCTTCCACGAGCGCCTGCGCGCCGACGGCATAACGCGCCCCTTCGATGGTACGCTCGCGTCCTGGAGCTATGCGCCGCTCGACGATACCATGCGCGTCGCCGCGATCATCAAATCGCGGCTGGCTGCCTGGCGCGCGCGCCGATGAACTCGACGTTCAGCAAGCCGGTTTCTTCAATGAGCGGGCCATCGCAACCAAGGACTTGAACGCAATGCCGGTCTTCGATCTCGCCGCCCTGGAGGCAACGCCGCTCCATCGCGACCCCTTCGATTACATCATCGTCCCGCACTTCGTGCGCGGCGAAGCCATGGCGGCGCTCGAGCGCGATTACCCCCGCATCGCCAAGCCGGGAAGCTTCCCCGTCGGCGAGCTCGATTTCGGCCCCGCGTTCCGGGCGATGTTGGATGAATTCGCTTCTCCCGAAATGCGCACCGCGTTTGCGCGCAAGTTTGCGGTGGACCTCGAAGGCCGCCCGCTGATGACCACGGTGCGCGGCCGCTGCCAGCAAAAGGACGGCCGCATCCACACCGACACCAAGAGCAAGATCATCACCGTCCTCATCTACCTCAATTCGAAATGGGAGAATCCCGGCGGGCGCCTGCGCCTGCTGCGCTCCCAGGACGACGTCGAAGATTTCGCGGCCGAGGTGCCGCCCGACGAAGGCACGCTTTTGGCGTTCCGGCGCAGCGACACATCCTTCCACGGCCATAAGCCCTTCGTCGGCGAGCGCCGGGTCATCCAGTTCAACTGGGTGACGAGTGCGCGCGTCGTGTGGCGCGAGCGCCTGCGCCACCGCCTCTCCGCCTGGATCAAGGGCCTCGATGGCTATGCCTGAGCCCGCGGCCGGCGGGCATCGGCGCGGCCGGCAAAGCCCGACTCGCCTAGCGATTCCGGGCGATAAAGGCTAGTCTCGCGCCATGGTCCTCAACATCGAAACCTTCACCAACCCTGGCGCCAAGGGCTGGCGGCCGGGCAACAACGTGGGCGGCTCTTCGCTGTTCAAGGCGCTCGGCCATCCGCTGGTCGCCGCCAAGGCTAGGGCGCTGCGCCAACGGCTTGCGGCGTCGGGCAAGGTCGCGATCTACGATCCGTTGGGCCAGGCCGCGTGTTTCGACGCGTTCTACGATTTGGCCGGCCTCGATGTCGCCGGCGTCTATGTCCAAAAGGTCGAGGAAGCCAACGCGAAAAAGCTGGGGCGCGCCGCGCAACTCGTGACCGCGCTTCCCAGTGCGCGCGCCGCCACGGTTCTGCTCGCCGCCTTCGACGCGAAACGGCTCGCCGACCAGATCCGGAATTTGATTCCCGGCGGCGCCGAGCTTGTCACCTTCGACGAGCTGCGCCTTGCCGACGACATGCTGAGCAACCAGCGCAATTATCTCGACCCGCTCAATTTCGCCACCAACTTCGGGTTCCTGCGCGACGGCAAGGGCCATCGCACCACCATCTCCTCGGCCAATTACTGGTCCGGCTACGGCGCCAAGGGCCCGGAGCTGTGGCTGTGTCTGTTCGGCGAAGACGGGGATGTGCTGGCGGAATGGCGCGAGCCGCTCGACGGCGCCAACTCCGCGTTCCGCATCGACAGCGCCGAAGTGCGCGCGCGATTCGGGCTTTCGGATTTCGCCGGCTCGCTGTTCATTCACGCGCTCCGGGTGGCCGGCCACGACGTGGTCAAATACGCGGTCGATGTCGCAAGCGCGGACGGGCTCGGCCTGTCCTGCACCCATGACGCCAACGCCTGGCCGGCCGATCTCTACGCCGGGCTGCCCGCCCCCAAGGAGGGCGAAAAAATACTGCTGTGGATCCAGAACAGCCACCCGGTGGCGATCCCGCCCGGCGGCATCGGCGTCAACATCATGGGCTCCCAGGATGTCTCGTGGTCCGACGTGAGCGTGCCCGCCTTCGGCACCCGCGCCATCGACATCGGCGCGCTGTTGCCCGAGGCGCGCTGGCCCAACCAGATCGAGGTTCAGGCGGGCCGCTATTTCGTCCGCCCCCGCTACGAGGTCATCCGGCAAGACGGGCGGCGGCGCATCGCCCATGCCAATGTCGAGCGCACCGATCTCGCGCCCGATCCCCGCATCCCCGAGCTTTCGAAGCTCATGGGCAAGGGCTATCTCATGCCGCTTCCCGTGCTGCCTCTGTCTTCGTTCCGCACCGAGGTGCTGCCCACGCCGATGTCCACCTGCCAGCACGAGCTGCCGCTTTCCGTGGCGCTTTACGATGCATCGGGCGCGGAAGCGGCGCGCCGCTACCTGGGGCGGATCGCGCGGCGCGATTCCACGCCGGTGGACGTGAACGCCTGGATCGCGGAGGACGGATTAAAGCTCCCGGCCGGCTACGGCCATGTCGAGTTCCTGTACGATTTCCGCGACGGCGGCGAGGCCGACGGCTGGCTCCACGGCTTCGGCCGCTACGAGCAATTGGCGAGCAGCCATGTCGCCGAAACCATCTTCGGCGCCCATATCTACAACACGCCGATTACTTACAAGGACGAGCCGCAGTCTTACGTGGCCAAGCCGCCCGGGCTCTCGACCCGGATTTTCCTGAGGCTGGGCGCGGCGCCGCTCGATACGCTGTGCCATCTCATCTACCCCGCCTCGCTGCCCTGGCATCCCAAATCCACGACCGTCTTGAGCCTGTGCGACCGCGGCGGCAAGGAAGTCGCCCAGCGCGAGGTCGCGATTGCCTGCGGCGGCAGCCTGTTCTGGCGCGTTTCCGAGATGTTCGAGGCCGACGAGCGAAAGCGGGCGGGCGCCGATTCCTACGTTTTGGTCGTGGACCCGACCTGCCGGCTGTTCGGATTCCACGGTCTCGTGGACGGGGACCGGGCCTTCAGCTTCGATCATATGTTCGGGTTTTGAGGCGCCGCCGCCTTCCCTTGCTTCGCGCGGCCCGTGTTCCTATGTTTAGCCGCCACCGTCTGTTCGCGTTTTCACCGGATGTGCCGCGCCGTTCATGGCCAAACAGTTCCACAGCAAGGTTCTGATTCTCGGCTCGGGTCCGGCCGGGTACACGGCGGCGATCTACGCGGCGCGGGCCAATCTGAAGCCGCTGATCGTCGCCGGCATGCAGCCCGGCGGCCAGCTCACCATCACCACCGATGTCGAGAACTACCCCGGATTCGCCGATGTCATCCAGGGCCCGTGGCTGATGGAGCAGATGCGCGCCCAAGCCGAGCATGTGGGCGCGGAGCTCATCGCCGATCTCATCGTCAAGGTGGATTTGAGCCGCCGCCCGTTCGTGTGCACCGGCGACTCGGGCGATGTTTATTCCGGCGACACGCTGATCGTCGCGACCGGCGCGCAGGCCCGCTGGCTGGGGCTGCCGAGCGAGGAGACGTTCAAGGGCTTCGGCGTTTCCGCCTGCGCCACCTGCGATGGATTCTTTTTCCGCGGGCGCGAGGTGATCGTCGTCGGCGGCGGCAATACCGCGGTCGAGGAGGCGCTGTACCTCACCAATCACGCGACGAAGGTGACCGTGGTTCACCGCCGCGACGGTTTCCGCGCCGAAAAGATCTTGCAGGACCGTTTGTTCCGGAATCCGAAGATCTCGGTCATCTGGGACAGCGTCGCGGAAGAGGTTCTGGGGGGCGGCACGCCGCCGTCCGTGACGGGTTTGCGGATTCGCAACGTCAAGACCGGCAAGACGCAGGACATCAAGGCCGACGGTGTGTTCGTCGCCATCGGCCACACGCCCGCCACCGAATTGTTCAAGGGGCAACTCGCGATGGATGCGGGCGGCTACATCGTCGCAGCAGCCGAGAGCACGCGCACCAACATCCCCGGCGTGTTCGCCGCGGGCGACGTGCGCGACAAAGTGTACCGCCAGGCGGTGACCGCGGCCGGCATGGGCTGCATGGCGGCGCTCGACGCCGAAAAATTCCTGGCCGAGCATGAATCCGGCCAAAGCGCCGAGGCCGACGCCGTCAAGGTTCGCGCCGGCGGCTGACGCGCCCTGTTCCCGGCTGCGCCGGACGACCACCGCAAGGAATCCTCCCATGGATTGGGACAAGCTCCGGATCTTCCACACGGTGGCCGAGGCGGGCAGCTTCACCAGCGCGAGCAGCGCGCTCAGCCTCAGCCAATCCGCCATCTCGCGCCAGATCGGCGCGCTCGAGGCGAACCTCAAGGTCACGCTCTTTCACCGCCATGCCCGGGGGCTGAAGCTCACGGAAGCCGGGCGGCTGCTGCTCGACGCCACCCGCGACATCAACGCGCGCCTCGCCGCCGCCGAATCCAAGCTGTACGAAAGCCGGGCGCGCCCCTCGGGGCCGCTGCGCATCACCACCACGGTCGGATTCGGCTCGATCTGGCTGACGCCGCGCATCCGCGAGTTTCTGAGCGGTTATCCCGACATCGAGGTCACGCTGGTGCTCGACGACCGGCAGCTCGATCTCGCCATGGGCGAGGCCGATATCGCCATCCGCATGGCGCCGCCCTTGCAGCCGAACCTGATCCAGCGGCGCCTGCTGACGGTGCGGTTCTACGTATACGCCGCCCAGGCTTACTTGAAGAAAGCCCCGCCGCTGGAGCGGCCGGAGCAGCTCGGCGATCACCGGCTGATCACTTACGGGGACGCGTTGTCGCGGCCGCCGCTGCCCAACGCGCGCTGGCTGTTGGAGCTCGCCGCCGATCCGGCGCGCCCGCGCCGCCCGGCTCTTAAGCTCAATACCGTGTACGGCGTATTCCGCGCGGTGCAATGCGGCCTGGGCGTGGCGGCGCTTCCCGATTACCTGGGCGCATCGGACCCGACGCTGGTGCGCGTGCTGCCGGAGCTGGAAGGCCACAAGGTCGAGGCGTATTTCGTCTATTCCAAGGAGGTGCGCAACGCGCGGCGGCTCACCGCCTTCCGCGATTTCCTGGTGAAGAAAGTGGCGGAGGGGTAACGAGGCTGCCGGACTTGACCGGATATACGAATAGACGTATATTCGTAACGTGGACGGCGAACCGAAGCCCGTCAGATGGGTGGGGTCATCGAGAAGAGACCTCAAGGCTTTTCCGAAAGCCGTGCAACGGCACATCGGACAAGCGCTGTACGCCGCTCAATGCGGAGAGGAATACCCCACTGTCAAGGCACTCAAGGGCTTTGCAGGGCGATCCGTCCTTGAGATCGTCGCAGCCGACGACAGCGGCACATATCGGACAGTGTATACCGTGCGCTTTCGCGATGCGATCTACGTTCTCCACGCCTTTCAGAAGAAATCGACGAAAGGCATCGCCACACCCAAGAAGGAAATGGACCTGATCGGGCAGCGGCTTGCCGCCGCCGAACGGAACTACGGAGGAAAGCAGAATTAGCCATGGCCAGGAAAAAGACCACCCGCGTCAAGGAAGGAAGCGGCAACGTATTCGCCGATCTGGGCTTCCCCAACCCCGAGCGTGAGCAGCTTAAGGCGCACCTCACGCTGCAAATCTATCGCCTCATCAAGAAGCGCGGATTGAAGCAGACACAGGCAGGCGAAATCCTCGGCATCAAGCAGCCGCACGTATCGGCGCTGATGCGGGGCCAATCCGGTACGTTCTCCGTCGAGCGCCTTATGGAGTTTCTGACGGCTCTCGGGCAAGACGTGCGGATCACGGTGGGACCGAAGCGCAAGGCTCGCGCCGAGATGTCTGTCGTCGTCCGCTAGGGGACGCGCACGACTTATTTCGTCTATTCGAAGGAGGTGCGTAACGCACGGCGGCTCACCGCGTTCCGCGATTTTTTGGTGAAGAAAGTGGCGGAGGGGTAGGGCCTGTACCCATAATGAGCATGGGCGTCGGATCTGCAGCCGAGGCCATCGGTGTCCGCTCCCGGCTGATACTGTCGAAAAACTCCGACACGATTCGCAGCGGCGCGATATTGGAATCCGGTTGGTGGCTCTCGTGAATCATCCGCAATCCGTGCCCGCGAAAGCATCCCAGTTTTCGTGACAAATGACCCTATTCCTGAAATAATACTGCGGCAAGTAACTGATATATATCGCACAAAATGCAATAATGATTAATAATATGTAGTCGCCTTCATCTGTTTTATTAGTGCGGTATTTTGATATTGCCATTTATTTCCTTGTATTCCGCGTTTCGTCTCCCAATCTATTTGGTAGCAGTAGAGAATTATCTGCTTGGGAGACAAGTCATGAAAAAGATTTTCTTAGTGGCGGCCGCCTTCTCGGCCATCGCTCTTGGCGCCTGCGGCACATCCACATCGGACCGTGCGATCTCGGGTGCCGGAATTGGCGCCGGCGTGGGTGCCGTCGGCGGGCTTATGCTCGGCGACCCGGTTAGTGGTGCGCTGATCGGCGGCGCCGTCGGCGCCGGAGCCGGTGCGCTGACCGACAAGAGCCAGATCGATCTCGGAAAGCCTGTTTGGCGCTAGTCGAGCAGGACGCTTCCCGCGGGCGGCCATACGGCTTCTCGCGGGCCGGCGACCGGCGCAATATTGAAGGAAGCCGCCCGCAAGCCACAGTTGCCTGAGTGCGCCGCGCCGGCGGAAGGGCAACGATCTATTCGAGCAGGCTGCGCAGCATCCAGGCGGTCTTCTCGTGAACCTGCAGGCGTTGGGTCAGAAGGTCGGTCGTCGCTTCATCGCCGGCGCTGTCGGCCGTGTCGAAGATGCTGCGGATGGTCTTGACCACGGCCTCGTTGCCCTCCACCAGCTGGCGGATCATCGCCTTGGCGTCGGGATCGCCGCTCGCTTCCTTGATCGAGGCGAGCTTGGAGAATTCCGCGTAGCTTCCGGGCGCGCGCTCGCCGAGCGAGCGGATGCGCTCCGCGACCAAATCGACCGCCAGCGCCAGCTCGGTGTATTGCGTCTCGAACATGAGGTGAAGCGTCGTGAACATCGGCCCGGTCACGTTCCAATGGAAGTTGTGGGTCTTCAGATAGAGCGTGTAGGTGTCGGCGAGCAGCGCCGACAGGCCCTTGGCGATGGTCTTCCGGTCCTTTTCGGCAATTCCGATGTCGATCTTCATGAGCCTCTCCTCTGTCGTTTGCGCGCGGGTCCGTCCCATGGCGGTTCTGCCTTCACGCCGCGCCGCCGCCACAAGGCGAGCGCATCCTCACGATCGCCCGACGATAGGCCGCCGGGCATGAACCTGCCCTGAACCAAGAATTCCTCAAAACTACGCGCCAAAGGCTTGTTATACAAGGCTTCCCTTGCGTCATCGTCAGGACACCGCCTGCACCCCCTCGGCGCGCTGCGCGATCACCTGGTCGGCGAGCCGGCCGGTCAATTCCTGCAAGTGATCGAACTTCCAGGTGAAGGTGCCGACGCCGAGCGTGAGCGAGCGGAGCTCGATGATCAGATCGTGGATCTCGGATTGCGGCATGTAGGCCGAAACCTCGTCCCAGCCTTTCCAGTCGCTGATCGCGCCAAAGCCGAGGATCTGCCCGCGCCGCCCGCTGATGAGCCGTTGCGCCTTGGGCGTGAATTCGCCCGGGATCCGAATCGTGACATGGAAGATGGGCTCCAGCAGCACCGGATCGCAATTCGCCATGCCTTCGGTCATGGCGATGCGCGCCGCCTGTTTGAAGGCCGCCTCGGAACTGTCCACGCTGTGGTACTGGCCGTCGGTCAGCGTGACCGCGACGTCGACCACCGGAAATCCGAGCGGCCCGCGCTTCAAATATTCGCGCGCGCCGGTCTCGACGGCCGGAATGAATTGCTTGGGCACGGAGCCGCCCACGATCTCCTCGCCGAAATGGAACCCGGAGCCGCGCGGCAGCGGCTTGATGTCGATATGCACGTCGCCGAATTGCCCATGGCCGCCGGTCTGCCGTTTATAGCGGCCGTGCTGCGACGTGGATTTGCGAATCGACTCCTGATACGGCACATGCGGCCGCTTCATGCTGGCGGAAAGATGATATTTGTTGCGCAGCCGCTCGAGCGCGATGCGCAGATGCATCTCGCCCTGGCCCCACAGCAGGTATTCGTGGGTGTCCACGTTCTGCTCGATCGACAGCGAGGGATCTTCCTCGACGAGCTTCGCCGCAGCCGCGCTCAGCTTCACTTCGTCGTTGCGGTTCTCGACGGCGATCGCGCCGCTGAACACCGGCGCAAGCCGCGGGAACAGGCGCGCCGAGGCGCGCGCATCGTGGCCTTCGGCGGTGAGGATGTCGCCGGTCCGGACCTTTTCCATGCGCCCCAGCGCCGCCACCTCGCCGGCGGCGGCCTTGGGAATCTTGGTCTGGGTCTGGCCCGTCAGCCGGTACAGGCCGCTGACCCGCTCGCCGTTGAGGGTCATGCCGTCCGTCACCTCGCCGCGCCAGACGCGGGCCAGCGAAAGCTTGCCCATGTGCGGCACGTGGTAGGTCTTGAAGATCGCCACCAACGGCCCGTCTCCCTTGGGAAGCCCAAGCCGGTCGCGGGAAACATCGGGCGGCGGCGCTTCGTGGCGCAGCGCCTTCATCAGGCGGCGCACGCCATGGTCCTTGTCGGCCGCGCCCAAAAACACCGGAACGATCATGTCGCGGGTGAGCGTGCCCGTCAGATTCTTGTAAATGTCCTCCTTGGGCGGGATTTGATCTTCGAGCAGCTTTTCGAGCAAGGCGTCGTCGAAGTCGGCGAGCGATTCCAGCATCTGCGCCCGGGCCTGCCGTTCCCGCTCGGTCACGGCGGGCGGGATCGGCACCTGGTCGGAGGGCTGGTCGGGGCGATAGCGATAGGCGCGCTCGCTCACCAGATCGACGTAGCCGGTGATCGCGTCGCCGTCGCGGATCGGAACCTGGCGCAGCACGAGCGGCCGCTCGGACACCTCCTGCAACGCGGCCAGGATTTCGGCGACACGGTGGGGGGCCGCGTCCATCTTGTTGATGAACAGCATGTGCGGAATTCGATGCTGGTCGAGGAAGCGCAGGATGGGGGCGAGCGTCAGGGCCTTGTCGATCGCCGGCTCGCAAACCACCACGGCGGCATCGACCGCCATCAAGGCGTTGCGCGTCTCCTGCGCGAATTCGATCGAGCCCGGACAATCGAGGATCGTCCATTTATCGCCGAGGAATTCGGTGGTCGCCGTGGAGATCTCGACGCTCGTCTGGCGGGCGCGGGCTTCGGCGGAGCCGTCGCCGACCGAGGTCCCGTCCTTGACCGTCCCTTTGCGCGGAATCGCGCCGGTCACATGCAGAATGCTTTCGAGAAGAGTCGTCTTGCCGCTGAGATACGGGCCGACCAAGGCCACGCACCGCGGCGCTTTTCCCTGAGCGCTGGTCAACCGACTCCTCCCTGAGGCCTGTGCGGCCGCGAAATCGCGGCATTCCGGGTATTTTCCCGGTTGTCGCCGGCCGGTTCGCCGCTCGATTTGGCGGCGGCGCCCGGCCAGCACTGTCTCATGGTTTCAAGCCGCAAGCGCCGTTGCAACGAAAAAATAGCGCGGATTCCCGTGGCCCTGCGCGACCCCGCGCGGCTACGCGCCGCGCTGGCGGGCGGGATCGGCGTGCAGCTTGAGGGCGGTGGCGATGAAGCGGTTGACCGGCGCGGCGACGCCGAGCTCCGCGCCCAGCCGGGCGACCGCCCCCGAGAGCCACGGCAGCTCGAGCCTGCGGCCGCGCTCCAGGTCTTCGAGCATCGAGGCCCGGTAATCGTAAGGCATCGCCGCGATGGCCTTGAGCCACTGGCCCATGGGATCGCCGGCAAAGGCGACACCCTTGGCGGCCGCGACGGCAAAGACCTCCTCCATGGCGGCGCGGAACATGGCGAAGGTTTCCGCGTCCTCGCGGATCGGGCCGATGCCGACGCGCAGCAAGGCGGTCATGCCGCTGAAGGCGACGAGGAACATGAACTTGTCCCAGATCGCCTCCTCGATGCGCTCCGTGAGGCGTCCGTCGATCTTGGCGCGCGCGCAGGCCTCGAGAAACGCCTCGGCCCTGGCGCTGCGCGTTCCGTCCATCTCGCCGAAGGTGAGGCGCTGCAGCTTGCCGGTATGGCGGATGACGCCAGGCTCGATGACCGTGGCCGAAATATGCGCCACGCCCCCCATGACCGATTTCGCGCCGAGGATCGCGCCGGCGACGCGCTGCTCGGAATCGATGCCGTTTTGCAGCGGGATGACCGCCGTGTGCGCGCCCACCATCGGGCGCATCTGCTCGGCCGCGGATTCGACATCCCAGAGCTTGACGCAAAAGAGGATGACATCCTGGGGCGGGACGATCGCGGGATCGTCGGTCGCGGCCTGTGGACGGACATGAAGCGGCGAAACCTCGCTTTCGATTCGAAGCCCGTGTGTTCGGATGGCTTGAAGCTGGGCGCCGCGGGCGATGAAGGTGACGTCCTCGCCGCCAGCAAGCAGCTTGGCGCCGAAGAAGCCGCCCACACCCCCCGTTCCCATGACCGCGATGCGCAAGGTCCGCTTCCCCGCCGCCTCAGCGCAGCGCTTCGGTCGCCTTTTTGATGCGCGCGCAGGCCTCGCGCAACGCCTCGGTCGAGGTCGCATAGGAGATGCGGAAATAGGGCGACAAGCCGAAGGCCTCGCCCTGGACCGCGGCGACGTTGGCGGCGTCCAGCAGATAGGCGACGTAGTCGCCGTCGCCGGCGATGCGCTTGCCGTCGGGGGTCGTCTTGCCGACCGCGCCGGCACAGCAGGGATAGACGTAGAACGCGCCTTCCGGCGTGCGGCACAACAGCCCCGCGATCCCGTTCAACAGCTCCACCACCATGTCGCGCCGCTGGCGGAACACGGCGTTGCGCTCGGCGATGAAATCCTGCGGCCCGCTCAAGGCCTCGATTGCCGCGGCTTGCGAGATGGACGAGGTGTGGGTCGTGCTTTGCGACTGGATGCTGTTCATGGCGTCGATCACCGGCTTGGGTCCGCCGGCGTAGCCGACGCGCCATCCGGTCATGGCATAGGCCTTGGCCACGCCGTTCACGGTGAGCGTGCGCTCGTAAAGGCGCGGCTCGACCTGCGCCATCGTGGTGAAGGTGAAGCCGTCATAGACCAGATGCTCGTAAATGTCGTCGGTCAGGACCAGAATGTCCGGGTGCTTGACCAGGACCTCGCCCAGCGCCTGAAGCTCGGCGCGCGTGTAGGCGGCGCCCGTCGGGTTGTTGGGCGAGTTGAGGATCAGCCACTTGGTGCGCCTGGTGATCGCCTTGGCGAGACCGTCCGCCGTGAGCTTGAAGCCGTCGTCCTCGCGGCACGGCACGAACACCGGCGTGCCTTCGGCGAGCAGCACCATGTCCGGGTACGAAACCCAATAGGGCGCCGGGACGATCACCTCGTCGCCGGGGTCCAGCGTCGCCATGAACGCGTTGTAGATGACCTGCTTGCCGCCGCATCCGACCGTGATCCGTTCGGGCGGATAATCGAGCCCGTTCTCGCGCTTGAACTTGGCGGCGATCGCCTTGCGCAGCGCCAGCGTGCCGGCGACGGCGGTGTATTTCGTCTCGCCGCGCTCGATGGCGCGGACCGCGGCCTGCTTGATGTTGTCCGGCGTGTCGAAATCGGGCTCCCCGGCGCCCAGACCGATGATGTCGCGTCCCTGCGCCTTAAGCTCGGCGGCCTTGGCGGTGACGGCAAGCGTGGGCGACGGCTTGATGCGGGAAAGCCGCGTGGCGATGAGGGACATAGGCCTTCTATCGTTTTTGTTGAGGGGAAATTCGGGGCAACCGTAAGGAGCAATGCGCCTTCGCGCAAGTGCGGCTCAAGCGCGGCGCAGGCGCAGCCAGGTCCAAACGGCGAAGAACGGTCCGCCCACGGCGGCCCCGACCAGCAGCGGCGGCAACAGGCTCAGCCACGCCAGCGGCCCGAACAGATAAAGAATGTCGTCGAAATCGAATCCGCCCGCCCCTTCATAGGCCTTCTCGCCGGTGCCCGCGCGTTGCTCCAGCGCCTCGGAAAGCGTCGAGGCGAGCGCCACCGACAGGCCGGCGACCAGCCCGAGCAGCACCGCCCACGGCCCGAGCCCGCCGTGGCGCAGCCCGAATCCCACGGCGATGAAGAACAGGGCCGTCACCGCGACGTCGCTCGCGTAATCGTACCGATGCCCCCATTTGCTTTGGGCGTTGGCGAGGCGCGCCAGCTCGCCGTCGGCGCGGTCGAGGAAGGCCGACAGCACCCACAGCCCGCCGCCCCAGATCTCGTAGTCGCGCGTCCCCGCCGCAAAGGCGGCGCAGGCGGCAATCCCGGTCAGCAGGCGAAGCGTGGTCAGGTGGTTGGGCGTGACGGGTCCGCCGACCAGCGGCCGCACCAACACGCGCGCAATCCGGTGGGTCCAGGAATCTCCGGTCATGTCCGCCTCAACTTTTGTCGGCGCGGCGCGACTGGTGCTGGAACCGCAGCCACATCCGCCGCCCCTCGATGAAATGCCACCCGGCCAGCGCGGGGACGCCGAGCAGAAGATCGCGCATACGTTTCACCAGCGAAAGCGCCAGCGACACTTCGGGGCTCAGCCCCAACAGCCCGCCGACGAGCAGGAACCCGCCCTCCTGAACGCCCAGCGCGCCGGGAATGACGAAGCCGACCGCGCGCACGGCCTGGGCCAGGCTTTCCAGAATCAGCGCCTCGCGGAAATCGACCGGATGGCCCATGAAATGGAGGGCGATCCAGATTTCGCCCGATCCCGTGATCCACGACAACATGTGGAAGGTGCTTGCTGCGAGAATCCCGCGCCGGTCGCGGTACATTCCCTTGATGGCGTTGTGCAAGCCGGAGACTCTCATCTCCTTGACCCATGTCCACTTGTCCGCCATGCGCTCAAGGAAATCTTCGAGCAGCTTGAACAGGCCCCAGTGCTGGGCGGCGAAGAAGGCGAGAAACACCGGAACCGCGATGGCGAGCCCCGCGATCAGCCAATAATAGGTGCCGCTGTCGTGAGGTCCGAGCACGAGAAATCCGAGCCCGATCAGCGTGAACAGGAATTGCGTGCCGACCTCGACTGTCAGGTCCACGACGACGCTCGCCCCCGCGGTGCCGGCGCGCAGCCCGTGGATGGTGAGGATACGGGCTCCCACGACCTCGCCGCCGATCTGGGCGACGGGGAGAAGGTTGCTCACCGCCTCGCGGACCAGGCGCACCCATAAGAACAGAACGGGCGGGCTCGTCCAGGAGGAATTGAGCAGCGACCGCCATGCCAGCGAGGAGAACACCAGCGGCACGACGTGATAGAGGCTCGCCGCCAAGATTCCGAACCAGCCGGCCGCGATCAGCGCGTGGGCCACGCCCGAGAACCCGTGATAGGCGATGAGCGCGACGAGCAGAAACAGTCCCGCGAGAGTAGCGACGCCCAGACCCAACTTGGTCTTCACGGAATTTGCCCTCCCGGCGGGGCTTTTTTCTCCAGCCAGCGGGTCATGCATACCCCGCCGGGCGCGCTGCGGCAACCTCCGGGTCGTCGCAGCCGTGCCTCAGCGTGCGGCTCCGGCCGCCAGGCCCGAGAAGGCGGTCGCGGCGATGCCGCGCTTTCGCAGCAGTTCCGCCAGGCGAGGATCGAGCAGGGCGGCGAGCTCCCCCGCGCCGTCGTATCCGGCGGCGGATTCATCCCCGCCATTCCAACCGGCTACCGCGGGATGGAGATAGATTTCGGACACGCCCGCAGGCAACCGCGACACGAACCCCGAAATCCGGGCCGCCGTCATGTGCCCGGAATCGAAAATACCGAAGACGTAATCGTTGCAGCCGAGCCCGGCGCGGCGGATGCGCCATTTGAGATAGGCCGCCCAAGGCAACAACCCCAGCGCCGGCAGCAGGCGGCGCCAGAATCCCTCTTTCGCCGCCAGGAACGAAACCAGCGGCGGCTCGTAGGGAACGCGCACCGCCGAAAGCCCGAATTCGCGCCCCAGCTTGAGGACCAGGCCGATCACGGTCGGATGCAGATGAATGTGGTTGTGCCCGTTGACGTGATCGAGCTTTAGCCCGGTGCGGCGGAACGCCTCGAACTGGGCGCGGATCTCGGCCTCGAGCTGGGCGCGCGCCGCCGGGCGGAAAAAGAAATTCACGCCGGCCCGGAACAGATCGCGGGCGAATTCGCCGCCCGAGTCGACGAGATCGGGAATCTGCGCCGGGTCGAGGCACGGCCGGCCGCGGGTCAGCACGAGATGAAGCCCGACCCCGAGCTTCGGCATGCGCCGCGCCCGCGCGACCGCGTCCGACGCGGCGTCGCCCGCCACCATCAGGCTGGCGGCGGTCAGGATTCCGTTGCGGTGGGCTTGTTCGATCGCTTCGTTGACGGGGACGGCGATGCCGAAATCGTCCGCCGTGACGATCAGCCGCCTCAGGCGTGGTTCTCCCGTTCCGCGAGGAAGCGGAAGAACTCGACCCCTTCGCGCAGACGGCGCTTCATCATCTCCGGGCTCTTGACCATCTCGAAGGTGATCTCGGCCACCTTCTTCGGGCGGAAGTAGAAGCGCTTATAGAAGGTGGCGAGCGCCTCGAAGATCTCCTGATGCGAAAGATGCGGATAGCTGAGCGAGCTGATCTGGATGCCGTGGTCGTCGATCAGCCTCTGCCCGTTCTCCAGGAGCCAGCCGTTCTCGACGCCCTGTTTATACAACGCGGTGCCGGGATAGGCCGCGGCCAGCGACACCTGGATGGTGTGCGGATTGATGTCCTTGGCGAAGGAAATGGTTTCCTCGATCGTCTCCTGCGTCTCGCCGGGCAATCCCACGATGAAGGTGCCGTGGATGGTGATGCCGAGCTTGTGGCAGTCGGCGGTGAAGCGGCGGGCGAAATCGGTGCGCACGCCCTTCTTGATGTTGTTGAGGATCTTCTGGCTGCCCGATTCGTAGCCGACGAGCAGAAGGCGCAGGCCGTTGTCGCGCATCACCTTGAGCGTCTCGTAGGGCACGTTGGCCTTGGCGTTGCACGACCAGGTGACGCCGAGCTTGCCCAAGAGCTTCGCCACTTCCTGGGCACGGGGCCCGTCGTCGGTGAAGGTGTCGTCGTCGAAGAAGAATTCCTTCACCTGCGGGAAATAACCCTTCGCCAGCGCGATCTCGCGGGCCACGTTCTCGGCGCCGCGCGTGCGGTAGCGGTGGCCGCCGATGGTCTGCGGCCACAGGCAGAAGGTGCAGCGCGATTTGCAGCCGCGCCCGGTGTAAAGCGAGACATAGGGGTGCAGCAGATAGCCGATGAAATAATCCTCGATCACGAGGTCGCGCCGGTACACATCCACCACATACGGGAGCTCGTCCATGTTCTCGATCATGGCGCGCTCGGGATTGTGCACGGCCCGGCCGTCCACCTTGTAGGTGAGGCCGTGAACTTCCGAAAGCGGGCGGCCTTCCGCCACCTCGCGGCAGGTGTAGTCGAACTCGTTGCGGCACACAAACTCGATGGCGTCCGAGGCGAGAACCGAGGCGTCGGGAGAGACCGCCGTATGCGCCCCCACCATGCCGATCCGCACTTTCGGATTCTCGGCCTTGAGCGCCTCCGCGACCTTCACGTCGGAGGCGAAGGAAGGCGTGCTGGTGTGCATGATGATGAGTTCGTAGTCGCGCGCCATGGGCAGCACGTCGTCCACGCTCAAGCCGCGGGCCGGCGCGTCCACCAGCTTGCTGCCCGGAACCAGGGCCGCCGGCTGCGCCAGCCAGGTCGGATACCAGAAGGAGCGGACCTCGCGGCGGGCCTGATAGCGCGATCCCGCGCCGCCATCGAAGCCGTGGTAGGACGGAGCATTGAGGAAAAGGGTTTTCAACATACGCGCAATTATCCTTTCACCGCCAACTGCCCGTCGGCCTCAAGCAGGAACCTCTGCTCCCGCCAGTGAACGTTACGGCCGAAGAAGCTGCCGCCCCACACTATGAATCCAAGAATGTCGCGGAGCGGCACCAGCCATGGCGCCGCCAGCCCGCGCACGCCGAAAGTCGCGCGCACCACGTAATGAAGCATGATCCGGATCGCCAGCGCCAGCGCCAGCACGGCCCATGCGAACCCGGCAAATCCCGAAACGAGAAGCAGGATGAGCGCCAGCGGCACCGCATGGGTGAGGAACGAGAAGGTGTAGCCGAGCGGCTGCACCGAGCGCACCGTGCGCGCCCAGCGCATTTCGTGGCGCACCAGCGTCTTCAGGTCCGGCTCCAGCACCACGTTCTCGACCACATAGGGCGAGAGCGCGACCTTGTAGCCGCAGTCGGTGACCAGCCGCCCCAACATGTAATCGTCGGCGATGTGGGAGGCGAGCGCGGAAAATCCGCCGATCTCCTCCAACGCCGCGCGCCGCACCGCCATGGTCGCGCCGAAGCAGAACCGCATGGGGTGGAAGGAAAGCGCCGCCAGGACCGAGGGCAGGAACCAGTCGTTGATGAACATGCTGCCCAAGACGGACGGCAGGCCGCCCGCCGGCGAGCCCCGGTAGAGGCAGGTGACCGCCCCGACTTGCGGGTCCTGGAACGGCGCGGTCACGGCCTTGAGATAGCCGCGATCCACGCGCATGTCGCTGTCGGCGACGATCAGAATGTCGTGCTTCACCTGGCCGTGCATGTTGGCCAGGTTGCTGACCTTGAGATTGGTGCCGATGACGCGCTCGTCGACAACCAGGCTCAAATCATGATCGGGGAAGTCGCGGATCACCCGCTCGACCACGGCGATCGCCGGGTCGTCCGCGTCGCGAACGCCGAAGATCACCTGAAATTCGCGGTAGTCCTGGTCGCAGAAGGAGCGAAGGTTTCCGTAAAGCCCGGGATCGAGCCCGCAAACCGGCTTCAGGATGGTGACCGGCCGGTCGAAGGCGCCGCTCGCGCTGCGCAGGCGGCCGAAGGCCCGCACCGCCCAGAGCGCCAAAATTAGATAAAGGATCGAGGCACCGGCCGCCCCGAACGCGATCACGAGAACTAATCGTGAGGCGACAACAAGCATCGGATTTTCATTATAGCCCGTCGCATTCGGCCGGAACTGCGCCGGCCTACCGGAGAGCGCGAATTTGATCGGCCTTACGCTTACCCCTCGTATCGGCCCCAGGCAAGCGGATTTGTCGTGGACCCGAGCGAATCCGCGCCCCCCGAACGTGCTCGCGACGCCCGTGGGGTGCGAATCTCCGATGCGACGTCATGCCGCAAATTTGCCGCAAAAATTCTCGACATCGCCCAAATCGCATCCCATTGACGCCGCATTGGACCGCCAACGTCGGCACTCAGTTGAACCTGCAAATGGGGGGTGGCCGTGCGGCCGAGAATTCGTCTTCGCCTGAGTCCCGTCACGGCTCTCAAGGCCATCGCCTTCCTCACCCTCTATCTTATCGCCCTCAGCCTGTTGCCGTCCGCAGCGGCCGCCTACCGCACCCTGACGGACGCCGAACGCATCGTCATGGCCGAGGCGCAGGAACCGGCGCGTTAGCGCCGGACGGAGCGGCCCCGCGCGGAGGTGCTGCTCCGGGCGCCGCGGGCGGTGGCCGCTCCGGCTGCGCGGCGCCTCGCGCCGGCGATCCGGTCTTTTCCTGTCCCCGGGCAAAGCGCATATATGAGGCCATGACCTCGACCGCCGTGGACGCGGCCGACCGGGTTCCCGCTTCGGTGCGGGCTCCGGAGCCCGCGCCTTTCCGCCTGGTTTCCGAATTTGCGCCGGCCGGCGACCAGCCGGAGGCGATCGCCGCGCTCGTCCAGGGCATCCGCGCGGGCGAGCGCGATCAGGTGCTGCTCGGCGTCACCGGCTCGGGCAAGACCTTCACCGTGGCCCATGCCATCGCCACGCTGAAGCGGCCGGCCCTGGTGCTGGCCCCCAACAAGACGCTCGCCGCCCAGCTCTACGGCGAGATGAAGTCGTTCTTCCCGGACAACGCGGTCGAGTATTTCGTCTCCTATTACGACTACTACCAGCCCGAGGCCTATGTGCCGCGGACCGACACCTACATCGAAAAAGAATCGTCCGTGAACGAGCAGATCGACCGCATGCGCCATTCCGCGACCCGCGCGCTGCTGGAGCGGCGCGACGTCATCATCGTCGCCTCGGTTTCGTGCATCTACGGCATCGGCGACGCGGAAGTTTATTCCAGCATGACGTTCCCGCTCGCGGTCGGGCAGACCGTGCGCCGCGCCGAGCTTCTGCGCCGGCTGGTCGAGTTGCAGTACCGCCGCAACGACACCGATTTCCACCGCGGGACGTTCCGGGTGCGCGGCGATTCCGTCGAGTTGTTCCCCGCGCACCTGGAGGACCGCGCCTGGCGGTTCTCGCTGTTCGGCGACGATCTCGAATCGATCGTCGAATTCGATCCCTTGACCGGCGAGAAGCGGGCCGCGCTTTCCGAGGTCAAGATATTCCCCAACAGCCACTATGTGACGCCGAAGCCGACCCTCGATCAGGCGGTCAAGCAGATCAAACAGGACCTCAAGGCCCGGCTCGCGGAATACAACGCGGCGGGCAAGCTGCTCGAGGCGCAGCGGCTCGAACAGCGCACCACCTTCGACATCGAGATGATCGAGGCGACCGGAAGCTGCGCCGGCATCGAAAACTATTCGCGCTATCTGACGGGCCGCAAGCCGGGCGAGCCGCCGCCGACGCTGTTCGAATATCTGCCCGAGGACGCGCTTCTGTTCGTGGACGAATCGCACGTCACGGTGCCGCAGCTCTCCGGCATGTATAAGGGCGACTACCGGCGCAAGGCGACTCTCGCCGAATACGGATTCCGGCTGCCGTCCTGCCTCGACAACCGGCCGCTCAAATTCGAGGAATGGGAAGGCATGCGGCCGCAGACCACCTATGTCTCGGCCACGCCGGGGCCGTGGGAGCTGGAGCGGACGGGCGGCGTGATCGTCGAGCAGGTGGTGCGCCCCACCGGGCTCATCGACCCGCCGTGCTTCGTGCGGCCCATCGAAAGCCAGGTGGACGACCTGATCGCCGAGTGCAAGGCCTGCGCCGCCAAGGGCCAGCGCGCGCTGGTGACCACGCTCACCAAGCGCATGGCCGAGGATTTGACCGAATATCTGCACGAGGCCGGCGTCAAGGTCCGCTATCTCCACTCCGACATCGACACGCTGGAGCGCATCGAGATCATCCGCGACTTGAGGCTCGGCGCCTTCGACGTGCTGGTCGGGATCAACCTGCTGCGCGAGGGGCTCGACATTCCGGAATGCGCGCTGGTCGCGATCCTGGACGCCGACAAGGAAGGGTTTTTGCGCTCCAAGACGTCGCTGGTCCAGACCATCGGCCGGGCCGCGCGCAACATCGACGGGCGCGTGATCCTCTATGCCGACAACATGACGGGATCGCTCGAATACGCGATCTCCGAGACCAACCGCCGGCGCGAGAAGCAGGTCGCCTATAACGCCGCCCACGGGATCACGCCCGAATCGGTGCGCAAATCCATCAACGACGTGCTCAGGACGGTGTACGAAGCCGATCACTACACGGTGGATACCGGCGACGCCGAGGCGCGGCATCTGGTCGGCCGCGATCTCGACTCCTATATCGCCGAGCTCGAAACCCGGATGAAGGCGGCGGCCGCCGACCTGGAATTCGAGGACGCGGCGCGTCTGCGCGACCAGATCAAGCGCCTGGAGGCGCGCGCGCTTGGCCTCGCCCCGGATGCGCCGCGCTCCTCCGCCGGCAAGCCCGGAACCCGCGGCCTGAAGAAGCCGGCGAAACGCTAGAGCGGTTTCATCATGCGTGGAGGCGTCCCCCTACCCGAAGCTGGGTGAGGGGGCGAATCCGCCCCACCGCGAAAATGCGGTAAAGGCAAAGCCTTGCGCCGCTCAGGCGCCGTTGCGGGCCAGGACCGCCGCGACGTCTTCCCTGGTGCCCGCAAACGCGCCGGACCGCCCGACTTTGATGCTCGCCACGGCCGCGCCGAATCTTGCGGCCTGCGGCGGGTCATGGCCCTCGAGCCGCGCCGCGACGTAGCCGGCGAGATAGCTGTCGCCGGCCCCCGTCGCGTCCACCATCCGTTTCGGCGCGAAGGCGGGAATTTCCGCGAGCGCGCCCTCGGCCCAAACCAGCGACCCTTTGCTTCCCGAGGTCACGATCACCTCGCGCGGCCCAAAGCGGGCCAAGGCGCGCGCCGCGGCCGCGGGCTCAACGATGCCGGCGATGGCCGCCGCCTCCGACGCATCGGCCTTCACGATCGTGACATGGGAGAGCCCGGCGAGCGCCGCGGCGACCGCCTTTTCCGGCACGCCGGGGATCAGGAACTTGCGGACGAAGCCTTGGATGTCCAGCGCGATCACGGGCGCAACCGCCGCCGCCTTCTCCATCAGCGCGGCGAATCCGTCGTGGGTCGTGAGCGGGTCCATGAGAATCGCGCGCGCGTGCAGCCCGTCGAGATCGGACGGCGCGAACGGATCGGCCACCGACAGGGCCCGGTATTGGCGATGCTCCGGATTTTCGCTTCGGACCGCTTCGAAAACCGTGGTGGCCGCGCTGTTCTTGACCGCGACCGCGACCCCGAGCCGCCGCAATTCGCGCAGCAACCCCTCGTCCCCGGCCGCGAGCTTGGTGACGAGCCCGACGCGAAGACCGAGCCGCGCCAGCGCCGCCGCGCCGTAATAGGCGGCGCCCCCCGCCTGCGTCCGCGCCGCTCCCGACCCATCGCGGATCACGTCGCGGGTCACGTGGCCCAGGACGCAGACGTCGCAAGCGGAACCCGCGCTCATGACCGTCGCCCCTTGCGAGTGCCCGCCCGGTCTTTCATTCTGTAGCCATGAGCGACGCAGCCCCGCCGGAGCCCCTTCCCCAAACCGCGCTCGTCACCGGCGCCGCCAAGCGCATCGGCCGGGCGATCGCGCGCGACCTCGCCTCGATCGGCTTCGCGGTCGCGGTTCACCATAACGATTCCGCCGCCGAGGCCGACAGCCTGGTGGCCGAGATCAAGGCCGCGGGCGGGCGGGCCGTGGCGCTGGCCGCCGATTTCATGAAGGAATCCGAGACCGCCGCCCTGGTTTCCCGGGCGGTGCGCGAGCTCGGCCCCTTGGGCTGTCTCGTCAACAACGCCTCGCGATTCGAAGTGGACGATGCGGCGAGCACGACGCGGGAATCCTGGGACATGAATCTCGAAACCAATCTGCGCGCGCCGTTCGTGCTCACCCAGGGATTCGCCGCCCAATTGCCGGCCGACGCGCACGGCGCCGTCATCAACCTGACCGACGAAAGAGTATGGAATCTGACGCCGTATTTCATCTCCTATACGGTGAGCAAGGCGGGGCTGTGGACGCTCACGCAAACCATGGCCTTGGCCCTGGCCCCGCGCATCCGCGTGAATGCGATCGGCCCGGGCCCGGTGCTGCGGAGCGCCCGCCAGACCCAGGCGCAGTTCGAGCGTCAATGCCGCGCCATGCCGCTCAAGCGCGGCGCCACTCTGGCCGAGATCTGCCAGGCCGTGCGCTTCATCCTGGCAACGCCGTCCATGACCGGCCAGATGATCGCCCTGGACGGCGGCCAGCATTTGGGTTGGGCCCAATCTTCACGGGGGCTGATTGCCGAGGAATAGGCGCTGGGATTCCGGCCCGCTGGGCCGGGCTGCGGCGGATACCATGGGTCAGGCGCGACAGCCGCGCGGCGGCGGTAAAAATCCCAACCCGGTTTGGAGTTTTACACAAGGCGGCGGAAATCCGCCAAAAATCGTTTACATTTCCGGATCGAGCGGCGGATTTTCACGAGTTTTTCACATTCGCAATATTTTTTATTAGTAATATCAATGCGGTAGCTTATTTGCCTAAAACCTGTGCACGGTCCAGGAACCCTAGGCTCCGCGTGGCGCTGATCCTGATAAAAAACCGTTATCAACAATATTATCCACCGATTCCGTGGATATCTACGAATCGCTTACTATGTTCGCGGGCGGATCAACGGCTTAGGCCGTCAGCCCAAGACGTCATGCCAGCTTCTGTCAGGGATGAATGTGCCGATGATGTATCGGGATAAATCGTCGCGCGGCGCCGCTCTGTCATCGCCTGCGTCCCGCGCGGCATCACACGCGCGTATTCATGGCTAGGCGCGCAACATCGGGCGGCGCTGCGAAAGCCGCATCGCCGAGCGGCCCTTTGGCGCGCGGCCGCACCGTGATTCTCGCGGCGCTCGCCACCCTGCCCGCGCGCTCCGGCGTGTATCGCATGCAGGATGCTTCGGGCGTCGCCCTCTATGTCGGCAAGGCGAAGGATCTGAAGCGC
>DATDPM010000011.1:0-49423 GCA_035292745.1 Alphaproteobacteria bacterium | reverse complement strand
AAGCGGCGGGACTCGATATTCTCGATCTCACCACGGAGCAGTCCGACCTCGAGGACATTTTTCTGCAACTCACCCGCGGAAGCGCGGAAAGTCCGTCATGAGAGGCCGAACATCGCCCCGGGGGCGCGGGGCGGCCGCGCGCCGCGCCGCAACCGTAATCGCCTTGATCGCGACCGCACTAACCGCCGCTTGCATGCCACGATTTCAGCCGGAGGGCCCCTTGAACGAACAACCGGAACTTCGCGATCATCGATTTCTGACCCGCGACAGACTGGAGCTTCCCGTTCGGATCTGGTTGCCGGACGAAGAGCCGAAGGCGGTGTTCCTCGCCCTTCACGGCTTCAACGACTATTCCAACGCCTTCGTCGAGCCGGCGAATTTCTGGCGGCGGCAGGGCATCGCGACTTTCGCCTACGATCAGCGCGGCTTCGGAAATACGCCGAATCGGGGGTATTGGCCCGGCGTCGCGCCACTGGCCGACGATGCCGCCGACATGCTGCGCATTCTCCACCGGCGCTATCCCGGCGCGCCGCTTTACGTGCTGGGCGACAGCATGGGCGCGGCGGTGGCGGCGGTGATGGAAGCCAACGACCGGACCTTGCCTGTCGCCGGAATGATATTGGTCGCGCCCGCCGTATGGGCCCGCGACACCATGAACCCGTTTCAGAGCGGGCTCTTGTGGTTCGCCGCCCACTCCGTTCCCTGGATGACGGTGAGCGGCCGCGGGCTTGACATCATGCCGTCGGACAATATCGCCATGCTGCGCGCGCTCGCGCGCGACCCGCTCGTCATCAAGGACTCCCGGATCGATACGCTTTACGGCCTTGCCGACTTGATGGACGCGGCGATGGCGGATGCGGACAAGCTCCGCGCGCCGCTGCTGGTGCTTTACGGCGACCACGACGAGGTCGTGCCCCGCGACCCGGTGATGGAATTTCTGCAGCGTCTGACCAAATCGGACGCCCATGCCCGCGCCGCATTTTACTCCACGGGGTACCACATGCTGCTGCGCGACCTTTCGGCCGAAACGGTGATGCGCGACGTGGCGTCCTGGATTTCGGACGCGAATACGCCGCTGCCGTCCGGGGCGGAAATCCGCGCCATGCACGCGCTGGCCGCGCCGTGACGGGCGTTTCCGGCGGACCCAAGCTTGCGACCCCTAGTCGAAAATGACACAATGACGGCCCCTGAAGTCAGTTCGACCCATTCGTGGGGACAGATGCGCATCCTTGCCGTTGCCTTGACCCTGGCCCTGTTGGGAACGCTGCCCGCCGCGGCGGCGGATCCGGCCGATACGGCCACGGACGCGGCCGGCGCACCGGCCGCCGCGCCGGCGGAGCAACAGCAGCCGCCTTTCGGCCTCAAGTGGGGAATGCAGATCGCCGATCTGGGCGCGCTCGGCATCAAGATCGATTCCACCACCCAGAACGGCAGCCTCAGCATCGTCAACGTCAAGGAAATGCCCGGGGCCTTTCCCGACACCGGCACCGTCAACATGCTGTTCGACCGGCGGTTGGGACTCGTGAAAGTGCGCTGGACCAGCACCGGCATCAGCGACGATCCCACCGGCACGAAAGGCCGCGCCAGATACGGCGAGATGAAGAAGGTCGTGACGCAGATACGCGGCAATCCGAGCGACGAGACCATGGTGGTGGGCGCGCGTCTTTTCGACCAGGAGGACGAGTTCTACCAGTGCCTGTCCTACGAGGGATGCGGCGTGTGGAGCTCGCTGTGGGAGCAGAAGCCGTCGGGCGGCGTGCTGCTCAGCATCGAGGGCACGGGACCCGGCAAGGGATACGTGCAGATCGACTATGAATCCCCCGACTGGCAGAAGGTGGTGGCCGCTCCGGCCGCGGCGGCCCGGTAACGGGCGCATTCCCGGGCCGGAATGCCCGCATTTGCACCGGCGCGCCGCTTCCAGTAAGAATTGAGGTTGGTTTGCGGGCCGTTCGGCCCGCGAGCATCGGCGCCCGTAGCTCAGCTGGATAGAGCGCTGGCCTCCGGAGCCAGAGGTCGTGAGTTCGAATCTCGCCGGGCGCGCCATTTTCCCAGACTTTATAGGCTAACATTCCTAGACAGCCCGCCGCCTCGGGCCGCATTCCGGCCGGGATACGACGGCCTGCCAATGAAGCCTTAACCATATCTCAACGGGCCCCGCCCTAGCCTATTCCCGTCATTTACCGGGAAGGTCAACGTGCCATCGGCACAGGGGGGAGCCGCCATTTCACGCGTTTCCCGGGCGGCCCCGCGCCGCGGGCGAGGCGGGGGCCATGCTGCTGCGCGCCGGCCGCGCCGTGAACGGAACGGGAGGAACGATATTTGAGCCTGTTTTCGGCCCGGCTAAGCGGCAAGAGAACCGCAGCCTTCGATAACCGCGGCTGGGTCACTGTTTTCGCCGGACGGCATGGGCCGCTCCGGATCGTGCTGGCCGCCGCCGTGATTTCGATCTCGGTCGCGTCCGCCGTCGCCGCATCCATCGCGTTGCTTTTCGACCGCCCTCTCCTGCCCGATCTTCAAATCGCGGTTTTGACCGCGGCCGTGTTGGCGCCGGCGGCCACCCTTCTTTTGCTCCATCTGGTCCAACGCCTCGACCGGGCGGAGCGTCAACTTGCGGACTCCCTGCCGGTCAACGAATCGCGGTTCGAAATGCTGGCGCGCATCGCGCCGGTTGGAATCTTTCAGACGGACGCCGGGGGATTGTGCCTGTTCGTCAACCAAAGGTATTCCGAGATCACGGGGTTGAGCGCCGCCCAGGCCGCCGCCGAAGGCTGGGCGAAGGCGCTGCATCCGGAGGATCGCGAGCGTGCGGTCGGCGAATGGTACGCCTGCCTCCGCGAAGACCGGCCGTTCCGCGCAGAATACCGGTTCCAGCGCCCGGACGGCAGCGTCGCCTGGGTGCTCGGCCAGGCCGAAGCGAAACGCGCCCGAAACGGCGACGTGATCGGATATTTCGGCACACTCACCGAAATCACCCGCAACAAGGAAAACGAGAAGGTGCTGGAGCGCACCAACCGCGCGCTCAAGGTGGTGAGCGCATGCAACGCGGCGCTCGCGCGCATCACCGACGAGGCCGAGCTGCTTCAAGAAATTTGCCGCATTATCGTCGAAACCGGACATTACCGAATGGCCTGGGTCGGCTTCGCCGAGAACGACGAAGCGAAAACCGTGCGCCCTGCGGCGAGGTGGGGCTACGACGCCGGCTATCTCGACGAGATCAAAGTTTCCTGGGCCGACCGCGAGGACGGGCGCGGGCCGGCCGGATCGGCGATTCGAGGCCGCAAGCCCTATGTCGTAAAGAACGCGGCGACCGACCCCGCTTTCGCGCGCTGGCGACACGCGGCGCTGGCCCGCGGCTTCGCTTCGCTGATCGCCTTGCCGCTCCAGGACACCTCGCACGTAATGGGAATTCTCGGGCTTTACGCCACCGAACCAAATGCCTTCGACGAGGAGGAAGTGGGGCTTTTGGGCGGGCTTGCCGACAATCTCGCCCACGGCATCAACGCGATCCGGACCCGGACGGAACATGCGCGCGCCGAGGAGGCGATCCGCGAAAGCGAGGAGCGCTTCCGCGCGGCCTTCGAGCAGGCCGCCGTCGGCATGTCTTACGTGTCCCCCGAGGGACGGTACCTGCGGGTCAACCAGAAATTTTGCGACATCACGAGCTACAGCCGCACCGAGCTCTTGAGCCGGTCTTTTCCGGATATCACGCATCCCGACGATGCCGGCCGCGACGTGGAGCAGGCCCAGCGCGTCTTGTCCGGCGAAACGCCCACTTACTCGCTGGAGAAACGCTATATCCGCAAGGACGGGTCCATCATCTGGGTCAACCGCACGATCTCGATGGTGCGCGATTCGGCCGGCGAACCCAAGTATTTCATCGCCGTCGTCCAGGACATCACCGCCGCCAAGAAGATGGAATCGCAGCTGCGGCAAGCGCAAAAGATGGATGCCGTGGGGCAACTCACGGGAGGCATCGCCCACGACTTCAACAATCTGCTTACAGTCGTGCTGGGAAATCTTGAACTTCTAAGAGACAACCCGCGCGCCGATGACCGGACTCGCGAGCTGGCCTCGCGCGCCATTGCTGCGGCCGACCGCGGCGCATCTCTTACCCAGCGCATGCTCGCCTTCTCGCGCAAACAGGTGCTGCAGCCGCAAATTACCGGCATCAACGATCTTATCGAGAACATGCACGACCTGCTGCGCCGCAGTCTGGGCGAAGTCATACGCGTGGAAACCCATCTCACGGCAAGTCTGCCCCCCGTCATAGTCGATCCCGGACAATTGGAAATCGCCCTTCTCAACCTTGCCGTCAATGCGCGCGACGCCATGCCGCGCGGCGGCACGCTGACGATCGAAACGCGGGAAGGTTACCTCGATCAAATACATTCAATCGAAACCGACGACGTCACGCCCGGGGAATATGTGCTGGTGGCGGTCTCCGACACCGGGACCGGCATGCCGCCCGAGGTGCGCGATCGCGTCTTCGAGCCGTTCTTCACCACGAAGGAAGTGGGTAAGGGCACCGGGCTCGGACTTTCCATGGTCTACGGCTTCGTCAGGCAAACGGGCGGACACGTCGCAATATCGAGCGACCCGGGCAAGGGGACGACCGTGCGTATCTATCTGCCCTGCGCTTCCGCCGCGGTGCACGCACAGCACCAGGTTCGCCTGCCGCGCCCCGATACCGCCCCCCACGGCGAAACGATCCTGGTGGTCGAGGACGAACCGGACGTGCGGGTCCTGGCCGTGGCGATGCTGCGGGAGATGGGTTTCACGGTACTCGAGGCGGCCACCGCGGCGGCGGCGCTGCGCATCATCGATGACGGGGCGCCGGTCGACCTTCTGTTCACCGACGTGGTGCTTCCCGGCGGCACGAGCGGCCCCGACCTCGTCCGCGAGGTCGCGCGCCGGCGGCCCGGCACGAAGATCCTGTTCACCTCGGGATACAGCGACGGCCTTGGCGATGTGGTGCCGCCCTCCAAGACTGCGCCGATACTTCTTCAGAAGCCGTTCCATCGCACGGAACTGGCGGCGAAGGTGCGCGAGGCGCTGGAAGGCTAGGACGGCGCGGCCGCAGCCGGCGCGCAGCCGCAGCCGCAGCCGCACCCGCACCCGCGAAGAAATTCGAGCCCCTGCGGATAAAGAAAAAGGGCCGCTTCGATGGCGGCCCTTGATGCTTTCGGCGATGTTTTCCGGCGCGCCCTATCACGCGGCGCGGATGATGCCGAGGAATTTGTCGACTTCGGTGCGGAGCTTCTCGGACTGCACGTTCAGATCGCGGGCCGCCATGAGCACGTGGGCCGAAGCCTGACCGGCTTCGCCGGCGACTTCGCGCACGCCCGAGATGTTCTTGGAGACGTCCTGCGTGCCCGAGGCGGCTTGGCTCACGTTGCGGGCGATCTCCTGGATGGCCGTGCCCTGTTCCTCGACCGCCGCGGCGATGGCCGTGGCGATCTCGTTGATCTTGGCGATAGTGGTGCCGATGCCCTGGATGGCGCCCACCGCTTCCTGAGTCGCACCTTGGATCGCGGTGATCTGCGCGGCGATGTCCTCGGTCGCCTTGCCGGTCTGGTTGGCAAGCGACTTCACTTCGTTCGCCACCACGGCAAAGCCCTTGCCGGCATCGCCGGCGCGAGCCGCCTCGATCGTGGCGTTGAGGGCGAGCAAGTTGGTTTGATCGGCGATGTCGTTGATGAGGGCCACGACCTCGCCGATGCGCTGGGCGCCCTCGGCCAGGTTTTGCACGGTCGCGTTGACGTGCCTGGCCTCTTCCACCGCGTTGGCGCAGATGTTGTTCGACTGATGGACCTGGCGGCCGATTTCGGTGATCGACGCCGAAAGCTCTTCGGCGGCGGCGGCCACGGTCTGGACGTTGCTCGATGCCTCTTCGGAGGCTGCGGCGACGGCCGTCGAGCGCTCGTTCGCCTGGTCGGCGACGGCGGTCATGGTCTGGGCGCTCGCCTCCAATTCGGTGGCCGACGAGGAAATCGTCTCGACCACGCCCTTGATGTTCGCCTCGAAGGTGTCGGCAAGCTGCGTCTCGCGCGTCACGCTGCGCCACGTCACCATCGCCCCGCAGCAGGTCTTATTCTTGTCGTAGATGGAGTGGACCGTGAGGTCCAGCACCTCGACGCCGATATGCAGCTGGCCATGAAACTCCGCATTGCGGGTGACGTCGGGGGCCGCTACGCCGGCCGCCGCGAACAGAACGTCGATCTTTTTTCCGCTCACCTCCTTCACCGAGCAGGAAAGGTGGCTTTCGATCATTTCCAGCGACTTCTTGGCCGCGTTGTTCATATAGGTGATGGCAAAACCGTCCTCGGCGTTGCACCACATCAAGCTGATGGGAACGTGATCGACCATCATCATGGCCGATTCGAACCACTTCCTGAACTGGTCCCTCTCGGACTTGGCCTTGAGAAGCAGCTTCTTACTGACGAATCCGAAATTCATGGTCGATTCCTTGCGACGAGGCTTGAGGCGACGGCGCGGGCAGGCCCCCCTTTTCCCGCGGGCCGGAACGGCGACGGGCTGCAGGGAGCGGCGGCCCAATGGCTGAGTGAAATCTTGGCCCGAAATCGGTTAACACCGGCTTAATCGGACTGCGCCGAAGGCCGGTGATCGCGTGAGCCGCGGGATCGGCGGCGCCGGCCGCGGGAGGGTCCGGGGCGGGTCGCCTAGCGGGCCAGTTTGGCCAGCGTCGCGGTGGTGCTGTGGCCCGGCACGATCTCGGCCAGCAAGATCCGGCCACCGTAGGATTCGACGATTTCGCCCCCCACCACCTGGTCGCGCCGGTAGTCGGCGCCTTTGACCAGGACGTCGGGGTGGATCGCTTCGATCAGGCGGACCGGGGTTTCCTCGGCGAAAATGACGACCAGATCGACCGCCCCCAGCGAGGCCAGGACCTGGGCGCGGGCCGCCTCCGACTGGACCGGACGGCCTTCGCCCTTGAGGCGGCGGACCGAGGCGTCGCTGTTGAGCCCCACCACCAGCCGGTCGCAGGCGCCCCTGGCCTGGGCCAGCAGGGAGACGTGGCCGGGATGGATGAGGTCGAAGCAGCCGTTGGTGAAGCCGATCTTGAGGCCGCTTTCCCGCCAGGCGGCGATCCGGTCGAGGGCGATGGGGAGCGTCGCGATCTTGTCCTCGCCGGTCATGAGATCCTGGGTATGGAGGGCCGCCACCAGCTCGTCGCCGCGGGCCACCGCCGTGCCCGGCTTGCCCACCACGATGCCGCCCGCGGCATTGGCGAGGCGCGCCGCCTCGGGCCAGGCGATGCCCGCGGCGCACGCCACCGCCATGGTTGCCGCCACCGTATCGCCCGCGCCCGAGACATCGAACACCGCGCGCGGCCTGGCCGGGATATGGAAGGCTTCGCCGCGCCCCAGCACGAGCGTGACGCCCGATTCGCTGCGCGTCACCAGCACGTTTTCGATGCCGCAGGTATCCGCCACCCGCCGCGCGGCGGCGACGATGGCCGCGTCGGTATCGACCGGCATGTTGGTCGCTGCGGCGAGCTCGCGCCGGTTCGGCGTGATCACAGAGGCGCCGCGGTAGCGCGTGAAATCGGGACCTTTGGGGTCGACGACGACCGGGCGGGCGTAACCGCGGGCCGTCGCGATCACGCCGCGCAGCGCCTCGGCCGACAGGACACCCTTGCCGTAGTCGGACAGAACCATCACGCCGCAATCGGGAAGCTCCTGGCGCACGATATTCACCATCGCGCTGCGCACACGATCCGAAATCGGCAGATTCGACTCGCGGTCGGCGCGGAGCATCTGCTGGCGGGCGGCGACATAGCGGGTCTTGATGGTGGTGGGGCGCGATTCCTCGATCAGGATGGCAGGGGCGATTCCCGGCTCCGCCGCCAGCAGCGTGCGCAGCTCGGCGCCTGCGGCGTCGTCGCCCGCCACGCCGACAAGCCGCGTCCAGGCGCCCAGCGCCGCGATATTGCGGGCCACATTCCCGGCGCCGCCGACCATCGCCGTCTCGCGTTCGATCCGGAACACCGGGATCGGCGCCTCGGGCGAAATCCGCTCGACCTCGCCGTAGATGTAGCGGTCGAGCATGACATCGCCCACGCACAAGACGCGCGCGCGGGTGAAGCTTTCCACCAGGGCGGCAAGATCGGATCGTTCTGTCACGGTAGCCCCCGTTGGGCCGTCATGGTACGCCGCACACGACGCTTCGCCAACGCCCAAGGCGGCGCAATCCGGCGCGCACCGGCCATCAGACCAGCCCCAACTCCCGCTCCAGCGCCGCGCATAGCATCTGCCCCAAGGTGATGTGCATTTCCTGAATCCGCGCCGTCACTCTCGAAGGCACGATCAAGAGCGGTTCGGCGAGCCCCTTGAGCGCGCCGCCGTCATTGCCCGAAAGCGCCGCCGCAACAAGCCCGTTCTCGCGGGCACATTCGAGCGCGCGCACGACATTGACGCTGCGCCCGGATGTGCTGATCCCGATTGCGACATCGCCTGCCTTGCCCAGCGCCGCGACCTGGCGCGCGAACAATTCATCGAAGCCGAGGTCGTTGCCGATGGCGGTGAGGGCGGACGTGTCGGTGGTCAGCGCGAGTGCGGCGATGGGAGCGCGATTTGCCGAAAACCGCACCGTCAATTCGGTCGCGAGATGCTGGGCATCCGCCGCACTTCCACCATTGCCGAAGAACAGCAGCTTGTTGCCGCCTTCGATGGCCTGCACGCAAGCCATGACGAGATTGCGGAACGGCACCCGCAAGCTTCCCGCGGTGGCCTTGGCCACCGCCTCGTGCTCGGCGAACTGGGCGTCGAAAAAGGCGTCGAGATCCATGGCCCCACGGAGGCAGGAGGCGCGCGCCCCATCTGCTAATGCAATAGACGTGGCGTTGCAAGCATTTAACCCGGAAACGGCCGGGGCGGAAAGCTATTGGGCGCCGCGCCCGCGCACGATATCTTGCCTGCAATCGGGGGAGGAACGGCCACGGCACCGCGGCGGGGAAAGGGCAAAGGGAAAGCGCGCGAGCGGGCACGCAAGCCGGCCGGCGCGAAACCGGCCAAGGCAAGACCCGGCCCGGTCAAAGCGCCAGAGCCGGACCGCCTGAAGGCCGCGCCGCCCGGGTTTTCCGATGCGGCACCCGCCGGGTGGGATGCGCCTGCAACCGGACCCCGCAAAGCGCCCGCGCAGCCCGCCGATGCCGCAAAACAGGCGGAGGCCCTGCAGTGGAACGCCAAGGGCGGGGAGGCGCGGGCCAAAGGAGAGAATGCGCTCGCCATCCAATGTTTTCAGCGCGCACTCGCCCTCGACCCCGACAATCCGGTCTTTCACAACGACGTGGGCAATGTGTTTCTCGACGGGGGCATGAGCGAGAAGGCCGAGCATCATTACCGGATGGCGGTGCGCCTCAAGCCCGATTTCGCGATAGCGTGGACCAATTTGGGTTTGACATTCATTCAGCAGGACGCGGACCTCCAAGGCGGGATCGAATGCCTGCGCCGCTCGACCAGCCTGAACCCCCGGAACGGCGAGGCCTGGCTTTTGATGGGAACGGCGCTGCGCCGGCTGGGCCGGCCGGCAGATGCGCTGCCGGCGCTCGAACAGGCGCTGGCGCGGCGCGCCGGTTTGGGCCGAGTCCAGTATCAGATGGGGCTCGCGGAACTGGCGCTGGGCCGGCAGGACCGTGCGCTCGCAAGTTTCCGGCGGGCGCTCGCGGCGCGGCCCGGTGACGTATTTGTCGCCGCCGAGATCGCGAATTTGGAAGCCGTGCTACGGCATCCCGATCTTCCGCCCGGCGCCAAGCGCGTGGCGCTGCACATCAACCAGCGCTTCCACGACGCGATCCTGCGCCCCTTGTTCGAGGAATTGGCCAAGCGGCACCGGGCCATCGTCACCGCCGACGCGAGGCGGCTCGTCGAATTCGACCCCGACATCGTGATCGTCGCCGACGCGCAGTCCGAGCCGCTGCGGCGCCTAGTCCCCCGCGCCCAATTCGTTTTCACGCGGCACGGGCTTATCAGCAAGAATTCCCCCGGCAGAGCCGTACCGATGTCCGACTACGCCTGCATTACGAGCGAAGCCTCGAAGCAATGGTACATCGAGAACGGCATTGTGCCGCGCAAGGGGTTCTGGATCACCGGTTACGCGCAGGCCGACCCGCTGTTCCGCGACGGTTCGCTGCCGCTTCCCTTCGCCCTGCCGCGCGGAATGAAGACGGTGCTCTATGCGCCGACGTTCAACGATTTTCTTTCCTCGGCGCCCATGCTGGGCCCGCGCACGGTCGAGCTCATCCGCGGCACGCGGCGCGACATCTCGATCATCATCAAGCCGCATCCCCACATCTGCGCGCACCGAGCCGCGTGGATGGATTGGTGGCGGGCGGCGGCGGCGCGCGAGCCGGGCGTTTTCCTCGTCGAGGACCCGGCGGCGGACCTCGTTCCCTATCTCAAGGCGGCCGATCTTCTGGTGTCGGATGCCTCCAGCGCGACGATGATGTATCTCGCGCTCGACCGGCCGATCGTGCTGATCACCAACCCCGATGCCGGAAAGGACAAGGAGCGCTTCGATCCGAACGGGCCGGAGTGGACCTGGCGGGACATGGGCGAGGAGGTTTTCGACGTTTCCGATCTTGCCGCCGCCGTGGCGCGCGGACTCGACGATCCCGATAGCAGACGAGATCGCCGCGCCCATTACCGCCGCCTCTTGTTCGGGGATCTGACCGATGGGCGCGCCGTGGAGCGCATCGCCGCCGATGTGACGGCGCTCAAGATCGAGCGGGCGCCATGACGGCGGCTTCCCTGCCCGCGCCGCGCAACGTGGCCGCGCTTATCCTGGGCGCAGGCTCCGGCGCGCGCATGGGCAACCTGGCGAAGGCTTTTCTCGAAACGGGCGGCACGACCTTGCTGCGGCGCGCGGTGGAGCTGGTCCGGCCTTATTGCGGCGAAATATTGGCCGGAGTCCGAGCCGGGGACGTGGAGCGCGGCAGCGCCACCGTTGCCGACCTTGGTGCGAAGGTGACGGCCGGCGGCGCAACAAGGCAGGAGACGCTCGCAATTCTTCTTTCTCGCGCCACGAAAGACTTCGTCGTTGTCCACGACGTGGCGCGGCCTTTCGCGGCAGCCCGGTTGTTCGAGACCGTGCTGGCCGCGGCGGGTGAATCGGGCGCCGCCAGCGTCTTTCTCCCCGCGAGCCGCGCCGACGCGATCGGCCTCGCCGAGGGCGAAGAGATGATCGCGCCCCTTCCCCGCGAGAACGTCGTCTTCACGCAGACGCCCCAGGCCTATCGCCGCGACTGGCTTTTGGATGCTTACCGGCAGGCCGAGGCACAAGGGTGGGAGGAGCAGAGCACCACCGGGCTGGTGACGCGCGCGGGATATCGCATCCGTCTCGTTCCCGGCGATTCGGAAAACATCAAGATCACCTACTCCGAGGATTGGGAGTCGGCGCGGGCGCGGCTTCCGCTCTAAGCCGAATCAATGCGGGCCGCGCGCCATCATTCTGGCGATGTCGATCACGCGATTGCTGTAGCCAAATTCATTGTCGTACCACAGTACAAGCTTGATCATTCTACCGCCGATCACGTTGAGCCATTGCGCATCGATGATGGCGGAGTGCGGATCGCCCAGATAGTCCGTGCCGACAAGAGATTCGAAGTTGATTCCAACGTAGGGCGATCCCTGGAAATTTTGTGAGAGGAATTCCAAAAGCTCGTCCGCGGTCGTGTCGGCAGAAAGCCGCAATGTCAGGTCGGCGGAGCAGACGATATGGGTCGGGGTTCGGTAAGAGAACCCCGCGAGCTTTGTGGCGAGATCCGGGAGAACCGGCCGCAACACGGAAACCGCCGTCGTGTTCTTGGGGATGAGGGTTCCCGTGCTCATGCGCCCGAGCGAAAAATCGGCCCAATAAAGGCCGGGGCGCGACTGCCACGATGCGGGCGCATCCACCAAATTCTGATAAGAGAGCCACGGGTGAAGAGTTGTGACGAAGCCGCTCTCGATGCCGTAATGCGCGTCCAGCGCCTGCAACGGATGGGCGATGGCGTTTGCGTCGCAAATGCTGGCGGACACGACGCGATCATGTTCCGCATCATATGCGGAATCGTTGACGCCCATGATGAGATAGCGATCCACGCCGGAATCTGGAGAGTGCGTTACGATGACACGCTTCACCCGGCTTGCGGCGGTCAATTCCCGATCCGCCACGACATTCGCCGCGATTCCGGTTGCGTCAACAAGGATATCGACACCGGCGTCCTCCCACGGGACGTCCGTCGCGGAAGCCCGGCTGAAGAACGTAATGGTTGTGCCGCCGATGGCGATCTCGCGGCGGGCGGGGTCGGCCTCGGCCCGCAATGGCGAACGACCGTAGGTCGAGTCGTAGTTATAGAGATAGGCGAGATTGGCGATGTCGGAAGCAAGGTCGTTGACGGCAGCGATCTCGATGTCCGCGCTCGCCGAGGCGAGCCGGGCAATGCAGCGGCCGATCCGTCCGAATCCGTTGATGCCGAGTCTCATTGTCCGGAAGTGGTTGGGGGTTCGGGAACAGGCGTCCGTGCCGCCGGCGCGAAGCGATCGAGATTTTCCTCGAAGGCGGTGTAGGCGTCGTCGAAGCCGATGAGGGAAAGCTTCAGATTACGTTTGAGATCGGGAAGCTCGACCAGGAGCACCTTGCCGTTTCGGAACGCCTCGATCAGGGCGGCGGCGTCCGTTCCGGCGAAATTCACGTGATCGATGCGGTCGGAGTGGCCTTCCTGCAGGGTTTTGCCGTCCACGACCAGGCGCACCTTGGCGCCGGTGCGCGTTCCGCTGCGCGCCGAGACCGTGAGCTGGACCGCGTCGCCCGCCGGCTCGATGCGGACCTCGCTGGTGAAGGGGTCGGAGTTGAACTGGATCGGCGGGCCGTCGATGAAGCAGGATTTCTCCCCCTCCACCATGCCGCGCCAGCACACCACCGCCCAATCGCCGAAGGTGTGGTAGTAGAGAATATAGGTGACGGCCGCCGCATTCAGCGGAAGCAGCGCGAGCAGCGCGCCGGTTGCGCCCAGGAGCGGGCGAAGCGGCGTCATGCGCGTCATTTCCCGGATGGCTCGGCCGGGAAACCGCCGATATGCGCCTCGACGGCGCGCGCGCTCGTCAGGGTTTTCCCGTTGCCGGTCCGGGTCACCGTGATCTCGCCGCGATAGGTTCCCTCGGGCCAGCCCGGACGAGGACGCCTCACGGCGACATATTCGAAGTGACGGGCCTGACGCTTCGCGATCTGGCTTTGGTGGTCGATTGCAACCTTGCCGTTCGGCGCCACGAGCCGCCAGTGGAGAACGTCGCCCGCCTCGACTCCGAAGATTTCGCCCCAAAAGACCAGGACCGGCGCAGTATCGGGAAAATCGGTGCTCCGATAGCGGCCCTTGCGAACGTCATCCTCGCTGAAATTAAGCCCCGCCTCCTTGAGCGGGACATCCGGCCGCTTCGGCTCGACCGCCGCGAAGCCGACATTGGCGATGGCGGCGGGCGTAAAGGCGAGCTCGGCAAGCGCCTTATCGCTCCACAGCGGGGCCGCGCCGAGGCCGCATTTGGCCGTGGGCGGGGACCGATCCTCGAGCCCGACGAAAGCATCCACGATTTCGTTATCGTGGCGAACGGTGAGGTGGAGATGCGGATATTCGCTGCTGCCGGACATGCCGACCAAACCCAGCTTCTGTCCGGTCACGACGTGATCGCCCGGCTTGACCGCAATCGAGCCCTGGTGCATGTGGCAGTATTGCGTGCTCCAGCCGTCGCCATGATCGACGATGACGCCGTTGCCGCATTCCCCGCGGCTGATCATCTCGGGGCTGACGTCGCGGGCGCTGATGTCCTGCACTCCGTCGCGGGTGCGCAACACCGTTCCCGGCGCGGCGGCCAGAACCGAAACGCCCTCGTCCATCGCGCGCAGATCGCGAACCGCGATATCGATGCCGCTGTGCTTGTCGTTGGCGCGCCCGTAACACATGTAGTCGCGGACACCCGGCCCGGGGTCGAGATCGACGAATTTCGAGATCCAGCAGGACTGGCCGGGCACGCAATCGATCGGCAGTTCGAGGCGCGGCGCGGCGCCTTCGGCGCGCGCGGCCATGGGCGCGGCGAGAACCGCGAGCGCCGCCACGAGTCCGGCCGCGATGCGGCGTCGGTGGGGCGTTGTCTTGTGTTGCAACGCTTGAATCATGGGCGGCAAATTATAGAGGGAGGACGGGCGAATGTCGCCCCCTCGCGGGCCCGGGGGCCGCGCGAATGCCGGGCCGCAATGATTTGGGCTTTCGCCGCAGGGCAAAGGACTCTAGAACATCTGCGGCACACCGGCCGTATGGCGGAAAGAGGATGGCGCGGTGAAGGTTCTGGTGACGGGGGGAGCCGGGTTCATCGGCTCGGCGGTGGTCCGGCAACTCATCCGCGAGGGCCAGGACGCGGTCGTCAATCTCGACAAGCTGACCTATGCGAGCAGCCCCGAGGCCTTGGCCCAAGCGGCGGGGGACCCGCGCTATCACTTTGAAAAGATTGATATTTGCGACATGCCCGCGGTGCGCGCGGCATTCGCCCGGCACCGGCCGGATGCGGTGCTGCACCTGGCCGCCGAATCCCACGTCGATCGCTCGATCGACGCCCCCAGCGCCTTCATCGAGACCAACATCATCGGCACCTATGTGATGCTCGAAGCCGCGCTCGAGCATTGGAACGGGTTGGACGCGGCGGCGCGCGGGCGCTTCCGCTTCCATCACGTTTCGACCGACGAGGTTTTCGGCAGCCTTGGCCCGCAGGGACATTTCACCGAGACTACGCCCTATCAACCCAGCTCGCCCTATTCCGCGAGCAAGGCGGCGGCCGATCATCTGGCCCGCGCCTGGTTTGCCACCTATGGATTGCCGGTGCTTGTCACCAACTGCTCGAACAATTTCGGGCCCTATCAGCATCCCGAAAAGCTGATTCCGCTGGTAACCCTGAAGGCGCTACGCGGCGAGCCGCTTCCCGTCTACGGGAAGGGCGCGAATGTGCGCGACTGGCTTTACGTCGAAGACCACGCGGAAGCGTTGCGCCTCGTGCTCGCCGAAGGCAAGCCGGGAGAGACCTACAACATCGGCGCACACAACGAGCGGACCAATATCGACGTGGTGCGGGCGATCTGCGCGCTCTTGGACGACATGGTTCCCGATTCGCCGCATGTGCCGCATGCGCATCTCATCACCTTCGTCGCCGACCGGCCGGGCCATGACCTGCGCTACGCGATCGACGCCGCGAAGATCGCCCGCGAGCTCGAATGGAAGCCGCGCCACGGTTTCGACGCGGCGCTGCGCGAGACGGTTGCCTGGTACATCGGCAATCGCGATTGGGCCGAACGGGAAATCGCGCGCTCGGGCTCGGATGCACGGCTTGGCCTTGCAGCGGCCAGGCGGCAGTGATGGGGATCGCAACAAGGGGGAACCGATGACGGCGCCGGCGAAACAGGCGGCAAAATGCCGCAAAGGGATCATCCTCGCGGCCGGATCGGGAACGCGCCTCTATCCCATCACCAAGGCGGTGAGCAAGCAGCTGCTTCCGGTCTTCGACAAGCCGATGATTTATTATCCGCTCACCACGCTGATGCTGGCCGGCATTCGCGACGTTTTCGTCATCACGACGCCGCACGACCAGCCTCTGTTCCGCGCGCTTCTGGGCGACGGCGCGCAATGGGGGCTGTCGATTTCCTACGGCGTGCAGGAAAAGCCGGAAGGCATCGCCCATGCCTTCGTGATTGCCGAGAAATTCACCAACGGCGAGGCGGTATGCCTCGTTCTCGGAGACAACATCTTCTTCGGCCACGGGCTGGCGCAGCGGCTTCAGCAGGCCGCCGCGCAGGTCGCCGGCGCCACGATCTTCGCCTATTTCGTGCGCGACCCGGAGCGTTACGGCGTGGTTTCGTTCGACGCGAAGGGCCGGGCGATTTCCATCGAGGAAAAGCCGAAGCAGCCGAAATCGAACTACGCCGTGACCGGGCTTTACTTCTACGACGGCGAGGTGACGGCAATCGCGAAAAGTCTCAAGCCCTCGGCGCGCGGCGAGCTCGAGATCACCGACGTCAACCGCGTTTATCTGGAGCGCGGCGCGCTCGACGTCGAGCTGCTGGGCCGCGGCTCCGCGTGGCTGGACACGGGAACCCACGAGGCGTTGCTTCAGGCCACCAACTTCATCGGCATGGTCGAGGCGCGCCAGGGCCTGCGCATCGCCTGCCCGGAAGAGATTGCCTGGCGCATGGGCTTCATCGACGCCGAGCAGCTGCGGCGCCTGGCGGAACCGCTCAAGGCCTCGGGCTACGGCCAGTACCTGCTCGACGTGCTGCGCCATGGCTGAGCCGGCGACGAGGGGCGAAGCGTCGTGAAGGTCGAGACGACCGGCCTTCCCGGCCTGCTGCTGATCGAGCCCGAGGTATTCCGCGATGCCCGGGGATATTTCCTTGAGACTTTCCGCGCCGACGGATATGCCGCCGCCGGGATTCCCGGGCCTTTCGTGCAGGATAACGTTTCGTTCTCGCATGCGGGGGTGCTGCGCGGCCTCCATTTCCAGAATCCGAACGGCCAGGCCAAGCTGGTGTTCGCCTTGGAAGGCGAGATCTTCGACGTGGCCGTCGATGTGAGAGCGGGTTCACCCAGCTTCGGACGCTGGACGGGAGCGCGGCTTTCGGCGGACAGCGGCCGGCAGCTTTATATCCCGCGGGGATTCGCCCACGGTTTTTGCGTGCTCTCCCAGACCGCGCGCGTCGCCTATAAATGCGACGCGCTCTATGACCCGGGAAGCGAACTTTCCGTCATGTGGAATGACCCCGACATCGGCATCGAATGGCCGCTAGCCGCGCCGGTGCTGTCGAAGAAGGATGCCACCGCGCCGCGGCTTGCCGATATCGATCGCGCGCGTTTGCCGCGTTTCGAGAAACCCAGATGACGGGCGGGCCCATACTCCTTCTGGGGGCAGGCGGACAGATCGGCTTCGAGCTTCGCCGAAGCCTCGCGCCGCTGGGGTCCATCGCCGCGCCGACGCATGCCGACCTCGACCTTTGCGACAAGACAGCCATCGCGCGCATCGTGAATTCGCTCAAGCCGAAGCTCATCGTCAATGCCGCGGCCTTTACCGACGTGGACGGGGCGGAAGCAAACGAAGGCCGGCATCTGGCGATGGCGGTGAACGGGGAAGCGCCCGGGCTTCTCGCGGAAGCGGCGGCGCGGACGCGCGTGCCGCTCGTTCACTATTCGACCGACTATGTATTCGATGGAGCGGCAACCCGGCCTTATCGCGAAGACGATGGGCCCGCGCCCATCAATGCCTACGGCCGCAGCAAGCTCGCGGGCGACGAGAGGATCGCGAAATCAGACGCGCCCCATCTGATTTTTCGCACGAGCTGGATCTACGCGCGGCGCCGGCGGAATTTCCTGCGCACCGTCCAGCGCCTGGCAATGGAACAAGACGAGCTTCGCGTCGTTTCCGACCAGATCGGGGCGCCGACCTGGGCGCGCATGGTGGCCGAGGCAACCGCGGCCGTCCTCGGGCGCTGCTGGCGCAATGGCGCGGGCGATCCGTTGTCCGGCTGCGGCGGGCTGTATCACATGGCGGCGGCGGGCGAGACGAGCTGGCACGGATTTGCGCAAGCGATCGTCGCGGCGGGCGGAAAGCAGATTCCCGTGCGCGCCGTCACATCCGCCGAGTTCCCGCGCCCGGCGAAGCGGCCCGCTTATTCGGCGCTCGATTCGGGAAAACTCGCGCGCGTTTTCGAGGTGACGCTGCCGGATTGGCGGGATCAGCTTGCGCTGTGCCTCGCCGAGTGAGCGTTAAGCCGGAATCTTGATCGTCTTGGCCATGGTTGGCAGCTTGCCGTCGGCCAGCGACTTGATCAGTTTTACGTGTTTTTTCAAGCAGTTATTGAGCTCGTAGCGCTCCAGGATCGTCTCCCGCGCATGCCGCCGGAGGATGGCGAAGCGGTCCTTGTGATCCAGCACCTCGTCCACGCGATCGGCGATCTGCTTGGGCGAGAAAAAATCCACCAGCAACCCGTTCTTGCCCTCCGCCAGCACTTCGGTCACGGGTGGCGTGTCCGAGCCGACGATGAGGCAGCCCGCCGACATCGCCTCCAGCATCGACCAGGACAGAACGAAGGGATAGGTGAGATAGACATGGGCGGAGGAGACCTTCAGGACCTTGAGGTATCGCTCATAGGGGATATAGCCGAGAAAATGGACGCGGGCCGCGTCGATCTTCACCTCGGACAGCGCCTTGGCGCGATAGGTTTCGCCCTTGGGAAGCCGGCGCCCATAGCTGACCCCGTCGCCGCCGACGATGACGATCTGGGCGTGGGGACGGCGGCGGCAGATCTCTTCCACCGCGCGCATGAAGACGGGGAAGCCGCGATAGGGTTCCAAGTTGCGCGCGACGTAGGTCACGACCTCGTCATTGCGGGTGAGCACTTTGCCGTTCGGCAGATCGAGCCGCGCTTCCTTGTCGGGAGCGGTGGCCTCGGTGTCGATGCCGTCGTGGATGAGGGAGATCTTGTAAAGGAATTCCTTCGGGAACTGCTTGCGCTGCCAGCGCGTCGGGCTCACGCCCGCATCGCAGCCCTCCAGGCTCAGCAGATTGTTCGTGTTCTTGGTGCGGATGCGGCAGTTATCATTGAGCGAGACTTCGATCTCGGGATCGAAGCCGACGTCCGACCCGCTCGACCGGTAATAGAATTCGAAGTAATTGAGCAGCGGCACCGACGGGTACACGTCTTTGACATAGAGCGATTCGCCCCAGCCGGGATGGGCGCAGATGACATCGGGCGTGAATCCGGTCTTTTTCAATCCGACGAGCGCGCGCGCGGCCGCCTGGCCGAACAGCACCGCGCTTTCGAGCGGCGTGATATAATGATGGGTGGTTTTCTGCGCCTCGCGGTGCAGCTTATAGGTGAGCTTCTTGACGCCCGGAATGTCGATCGCCTTGGGCTTGGTGATAAAATAGACCTCGTTCCGGCCATCGGCGCCGAACATCCGCGCCAGATGCTTGTACTGGCCGGGAAAGTTTTGGTGCATGAAAACGATCTTCATGTCGCGCCGATTCCGGTTCCCCTGCGCCCGCGGGCGCCAGCCCCAAGCCGCCCGATGCAACCCGGATATTGGAGGCTCCTAATATTCCGGTCAACGATTGAAGATTTATTGACGTTTACCCGGCGGGAACGAAATAATCGTCAAGCTTTTCCGGATCGCCCGCTTTCCCCAGAATTGTCATGAACGCCGCGCTTCACTATACGGTCGAGGCCTTCGACACCTCCCGCCCCAAATTGATGGGGCGGCACGCCGCGGGCGAGGGGTTCCTGCGCGGCTACGCCCGCCATGCCGCGGCCGATGCGCTCCTCTGCTACACCAGGACCGAGAAGGAGTTCGCGCATTTCGAGAGCCGGGTCGCGGCGTTCGCCGGCAAACCGCGGCCGTGCCGGTGGATCGCGCCCGGCGACGGCGAGGGTCTCCGGCAAGCCGGATGCCTTTTTTACCCGGCCCCCACTCTGGGCGAGCTCGCCTGGCAGCGCCGGCACGGTTCGGCCAGATCGCACAGCCTGTGCGGCATCACGCACACCACCGCCAGCGAAGGCGTGATGGACGGGCTCGGCAACATGCTGGTCGCGCCTTTCCAGCCGTGGGACGCGGTCATCTGCACTTCGACGGCGGTCAAGGCGACCATCGAGCACGTTCATGCCCGCTGGGGCGCCTATCTCGACGAGAAGTTCGGCGGGAACGCGCGGACGCCTGTCCAGCTTCCCGTCATTCCGCTCGGCGTCGAATGCGACGATTTCGCCCCTTCCCCCAAGACGGACGAGGCGCGCAACGAGCTGCGCAAGCGGCTCTCCATCGCCAAGGACGATGTCGCCGTTCTGTTCATGGGGCGGCTCAGCTATCACGCCAAGGCCCACCCCTTGCCCATGTACCTCGGCCTCGAGCAGGCGGCAAAGCGCACCGGCAAGCGCATTCACCTGATCCAGGCGGGATGGTTCGCCAACGATTCCATCAAGCACGGCTTCGTCCACGGCGCGAAAGTCTTTTGCCCCAGCGTGAAGGCCGTGTTCCTGGATGGGCGCGATCCGGAAATCCGCAAGTACATCTGGTTCGCCGCCGATATCTTCGCGTCGCTGTCCGACAACATCCAGGAAACCTTCGGTTTGACGCCGGTCGAGGCGATGGCGGCGGGCCTGCCGGTGGTCGTGAGCGATTGGAACGGATACCGGGATAACGTGCGCGACGGTGCCGAGGGCATTCTGGTCCCGAGTTTCATGCCGCCGCCGGGGGCCGGCGCGGAACTCGCCGATCGCTGGGTGAGCGGTCTCGACGATTACGACCATTACATCGGCCATACCAGCCAGTGCGTCGGCGTGGACGTGGGCGCCGCGGCCGCGGCCTTCACCGCGCTTGTCGGCGACGCGGCGCTGCGCCGCCGCATGGGCGAGGCGGGGCGGACGCGCGCCCGGACAAAATACGATTGGCGGGTGATCGTCGCCGCCTATCAGGCGCTGTGGGACGATCTCGCCCGGCGGCGCGAGAAGGACGCGGAGATCGCGCCGCGGGCGGCCGACGCCCCGGGCTATCCGCTGCGCGAGGATCCGTTCGCGGTCTTCGCGAGCTACCCGAGCCTGGCGATCGGCCCCGAGATCGAGGTCGCCGCGCTGCCCGGCGCCAGCGAAGCCGAGCTCGACCGGATGCAGTCGGCGCGAATGAACCAATTCGCCGCCGGCCGCATGGCGCCCGGGCCGGAGATCAAGGCGATGCTCTCGCGCATCGTCGCCGAAGGGCCGCTTCCGGTCGGCTCGTTGCTCAAAGGGATGCCGCCGCACCAGCGGGTCCTGGTGCTGCGCAGCCTGGGTTGGCTCGGCAAGATGGGCCTCGTGACCTTCGCGGGCCTTAAACCCAAAACCGAATAGCCGGCCGCGCCGCGGCGGGCATCGCCGCCCGCCGCGTGGCCATAACCCGAAGATTTTGTGGAAGCCGCGAGACGCGGCCGCAGATCAGGACTTGGCCCGCTGCGCGCCAGCCCGCTCCGCCAAATGCTGCCAGCTGAGCCCCGACTGGAAGTGGCAGAAGGCGGGGAAAAGCCATTTGCGCTTGCGCCATTCGAGGTACTTGCTGTCCGACATTTCCTCGAATTTTCTCGGGCTGATCATACGCATGTCCTTGAGCACGATCTTGCCGCCGCCCGGAAGGGCGAGTGCGATGTTCCGCGTTTCCAGCAGATCCTGCGCGACCAGGGCCTCGCAAAACTCGCGCGTCTTTTCCTGGTCGAAGGCGTAGGCGTCGCAGAACTTGATGGCGTTTTGCGCCGCCTCGGTCGGCTTGCCGTCGGCGATGAGCGGGATGCCTTTGCCGCGCGTGACGTTGGGCGAGGCCTCGTCCACAAACAGAATCCGCCGCTTGGTTTCGCCGGCCGCGACAAGAAGGAACGGGCAACGCCGCACATAGGCGGGAATGTAGGTTCCGGCGAGCCAGGTTCCGTCACGACCGACGAACAGGTTCTCGCCTTTGCTGACCCCCATGAAAGCGACCGGAACCGGCGTCTCCCCCGGGCCGAACACGATCGGATAGTCCCGGGACGCGACCAGGAATTCGCCCAGCAGAACCGGCACGGCCACCGTGGTGGCGGCGAACGCGAAGTTGAGCGGCGATTTCAGCGCGAGATCGGCGTGTTCGGTGAGGTGCAGCGGACGCGGCCGCTCGTAGAACAGGGGAATTTGCCCCTGGATCACCGTCCTGCCGGCGGTAGTAGCAGGCGCCGGCCCGCTTTCGGCCCGCGAAGGTGTCGCTCCGGCCGCCCGCGGCCCGGTCTCGGCCCGCAAGCGCGTCGGTGAATCGCCGTTGCGATCTTTGTTTTTCGCTTTGTTTTTGGCCATGGATTCCTCGCGATGGATGCCGCCGCGCGCGCCGGCGCCACGGCTCCAAAGGTGGCATAAGAATGCTGTCATTTCGTTAACGAATTCAAGCGCGATCGCGGGCTGGGACCGAGAGCGCATGCTGGTCCACGGGCCCGGAATGCTCGTCCCGTGCGGCGTTCCCTGGCGCGGGCCGAGGGGCCATGCAGGACGGGTTCGGATCGGAATCTTGGGCGATCCCGCTGTCGCATGGGTCATAAGTATTGCCCAGGAACCTCCCGCTGGAACAGAATGATAGGCGACTTCGACACATTCGGGTGTGTGCCGTGCCAGACTTGTCTAATGTCGAGGAGAGCCTTCGCGGCTCTGCCGTGGTCAAGCACCGGATCGTTCAGCTTTCCGGCCGGCGTTACTCGATCAAGCTGGAACAGGGATTCTGGACGTTCCTCGAGGAAACCGCCCGCAGCCATGGGCTTAGGCTCAACCAACTGGTCGGGCGCCTGGCGGCGGACCATCCCAATGAAATCGGCTTTTCGGCGGCGCTCAGGCTTTACTGCCTAACCGAGGCACGGGCCCGGCTGGGTGCGGCGCAGGAGGAACTGCATAAGGCGTCGCTGGCGACGGGAACCACCGATCTTGCCGCCATTGTCGGCGCGTGCCCGGCGCCCAGTGTCGTGCTCGCCTATGACCGCACGATTCGCATGGTCAACGAACCCTTTGCCCGCTGGCTTGGCGCCGATCATCAGGCCCTTATCGGCAAGCCGGTCGAACATTTCTTCCAGATCCGGGGCCACTTCCGACTCGACGAGCTGTGGGCGCGCTTCGGCCAAGGATTCACATCCGCCGTTCCCGCCAAGCTTGCTTATGTCGCGCCCGGCCGCGTCGTGGTGGCCAAGGCCTTTCTTTGCGCGACGGCCATCAAGGGACCGGACGATTTCTCCTGCCTCATCATGCTGGATCACGGCGCCACGCGCTGAGCGCACGGCGAAAGCCGCGCGGGAGCGCGCGGATAGAACGGGAAAAATGCGAGAGATGGCGCCCTAAGGCGCCGCGATCCTAGGCGTGATCCGCCGTGACCAGAAGGTCGATCTCGGGCGGGTAATAAATGGTGAGGCCCGCCTCGAAGGTGCAGAAGTAATATCCGGTGACATCCACGCCCGCCGTCGTCACGTAATGATCGGCGGTGCCGGTTTCGGTCACGCGGCTATCGGTCATGATGTTGACGGAGAGCGGACCGGCCTCATTGAAAAGGACGACCTCACCGCGCGAATCGGGAAGAAGATCGTTGAGCGCAAGGACCATCTGATCTTCGACATCGGCCGAATCGAAGGTTAGGGCTTCGCCGCCCACGCCCTGAGCCACGACATCCGCGAGCGAGGCCGCGGCATCGCTCGACGCGGGCAGCGCCACGAAGCCGCTGAGATCGTCCGTCGGGACGTCGTGCAACGTTCCGATGATCGGATTCGCAATCGTGCCTTTTTCGCTCATGACCAAGCCGCCGTTACGTCTTTGATTCCGCCCGCATTTGCCGCCCCGACCGGGACTTTCATTGGGACGTAACCAACCCTAGTACCATAAGTATAAACAAACTCTAAAAAAATCAAAGAGATTTGCCGTGACTTTTTTGTGTATCCTCGGCATTCCTCTACCACCGCTTGAGAAAACGAGAGACAAGGACGCCGTCCTGGTTCCCGGCAAGCGGCCCCCAAACCCACGGGCATCATACGCCGTTGCCGCCCGGCACACCGCCGGGACCGGCTTGGCTTCTCTCGGGGCCGACCCTGGGGCCGACGCCCCGAAAATACCGGGAGGCCGAAACGAAACGGGCGGCCCGAAAGCCGCCCGTTCGTCGTGCTATGCAGCGCGGGGCGTTATTCGACGCTCCACACCGGATTGAAGTTGAGCGACATCACGGAGTCGTCCGAAACCTGGCCGGACGCATCCTTGAAGCCTTCGCTCGGGGCCTGAGCCGCCTGCTTGTCGGCCGCTGGCGCCGCTTCTTCCGCGGCGGGCTGACCTTCGGCGGCCGGTTGGCCTTCCGCCGCAGGCTTTGCCTCTGTCGCCGCGGGCTGTCCTTCGATCGCGTTCTCGTCAACGCTGACCGCCGGTGTCGCCTCTGTGGCTGCGCCTTCCGCCGTGGCGGCGGCAGGCTGGGCCTCTTCGACGGATGCGGTGGCCTCTTCCTGACCGCTACCGGATCCGGCCATCATGTCGTGGGTCGTGCCTTCCTTCGGATGGCTGACACCGAGCGTCTTCAGGAGCTGGCCTTCAACCGCCAGCATCCGGTAACCCGCGAAGAGCTCCACGAACTGGGCGGTCACGAGATCGCCGCGCGACACGAACAGTTCGTTTTCCGAGTCCAACACGTCGAGGAGCGAGCGCTGGCCAAGGTTGAACTGCTGCGTATAGGCGTCGCGGACCTTCTCATTGGCCCGAACCTGGGTATCGAGGGCGAGCACGCGGTCCTGGGCGCTCTGCAGCGCGGTCCATGACAGCCTTGCTTCCTCTTCCGCCTTCCGCTCGGCCTGACCGAGAACTTCGCGCGATTCGGCAAGACGCTGAACGAACTCTTCGTTCTTCGCCACGGTTTCGCCGCCGCGGAAGATGTTCCACTTCATCACGACCAAGGCCATCTCTTCGCGGTTGGTGCCCTTAACCGCGCTGATATTGCGGTTCCACTGCTCGGAAAGCTCGAGGTCGATCTTCGGATAGAAGTCGGACCGGCTCGCGCGCAACTCCGCTTGAGCGGTGCCGATGTCGGAGTTTGCGACCGCGATCGGCGGGCTCGATTCGATCGCCATGGCCACCGCCATGTCGACCGTCGCCGGCAGGAGATTATCGACGTTGGCCGGCTTCACCAGATTATCCGGCGCCTCGCCGACCGTCTTGATGTAGGAGGTCTGCGTATCCTCGAGCTTGCCTTTGGTCTCGGCCACCGTTGCGATGGCGCGGGCCAAGCGCGACTCGGCTTGGCGGACGTCGGCCATGCTGCCGGTTCCGCCGCGCAGACGCGACTTCATGTCCTCGAGGTAGCGTTCGTGAGTTTTCTGGTTGTCCTCGGCGAGTTGCAGCAAATCCTGCTGACGCAACACGTCGAGATAAGCCTGGACGGCGTCGAGACCGACCGCTTCCGAGGTCGCGATCACGCGCAGCGCGGCCGAATCGACGCGCGATTTCTGGCGCTGCACTTCGGAGGCCGCGGCAAAACCATCGAACAGGAGCTGGGTGAGAGTAATCGAATTTTCGTTACGGAACAGACGGCCCGCGGTGCCCGGAAGAGCCCCCGCCTTTTGGAGCGTCCAATCATAGCCGGCGGCGACGCGACCATCCACAGAGGGATAATAAAGCGCCTTCGCCTGCTTCAACTCTTGATCCACCGCCAAGCGGTCTTTCGCCACCACCCCGATGTCCGGATTGGTGGTGACGGCCTGTTTGACCGCGTCTTCAAGCGACGCAGCCTTGGCTGCCCCCGCGCCCGAGATGGCGAATGCCGCCACCAACAACGCCGCTCCAAGCCCCCATCGGCCGGACGTACCCAAGCGGAGGGACTTCACGTCACTCTTGCCCTTGCCCTTTTTCATTTTCCCCTAGCCCCTGACAGAAAAACGTCGTCGCGGCGCAGTTCCGCGACCTTGATATGTATCCTTGGTTTTTAAACGATCTCCCTGACACAGTCAAATGCCATATATATTAATTCCCTCGCTTTTTCAGGCCTCACCCGGCCATTTCTACCAGTTTGATTCGGGTTATTAAAGCGGTCGGAACCGGTCTTGAAAACCGATTCTTAACGAGGCCCCCGGGTCATCAAAACCATATTCAACCGGCATCAAATTCGGGTCGCCGCATGGGCCGCCCGGGCGCGCCGGGTAGCGGACGCGGCAAGCCGCGCTACTTCCGGTTGCTCGCCGCTGCAAAGTGCTGTAAGCCCGCCCGGAAACATCGAGAAAACATGTAAATATTCATTAACTTATGCTGCCTAGACTGGCGCGCACGGGGTTCGCCGCATCTTGAGGGAACCCGGACCGCTTGGCGCGGACCGCGAGGGCGACCCAAGGTGTGAGTCAAGAATTACGTCGGGCTCGGCTGGCAATAGCCCGGCGAAAGCTTTGCCAATTCTTTATCCTAGTCTTGAAATGCTTCGATGATATTTGTTACGACACTCCCGGACAACGGAGGAAGGGTTTCGCCGCGACTCTGGCGCGCATGCGGGGCCGCCGTGGCGCTCGGAAAGAGCGAAGACGGCGGCGAAATCGTCTATACTCGTCCGGTCCGCACCGCCGCAGGCCAGACCCGGGCGGCGTGGTCGGGCAGCCGGATTTCTAAGCGGACGCAAGAATTTGCGGCCAGGCTTGGCATTTGCCATGCGGGGCGCCGCGAAGGGCTTGTGTCCCGGGCGAAGCGCGCAAACCTGTTTTGTTTCGAGGGGGTGGAAACGCAACGTCAATGGATAGCGGCAATAATGGAAACGCCATGAGCGAAAGACCGGCCCAGAAATCAGGCTCCAAGGCCGCGGCGAAGAACCGCGACGCGACCGCCGAGACGACGGACGCAAGGGCCGAAGCCTTGCGCGCGGCGAGCGTCGGGGCGGCCGCAACCCGCGAGCGTGCGGCCGCGGCAGGCGCGGACCCCCGCGACGAACCGAAACTCGTGGTCGTTTCCGGCGAAGCAAAGGCGGAGGATGCCGCCGAAGCGAAAGAGCCCGGGGTCTCGGTCTCGCGCGACGATCCGTTACTCGACTGCCTGGCGATGCTCACCGCCATTCACGGTCATCCGATGTCGGCCGAGGCGCTCAAGGCCGGCCTGCCGCTGTCCGACAATGTCCTGACGCCCGATCTCTTCATTCGCGCCGCCGAGCGCGCGGCGCTTTCCGCGCGCACGGTGAAGCGCAGTTTGCGCGACATCTCGCCGCTGACGCTTCCGTGCGTGCTGCTGATCGAGGACCGCAGGGCCTGTCTCCTCGTCAAATTCACGGGCAAGGACAAGGCCGAGGTCGTGTTCCCCGAGACCGGGGCAGGCGTCAGCCGCGTTTCGATCGACGACCTGGCAAAGATCTACACGGGCATCGCGATTTTCGCACGGCCCCAATACCGATTCGATGCGCGCACGGATTCGCTCGCCAAGCCCCGCGCGCGTGCCTGGTTCTGGGGCACCATTGCGACCTCGTGGCGGATTTACAGCGAAGTGGTGTTCGCCGCCTTCCTCGTGAACCTGTTCGCGCTCGCGAGCCCGCTCTTCATCATGAACGTTTACGACCGCGTGGTTCCGAACAACGCGACCGAGACGCTGTGGGTGCTGGCGTTGGGCGCCGTCACCGTCTTTGGCTTCGATTTCACGTTGCGCACGCTACGCGGCTATTTCGTCGACGTCGCCGGCAAGAAGGCCGACGTCGTGATTTCGAGCCGCATCTTCGAGCAAGTGCTGGGCATGCGCATGGACAGCCTGCCATCCTCCTCGGGCGCGCTCGCAAGCCAGTTGCGCGAATTCGAGACGCTGCGCGACTTCTTCACCTCGGCGACGATGGTGACCCTCATCGACTTGCCGTTCGTGTTCCTCTTTATCACCATCATTCTTTACGTCGGCGGGCCGGTGGCCATCGTTCCGCTCGTCGCCGTGCCGATCGTGATCGCGATCGGTCTCGTGTTGCAGATGCCGCTCAACACGGCGGTACGCCAGACCTTCCGCGAGGCGTCGCAGAAGCATGCGCTTCTCGTCGAAGCGATCGGCGGCATCGAAACCGTCAAGAGCACGCGCGCGGAAAGCCGGCTTCAACGCAATTGGGAGCGCTTCGTCGGGCTGACGGCCAAATCGAGCATGCGGGCGCGCCTGCTTTCCGCGGTCGGCGTCAATTTCACGCTGCTGTCCGCGAATCTGGTCACCGTCGGCGTCGTCATTCTCGGCGTCTATCAGATTTCGCAAGGCGAGATGACCGTGGGCGCATTGGTGGCCTGCACCATCCTCTCGGGCCGGTCCATGGCGCCGCTGGCGCAGATCGCGGGGCTGCTCACCCGCTATCACCAATCCATGGCGTCGCTGTCCGCCCTCGACAAGATCATGAAAACGCCCGTCGAGCGGCCCGTCGGCAAGGCGTTCCTCCATCGTCCGACCTTCGAGGGCGGCATCGAATTCAAGGATGTCGTGTTCCGCTACCCCGGTCAGGAAACCAAGGCGCTGGACAAGGTCTCGTTCCGCATCAATCCGGGCGAACGGGTCGGCATCATCGGCCGCATCGGCTGCGGCAAGAGCACGATCGAGCGGCTCATGATCGGCATTTACGAGCCGACCGACGGCGCCGTGATGATCGACGGCACCGATTTGCGGCAGATCGATCCTGCGGATTTGCGCCGCAGCGTCGGTTGCGTGCCGCAGGACGTGTATCTTTTCTTCGGCTCGGTGCGCGACAACATCGCGCTGGGCGCGCCCTATGTCGATGACGCGGCGATTCTGAAGGCGGCGCGGATCGCGGGGGTCGAGGACTTCATTCGCCACAGCCCGCTCGGCTTCGACCTGCCGGTGGGCGAGCGCGGCATGACGCTATCGGGCGGACAACGGCAGACGATCGCGATCGCGCGCGCGCTGGTCATCGACCCGCCGATCATCATTTTGGACGAACCGACGAGCTCGATGGACAACCGTTCGGAAGAGTTGTTCAAACAGCGCCTCAAGGAGGTGTTGCCGGGCAAGACGCTGGTGCTCATTACCCATCGCGCGAGCCTGCTCACGCTGGTCGACCGACTTGTCGTGGTGGACTCGGGCAAGGTGGTGGCCGACGGCGACAAGGACAAAGTCCTGCAGGCCCTGAGCTCGGGCAAGATCCGGACCGCAGTCTAACAATCGCGCGCGAGCTTCAAGCGCAAGCGACGCTCAAGGGAGGACGACGTGGTCAACCCCAGAATTTGGGAAGACGCCGATTTCATGCCGGAGGTGCACGGCGCCACCAAACGCGGCGCGCACCGGTTTGCGCATATTCTGCTCATCGTCATCGTCGTCTTCTTCGTCACCTTCTACCTGTGGGCGCGTTCGGCCGAACTCGAGGAGGTGACGCGCGGCGAAGGCAGCGTTATTCCGTCGGGCCAGGTGCAGGTGGTGCAGAACCTGGAAGGCGGCATCGTCGCCGCGATCAACATCCACGAGGGCCAGCTCGTCGAGAAGGGGCAGGTTATGCTCAAGATCGACAACGTGGTCGCCGCCTCCGACCTCAAGGAAAGCCGCGCGCGGTGGCTCGCGCTCTCCGGCCTCACCGCGCGCCTGGAGGCCGAGACGACGGGCAAGGACTTGATCCCGTTCCCCAAAGAGGTTTCGGCGGAGGCGCCCGAAATCGCCAAGCGCGAACAAGAGCTGTTCCAGTCGCGCAAAGCCGGGCTCGACGCCGAACTCGATATCCTGCGCCGCCAGGAAGACCAGCGCCGCCAGGAGCTGGTGGAGCTCCAGGGGCGGTTCGACAAGCTGCAGGGCTCGCTTCAATTCGCGGAACAAGAATTGGAAATGACCGCGCCCATGGTGGAGAAGGGCGTGGCTCCGCAGATCGACCTGCTGCGATTGAAACGTCAGGTCAACGACCTCAAGGGCGACGCCCAGGCAACCGAGCTCTCGATCCCGCGCGTCAAGTCGGCGCTGGCCGAAGCGAGCCGGCGCATCAGCGAACGCGTCCAGCGTTTCCGCTCCGACACTTTGAAGGAACTCAACGACGCCCGGGCGACTTTGTCGGTCATCCAGGCGAACGTCTCGGCCCAGCAGGATAAGGTGACGCGCACCGACGTGCGCTCGCCGGTGCGCGGCACGGTGAAGCAGCTGTTGGTGAACACCATCGGCGGCGTGATCCGCCCCGGCCAGGACCTGGTCGAAATCGTGCCGATCGAGGACACGCTGCTTATCGAGGCGAAAATCCGCCCCTCGGACGTCGCGTTCCTGCGCCCCGGCCTGGACGCGACCGTCAAGGTCACGGCCTATGATTATTCCATCTACGGCGGGCTGCCGGCGACGCTCGAGGATATCAGCGCCGACACGATCACCGACGAAACGCCCGGAAAGGGCGCCGAGAAGTTCTATCGCATCCGGCTCCGCACCAAGCGCAATTTCCTGGGCACCGAGGAGCACCCGCTGCCCATCATGTCGGGCATGACGGTGCAAACCGACATCCTGACCGGCAAGAAGACGGTGCTCGATTATCTGTTGAAGCCGATCCTGAAGGCCCGTCAGCGGGCGATGCGCGAGCGCTAGGCCGCGCGCGCCGATCTCATCGGGCCTTATTTTTCCGTGTCGTAGGCGGCGCCGGTTCCGCGCGGGTCGGTTGCCGCCACGCACGACTTGGGATCCCTGGGCACCCCGCCCGGACAGGAGACGGCGTTCACCAGCCCGAGACTTTCGATCTCGAAGACCTTGTATTTTTTTGCGGTCAGCGCGCTGACCGTCTCGCCCGCAAGACCCTTCTCGTAAACGAGCACGTCGGGCGCGCCGGTATCGAGCACGCGCTTGGCCGCCATCGCCTCGGCGAGCGGCCGGTCGTCCGCCAGCGCCTCGAGCGCCACCGTCATGAGCGCCGCCGGCGCCGCGGCGCCGCCCGACGCGCCGGCCGCGAATTTGACCTGCCCCTTGTCATGATTGACGACCAGCATCGGCGCCAGCGCGGTGACGCCGCTGCCCTTGACCGGGGCCGCGGCGGCGACGATCCCGGTGCCCCGCGCCATCCGGCCCAGCCCGAACAAATTGTTCATGGTGAGCGCGCAGGCGACCGCCGAGCCTTCGCGGTCGACGACGACGAAGGACGTGGCGGCGGGATTTTCCGGCATGGGCACGGGTTCGGGCTTGAGCGTGTTGGCGGGCGTGTGATCGGAAGCCGAAAAGGAACTCATGAGCTCCTTGGCGCGGGCGGGCGTCGCGATGTCATTGGCGGCGACATTACTTTCGCCGCTCGGCTCGAGCCAGCCCGCGCGGTCGGCGAACGCCCGCATCGAGGCCTCGGCGAAAAGATGATCGCGGTCCGCGTCTTTCGCGCTTTTGTAGCGGTCGTCCTCCGTGAGCATCAGCCAGATCTCGGCCGCGACGGCGCCCGCCGCCGCGGGCGGCGGGGCGAAATGGAGCGTGTCGTCGCCGAAGGGAACCGCGATGGCCTCTTCCCAATCCGGCTGGTACTCGCGCAGGTCGCCGGCGGAGATCGAGCTGCCGGTCGATTGGCCGGCCTCGCTGAATCGGCGCGCCACCGCCGGCGCCAGCATGCCGTCGTAAAAATCGCCGGGACCGGCGCTGCGCAATTTCGCGATCAGCACGCCGAGATCGGCTTGGACCAGTTTATCGCCTTCATTCAGCACGCCCGCGCCCTTGCGCCCGAAAACGCGCATCGCCTCGGGATCCTTGGCGAGCAGACCGCTTGCCAGCGTCAGGTCGCGGCCCAACGACTTCGAGACCGGCGTGCCGGTCCGCGCCAGATTTTCGGCGGGCGCCAGAAGCTGCTCCCACAAGAGATGGCCGTATTTCGATTGCAGCGCGAACATCGCGCGCGGATTGCCGGGAATGGCGACGGGGGCGGCGCTTTGTCCCGCGCCCTCGGCCGAGGCTTTGGGCACGAAACTGAGCGTCTCGATTTTCTGCGTCGGATTGTCGTAAACGAGGCAAACGCCGCCGCTGCCCAGGCTCGCGCGCGAGGGAAGCGTCACCGCGAGCGTGAAGTCGAGGGCGACCGCCGCGTCGGCCGCGGATCCGCCCGCCGAGAGAACCTGGCGCGCGACCTCGACCGCCTGCGGCTCGTCGGCCGCGATGTCGCCGACGTAGCCTTGAATGTGACCGACGGTGCCGAGCGGCTGTGTCGGCGCGCTTTCGCAAGCAGCCAGTATCCCCGCCGCCGCCGCAGCGGCCAGCCATGCCGCGGCAAGACCGCCGCTCGGCCGCGGAGCGTGGACCCGATCGTGGCGTGTCATCGCGAACATCCCTCCCTGATTTCGGCCCGGCCCCGCGGCGCTTGGCGCCGGTGGCGTTCGGCGTGGGCCGATTGCCCCCTTCACGGCTTGGCGCTGGGTCGAAAAACTCCCCCGACCGTGCTCCCGGCGCGCCCCATTGGACGCGGCCGAATGCCGGCGGTATTTAACGCCAGATTCGCAGCCCAAACAACCGCTAAGCCGCGGGAGGATCAGGAGTCGTCGGCGTTCCGCTCGGTCAGGGCGACGCTTTTGATGAAGGCGTTGAAGCCGATCGTGATGCGTTCGCCTGAACCCTGATACGGATTGACGAAATGCACGAGCCAGCTCGGATGGACGACGAGCACGCCCGGTGTCGGCTTCACCTTGAACGATGCGCCGAAGGGATTGCCGGGCGTTTGCAGCAAATCGGTCGCGGATCGCGGGTCGAGAAACTCCAAGATGCCGCTGTCCGGATGGCCTTCGACTTGGTCGTCGCCGCTGACGAAATAGACGCCCGACCAAGTCGAGAGCGGGTGGATGTGCGGCTTCACGTAATCGCCCGGACGGCACACCGTCGCCCACGCGCTCGCGTTCACCTCGCCGCGCACCGTCTTGCCGCTCACGCCCATGGTGAGTTGGGTGAGCTGGGCGATGGCCTTGTTGATCGCCGCCTTGATCACGCCGACTTCCTTCAGCGGCGAGGTGAGCAGGTCGTCGCCCGAGCGCCAGCCGCCGACGTTATGGCGCGCCACCGAGGGCTCGGATTTCGCGCGTTTCAGAATCGCGGCACGCAGCGCCGTGTTGATCCGCTCCGCGCCCTTGACCTCTTGGCGCAGCAGCGGCGTCGGGAATCCGAGAATCACGCCGTTGTTGAGTTGAATGTTGAGCGCCATCGGCGGCCTTTCCGCGTCCTGATTCTGCTTCAGTCCGTTGACGCGCTGGGACCTCGGGCAAAATCGCCCCAGCGCTGCCGCCCGCCGCGATTGTCGAGATAATTGACCAGCGCCGACACCACCCGCCGGTCGAAGACCTTGCCCGCCTGCGTCAGCAAGGTCTCGGTCGCCTGATCGAAGCCCACGCCGGGGCGGTAGGCGCGCGGGCTCACCATGGCGACGAATGCGTTGGCGACCGCGACGATGCGGGCGGCAAGCACGATCTCTTCGCCCTTCAATCCCTTGGGGCCGCCCGAGCCGTCCCAACGCTCCTGAAGCTGGCGCAGGGCCTCCACGACGGGGCCATCGAACTCGATTCCCGCCAGGAGATCCGCCGTCGTCTGCAGCGAATCCCGCACCCGGCGCATCTCGTCTTCGGACAGCGACCCGGCCCGTGTCAGGACGCCCTCCGGAACCAGAATCTTCCCGAAGTTCATCAGGCTGCCAACGATCTCGGCGGTATCGACGGTGACCGGATCGAGCCCCATTTCCTCGGCGATGGCGCGTGAAACCGCGCCCACCCGCATCGAATGATTCGCGGCGAACGGGTCGCGGCGGTCGACCACGGCGACGAGGGTGCGAACCAGCTGGCGCAGCACGCGCTCGCGCCGCTCGCGCTCGGTGACGGCGGCGGTGATGTCGCGTTCGACGACCAGGATGCCGCCCTCCTCGGATTCGGTCTTGGCGAGCGGAATGTGCTCTGCCTGGAGGACGTGCGGCTCTTCGCCGATCACCACGCGATCGACCGCCGCGAACGGCGCGTTCGTTTCGGCGGCGCGTTCATTGTGGCGCTGGTATCGCTTGGCCTCGCCCGGCCCGAACACCGCGGCCATGGTCTTGCCGATCAGATCGGCGGCCGTGACGCCGGAGCGCTCGGCCACGGCGCGATTGGCGAAGCGCAGCTTGCCGGTTTCTTCATCCACGATGAAGATCGCGTTGGGCTGGCTGTCGGTTACGAGCTGCAGGAACCGGCTCTGTTTTTCATACCGGTTAGCCAGCGTGTGGTATTGAGACGCGGCGTCCCGCGCGCGCCGCGAGCTTCCGTGCCACCACACGGCGAGTAAAGCCGCACTCACCCCCGCGATCGCCAGCAGGAATACCGTGAGCAACCGAACGCTTCGCGCGTCGCTGTCGGCGAGCGCTTCCTTGCGGTCCACCTTGTGAATCAGAGTCCACGGCATGAGCGCGACTCTTCGGCCCGTCACCAAAACCTTTTCGCCCCGGTAGTCGATCTTGATTGCATAGTCGCCGGGCTTGGAAGCCGCGAACGCCGCATCGAGCTCGGGAGTGCTGAACGCGAGCTTGCGCCTCAGCGCCGGCGTGCCGTCCATGAGCGGCGAGAGATACTGGATTACGCTGCCATTCGATTCTACCAGATACGTCTCCGCGGTTTTTTCCGTTTCGCCCGGCTGTTTCAGCAACGGAAATAATTCCGAGCCGACTTCCTTGACGCCGATCACGGTGCCGATCTGCTGTGACGCGTTGCCTTCGCTTTGCACGACGAAGATGGGAACGGCGAAGCCCATGCTCGGATTGCCGCTGGGATTGAGATAAAGACTGGTCGCGCCCCGCGATCCGCGCGGTATGGCGGCAAGAAAATCACGCAGTGCGCCTTCGAGCGGCGGCATTTGAGGCGTGGCGACGACGATCTTGTTGTCGGTATCCACCAACGCGATGCCGGCGATACCCGGGCGCTTCACATTGGCGTTCACCTCGGGACCGACGGGCGGGCCGGTGAAGCCATACTGTTCCGCCTTCGCGACGAGAAGGTTGCGCAAATAACCGGCCTGCGCCGCGGCTTCCGTCACCTTGGTCTTGTCGCCCGCTGAAAGAGACAGTTCGGTCATGTAGATTTGCAGCGAGGCATTCTGCGCCAGCGCGTTGAGATTGGCGTACTGCTGCTCGACCCAGTTGTTGACGGCCGCAACGCGCGAATCGGCGACGATGCCGAGGCGGTCCTGCCACGCCCGCAGATCGCGATCGCGTTCGATACCGACAAAATAGAATACGAGGATGACGCCGATGACCGCCGCGACGACGATCCCGAGCGCCACGAGTCCGAACGTAATCCCCGCCCGGCGCGGCGGCTTGCCTAAGCCCGTTGGCGCTGCGCCCGACTCTGCCACGGCGTTCTCCCGGATGACCGGCGGCGTGATTCCCAACCGCAAGACGTGGCCCGCGGTTCGCCCGCGGGCGGCCCATGTTCTAACACATCGGCCACACCCCCGCCACGACGGGGGGCCGCCCCTGGAACCCTCTTCCGGCCGCCGGACGGCCGCCACGGGGACACGGATATTATATTGATTTTGTTAATTATTCCTTGATTCGCCCGGGGACCGGACGGAAGCAGCCAAGAAGCTCATTTCTTGACGGAATGTTAACCGTGAACCCGCAAGATTTTCCGAGAATTCGCGTGACGTGAAGAACCATCTGCCGGGAAGGACCGCCATGGGGCGATTGCCGCCTCCATCGCGCCGCGACACACCTGCCATTTTCGGACGACGGGAAACACGCGCCCGCATCCCGGCGAAGGCGCTGCGGCCGTCATGAGCGCGATCACCGCCTTCGAGGTTCAGTCGTTCCGCAACGGTGATTGGCGGATCGAGACCATCACCGACAGCAAGGAGCTGGCGGTGCATCAAGCGGAAAGCATCATGATGAATCCGCAGGTCTCGAAGGTCCGCGTCGTCGAGGAGGCGTTTGACCAGAATTCCGCGGAACAGAAGTTCCGCACCGTCTTCATACGCAACAAGAATCAGGCCAAGGCGCCGGAGAAACCGGCATCGGCCGCCCCGGCGGCGCCCGAGGCGGCGGCTGCCGGAACGCCCCAGAGCACGGCGCCGCGCGCACGGAAGAAGCCGGGGGTCGTCGGCCTCTCGCTCAAATTCGCCGCGATCGTTTGCGCCGGCATTGCCCTCATCATCGCACTGCGTTACTTGGGCGCGAGTCCGTAATCGACGTTGCAACCGGGATGCCGGCACGATTTCATCGGATCTGTTTTTCTTGCAGCAGCCTTAACCGCCCATTAAACGAAATCGGATATTCTGGAGGGCTTGGAATCCGCGGCCGGTCTCCGACCCGGCAAGGCAGAAGGACGCGATGACGGATGCGATGACGGAAGAATCCAACCCCATGGAACGCCGACTGGTGTTGCGGTTGCTCAAGTATTGGCGCGGCCTTGGCGACGTCGAGAAATTTCCCTCCGAATCGGCGATCGATGCCAGGGTCATTGCCGACATGTGGCCGCATTGCGTCATGCTCGACGTGGCAGGCAAGGAAACCGACCCCGAAATTTCCTATGTCGGTACGGCGCTTGCCGAATGCGCCGGCGTGGATCTCGCGGGGCAACGGCTTTCGCAAGCACCGGCCGATACGCTGATTTCGAAAGGCCTTTCGTACTACGGCCAAGTACTGGTAAAAAAAGTTCCCATTACTTTCGGCGGCGAATTCGTGGACCGGCGCGGCATCAAGATTCTGTATCGCAGCATCATCCTTCCGCTCTCCGACAACGGCATGGACATCGACCGGCTTTTGGGCGCGGCGAACTGCCGCGAGGTCACGGAAGGCTAACGGCCGGACAAAACGGCAAGTAAGACAACGAGTTAAAAAGCGAGAGGCCGGAGAGAAATCCGCCGGCTCAGTACGGGCAGGGCAGTGTCGGGAAACGTCAGCTTCGAACTTCATACATATACGGGCGGCGTCTGGAAGATCGATTCGGTTTACGACGATCGCCAGATCGCCGTGTATGAGGCGCAGCGCGTGCACGCGGGCGGGCGGTATTCCGCCATCCGCGTGGTCGAGGAGCGGTTCGACGCGGACTCCGGGAAAATCACGTCGAAGACCGTGTTCCGCGCCAGCAAGACCGAGGCGGCGAACGCCGACACGATGGAGCGGCAAAAGACAACGCGGCGCGAGGTGCGGGAAGCGCGCCGGGCCGCGGGCAACCGCGAATTCAAGGAAAGCGCCGCCGGCCGGCCTCGGTTGCCGCGAAAATCGGGGCCGGGACCGGTGGCCTTGACGCTGCTTTTCGGCGTCATCGTTCTCGCCGGGATCGGGATGATCATCGGCATTCGCTACCTGTTCTATGAGATGTAACTGCGCTCTCAGCGCGGCGCGCGCTTGCCCAGGATTCGCTGCAACGTGCGCCGGTGCATGTTGAGCCGGCGCGCGGTCTCCGAGACATTTCTGTCGCATTGCTCGAACACGCGCTGGATGTGCTCCCAGCGCACGCGCTCCGCCGACATCGGCTGCTCGGGCGGCGGCGGCAGACTCTTGCCGGTCGCGAGAAGTGCGGCCTCCACCATATCGGCGTCGGCCGGCTTGGACAGATAATCGACGGCGCCCGCCTTGACCGCCGCGACCGCGGTGGCGAAGTTGCCGTACCCCGTCAGCATGACGATGCGCGCTTCCGGCCGTTGCGCCCGCAGCGCGTTCACCACCTCGAGTCCGCTTCCGTCTTCGAGACGAAGATCGATCACCGCATAGGCGGGGGCATGCCGGGCCACGGCCTCGCGCGCCTCGGCGACGCTGCCGGCGGCGGTGACGGTGAACCCGCGCCGCGACATCGCCTGCGCGAGTCGCGTGCGCAGCGGCGCATCGTCATCGACGACGAGGAGCGACTTGTCGCCCCCGTGAGCCTCCGCGTCACCCGCGGCCGGTTTGTCATTTGCATCCTTCATGGCTTCCTCAAGATTGCGACACGGCCGCTACTTTCTTGTCTTCTCCGGCGCCCTTTTCTTCGCCTTCGCCGTCACGCTCCAGCGCCGCGCGAGGCCAGCGCACCGTCACCACCGCGCCGCGCATCCCGTTCCCGAAGGATACGACGCCGCCCGTGCGCTCCAGCAGCGTCTGCGCGATGAACAGGCCCAGCCCCATGTGCTCGCCGGTGCCCTTGCGGCTGGAGATATACGGCTCGCCGATCACGGGAAGGATATGCGCGGAGAAGCCGGGCCCGTCGTCTTCAATGGTGACCTCGATTTCGGCCGGGGTCCAGGAGGTAGTGATTATCACCTCGCTGCGGGCGAACTGGATGGCGTTCTCGATGATGCTGCCCAGCCCATGGATAATCTCGGGGCTGTGGGCGACCAGAGGCTCGGGGGTCTCCCGCGAACCTACGGCCGGGCCGCTTTCGAAGTGCATGGCGATGGGGTCCCTCCCGCGCGGCTCGGCCGCGGCCTCGATCAGCGCGGACACGGGGAGGTGCTCGAAGGGCGAGGCCCCGGTTTCGTCGCGATGGTCGTCGAGTCCGGCGAGAATCTCGCGGCAGCGGCGGCTCTCGCTCAGCAGCAGCGCCACGTCGTCGGCGAGCGCGCTTCCCGGCGGCAGGTCGCGGGCGATCTCCTTGGCCACGATGGCGATGGTTCCAAGCGGACTTCCCAGCTGGTGCGCGGTCGAGGCCGCCAACATGCCGAGCGCCGACACGCGCTGCTCGCGCGCGAGCGCCATCTGGGTCGCCGCAAGCGCATCCGACATCCGCCGCGTCTCTTCGGCGACGCTCCAGTTGTAGGCCGCAAGCAAGCCGATGGAGAGGACCATGGCGATCCACAGGCCGAGAAGATAAAGAAGCGGCAGCACCAGGGGCGCGCCCTCCCAGGGCAGCGGCAGATGCCAGATCCCCATCACGGTGATGCAAACCGCCGAGAGCACGCCCAGCACCATCGTGCTCGAAAGCGAGAGGATGGTCGCCGCGATGGTGACCGGCGCCAGGATCAGAAAGGCGAAGGGATTGTGCAGCCCGCCCGTCAGGAACAAGAGGAGGCTGAGCTGCAGGATATCGAAGCCGAGCGAGAACATCGCCTCGCGGTTGGACAGCCGCGCCGGATGCCGCGGCCATGACCATAGATTGAACAGGGCCGAGGCGGCGACCACCGCCATGGCGAATCCGATGGGAAGATCGAATCCGAGCCCGTAGTGGACGGTGAGGATCGTGACCAGTTGGCCGGCGACCGCGATCCAACGGATGAGGGCCAGCGTGCGCCGGCGCACACGGCCGCGGAAGCGGCGGCGCGCCATGGTCTGTGTTTCGGGATCGACGCCCTGTTCCATCACCGTCTCTCGAGAATTCGGGGCCGCCCCTCACGGGTCCGGCCCGGCGATTATAGCGCGGCTGCGGCCGGCAATTCTCGGCCTGCATGGCGGCGGCCGCCAACCCGCCCCTGGCAGCGCCAGGTCCGGCACGCCATATTGGGGCGATGCAGGAAGCCGTCATTGAAGTTCGCGGTCTCACCAAGCGCTACGGAGAGGTGCTGGCCGTCGATTCCATCGATTTCTCGGTGCGGCGGGGCACCACGACGGCGCTTTTGGGCGGCAACGGCGCGGGAAAGACGACGACGCTCGCCATGCTGCTGGGGCTGCTGCTTCCCACCTCGGGGAGCATCGCCATCTTCGGCGTGGACATGTTGCGGCACCGTCAGAAAGTTCTGCCGCGCATGAATTTCTCCTCGCCCTATGTGGATTTGCCGGGCCGGCTGACCGTGCGCGAGATCCTCGTCGTCTACGGCCATCTCTACGGCCTAGAGGATACGGCTGCCCGCATCGCCAGCGTGGCGGAGGATCTTTCCATCGTCGAATTCCTAGATCGCCAGTCGCGCACGCTTTCGGCCGGCCAGAAGACGCGCATCGCGCTTGCCAAGGCGCTCTTGAACCAGCCGGAACTGTTGCTGCTGGATGAGCCTACCGCCTCGCTCGATCCCGACACCGGGGATTGGGTGCGGAGTTACCTGCTCGATTACCAGCGCCGGACGGGCGCGACGCTATTGCTCGCCTCCCACAACATGACCGAGGTGGAGCGCATGTGCGACCACGTCATGATTCTTCGCGCCGGCAGCATCGTCGAGAAGGGGACGCCGGCCGGCCTCATCGAGCGCTTCGGGCGCGACACCCTCGAGGAAGTGTTCCTTGACGTCTCGCGTAACCGCGCGGGCGTGGAAGTATCGCCCATCCGGGCCGCGCAATGACCGCGCCGCACGGTACCGCACGGGACACGGCCGCGCCGGTCAATCTAGCCGCCGCTTCCCAGACGTTCGCGCTGCGCCGCGTCTGGGCGATGGTGCTGCGCTACATCTATCTTTTGCGCAGCTCGTGGCCGCGGATGCTGGAACTCGCCTATTGGCCGCTGGTACAGATGATCCTGTGGGGGTTCATCAGCCAATTCTTCATGACCAACAGCACTTGGGTGATGCAGGCCTCGGGCGTGCTGCTGGGCGCCATGCTGCTGTGGGACGTCCTGTTCCGCGCGCAGCTCGGCGTCTCGCTCTCGTTCATGGAGGAGATGTGGTCGCGGCAACTCGGCTATCTCTTCGCGACGCCCTTGCGCCCCATCGAGCATATCGCGGCGCTTCTTGTCCTGTCGCTGCTGCGCACCCTCGTGGGCGTGGTGCCGGCGGCGCTGCTGGCCATCGTGTTCTACCATTATTCGGTCTTCACGCTGGGCCTGCCGCTCATCGTCTTCTTCGCCAATCTCATGGTTATGGGCTGGGGCATCGGGCTGTTCGTTTCGGCGATCGTGCTGCGCTTCGGATTGGGCGCGGAAAGCATGGCGTGGTTCCTGATCTTCGCGATCGCGCCCTTCAGCGGCATCTATTACCCGGTCTCGGCGTTGCCGGTCTGGCTTCATCCGCTGGCCTGGGCCTTGCCCTCAACCTATGTGTTCGAGGGCATGCGCGCGGTGATGTTCCAGCACGTATTCCGCGCCGACCTGCTGGCCGCGGCGGCGGCGCTCAACATCGTCTATATCGGGTTGGGGATCGGGGCGTTCCTGTTCGCCTTCCGCCTCGCCCGGCAGCGCGGACTCCTCCTTCAGATCGCGGAATAGCGCGGAAATTCGGGCTTCTCCGGCCCCGGTAAACCGGAATTAACCAATTCCGGCGACACTCGTCCCATGATTCGGGAGTTTGCGAAATCGGCCTTCGCCCTGGCGGCGCTCGCCCCGCTTTTGCTTGCGGGATGCGGCAGCGAGACGCCGCGCGTCGCGGTTTCCGAATCCGATCTGAAAGCCGAGGAGCAGGTCCAGAACGACCTCGCGCTCGATGCGACGCTGCACCAGCACGCGCGGCTTCTCGACGTCGCGTTTCCGATCTCGGTGGCCTCCGCCGAATTGTGCGGCACGGACGTGATCCCGGGCTTCGGCCTCAACATCGCCGATATTTCCAACTTGCGGAAAGAATTGCGCGAACCCGCGCAGCGCCGCCTCAACTTGGGCGACGCGCCGCAGATCCTTCACATCGTGCCAGGTTCGCCCGCGGACAAGGCGGGGCTCAAGGAAGGCGAGCGGATCGTCGCGCTCGGCGGCACGAAGATCGCGGCGGGGGACGATGCGGCCAACGCAACGATGGACATTCTGCGTGACGCACGCAGCGGCGCGCTCGAATTCGAGGTCGCGGACCGGAACGGAAACGCGCGAAAAGTCAGCGTCACGCCGCTTCCCATGTGCAGCTACGCGTTCTACATCGGCAAGTCCGATTCCGTGAACGCCTTCGCCGACGGCAAGTCGGTGGTGATCATGGCGGGGATGATGCGCTTCGCCGCGAGCGATCAGGAGCTGGCGCTCGTGCTTTCCCACGAGATGGCCCACAACGTGATGCGCGATTCGCAAACCATGCCGGCCACGGCGATTCCCGGCGCGATCGTCGATTTCGTCGTGAGCGATCTCTTCGGCATCAACACGCGCGGCACGTTTACGCGCGGCGGCGGGCGCAGCTACACCCAGGATTTCGAGGCCGAAGCCGACACCGTCGGACTTTACATGATGGCGCGCGCCGGATTCGACATCGACGGCGCGCCCGAATTCTGGCGCCGCATCGCGGCCAACTACCCCGAGTCGATCAAGGACAGCTTGTCGGCGCTTCATCCGCCCTCGCCCTACCGCTCCGTGCTTTTGAAGACGACCATCGCCGAGATCAAGAAGAAGCAGGCGGACGGCGAGGCGCTGGTGCCGGATCAATTCCAGACGGAATCGGCCGCGGACCGGCGACCGGCAGCGGGCGCGACGGCCGCAAAACCGGTTTCTTCGAACTAACGGGTCTGCGATTTGCCGCTGACGGCGGCCTCGGCGAAGGTCGCCATGCCGGAATGGCAGGCGGCGGCCGCCTTGAGCAGCAGGACGGCGAGCGCGGCGCCGCTTCCCTCCCCCAACCGCATTCCGAGATCGAGAAGCGCGCGGGCGCCGAGACGCTCGATGAGGCGCCGGTGGCCGGGCTCCGCCGAGACATGGGCAATGCGGCAATGGTCCAGCGCGGATGGGTTGGCACAGTAAAGCGCGGCGGCGGCGGCGGTACAGACGTAACCGTCGAGCAGCACCGGCAGGCGCATCAGTCTCGCGGCAAGTATCGCGCCCGCGATCGCCGCCAGTTCGCGCCCGCCGACGCAGCGCAGCGCCTGCAACGGATCGCCCAAGGCTTCGCGGTTGACGCGAACGGCTTGGCCGACGACTTCGGCCTTGTGCGCCAAGGCAGCGCCTCCGACACCCGTTCCGGGCCCGGTCCAGTCCTGGGGCTCGCCGCCGAACAGCGCCTGGCAAAGCGCCGCCGCGGCCGTGGTGTTGGCGATCCCCATCTCGCCGAGGCACAGAACATCGCAGCCGGCCGTCACGGATTTCATGCCGACGGAAACCGCATGGGCGAATTCCTCCTCGCCCATCGCCGGACCTGCGGCGATATCGCCCGTGGGATTATCCAGCGAGAGTTCGAAGACGCGAAGCTCGGCATCTATTGTGCGCGCGAGCTGATTGATGGCGGCACCGCCGTCGCGGAAGTTCGCCACCATTTGCGCCGTCACTTCCGCCGGATAGGCGGAGACGCCCCGGCTTGCCACGCCGTGGTTTGCGGCAAAGACGCAAACCAGGGGCTTTTCCACGCGGGGGCTCGCCCGGCCCTGCCAGCCGGCCATCCAGGCGCTCAATTCCTCAAGCCGCCCCAGCGCCCCTTCGGGCTTGGTGAGCTGCGATTCGCGCGTCCGGCAACGATGGCGCGCATCCTCGTCCGGCCCGGGCAGGCGCGCCAGCAGCGCCGAAATATCGGCAACGGTCGATACCGAAAGGTTCGTCGCCAATTCGATCCTGGCTGGATTCGTCGCTTCGGCCATGGAATTCCTTGAACCTGGGCTCGGGCCGGGTTTGGCGCCTACCTGCAACTGTCCTATAAACCGGAGGACGGCTCCAGACAAACCGGAAGAAGAGACCGCATTGTCCGACCGCGATCCCGAAATCGAGACCCCGCCCCACTACGACCCGCGCGCCGTGCTTTTCGACTGGTGGCGCGACACGAGGGTTGCGGCCGCTTTTCTGACGCGTCTTCCCGTTTTGGGTTCTCGTGCGGACAAAGACGCGCGGGGCGGCGATGACATGGACGGCGGCGAAGAATCGTCGCTGCCCGAAGAGGGACTGAGATCGGCCTCGCGGGCCTTTCCGATTGTCGGCCTGGGCATCGGCATCGCCGGCGCCATCGTGTTGGTCGCCGCGAAATGGATCGGGCTCGGCTCCTTCCTCGCCGCGGCGCTTGCCGTCGCCGCGGTGATCGCCGTCACCGGCGCGTTGCATGAGGACGGGCTGGCGGATGCGGCCGACGGGTTCGGCGCCGGCCGCGACTCCGAGGCCAAACTCGCGATCATGGGCGACGGGCGGCTCGGCGCATTCGCCGTGCTCGCGCTCGTGCTGTCGGTTCTCCTGAGAGTCGGCGCGCTCGCCGCCGTTCCCGGCACATATTCGGCGGCCGCCGCCCTGATCGCGGCCGCCGCTTTCTCGCGCGCCGTTCTGCCCGCGGTGATGGCCGGACTCGATCACGCACGCAGCCACGGGCTTGCGGTTGCCGCCGGGAAGCCGCCGCAGGACCGGGTGCTGGCATCGCTGCTTCTGGGCACGGTGCTGGTCCTTCTTTTCCTCGGGCCCTTCACCGGATTCGTGGCGTTGCTGTGCGGGGCAGGCGTGGCGGCGGTGTTGGCGGCGGTCGCGCAACGCGCGATCGGCGGATTCACCGGCGACGTGTTGGGCGCGATCCAGCAGGGGACCGAGATCGCGGTCTTGCTTGCCGCCGTCGCCGCATGACCACGACCCGTTGGTGGTGGATCCGCCACGCTCCGGTGACGAATCATGACGGCAGGCTTTACGGCCGGCGCGATGTCGCGGCCGATCTATCCGACATTGCCGCCTTGCAAGCGCTCGCAGCGCGCCTCCCCGAAAAAGCGGTGTGGCTGGCCAGCCCGCTATCGCGCACCAAAGAGACGGCGAAGGCGTTGGCGGCGCTGCGCGCGGGCGACGGCAACGCGCCCGCGGCCGTCGCCATCGAGCCTGACATCATCGAGCAGGACTTCGGCAAATGGCAGGGGATGACCTATGCCGAGATTGCGGAAATCCAGGGCGGCGAGATGCACGCTTTCTGGTTCGCCGCGGCGCATACGACGCCCGAGGGCGGAGAAAGCTTCGTGAGCGCGATGGCGCGGGTGGCCGAGGCAGTGGTTCGGCTCACGCAGACCCATGAAGGATCCAACATCGTCGCGGTGGCCCACGCCGGGGTGATCCGCGCGGCGGTGGCGCTTGCCCTCGGTCTCAACGCCGAGGCCGCGCTTCGCCTGGCCATCGATACGCTCTCGCTGACCCGCCTCGACCACATCGCAGCCGATGGCCGCTCCTATTGGCGGGTGGTGACCGTGAATTTCCGGGCGTAGGCCGGGCGCGATGGCGCGGGGTGAGCCCCCTGTGCTAGGCTCGCGCCCGCATCGGGACAGGGAAGTCCGGTAGGGCGGGGCGCGTCGAGCGGCGTCCGCCCAAGGCCGGCGCTGCCCCCGCAACTGTAAGGGCGAGACCCCAGGCATTTCCGCCACTGGCCGATTGCGGCCGGGAAGGCGCCGGGGGCCGAAGACCCCAAGCCAGGAGACCTCCCCGGTGCAACGGTTCACCAAGTTCCTCGGGGAGGAGGACGGAGCCCTTGCTGTTCGACGCGGTATTTCCAGACCTGTTGCCGACCGTCCCGGCCGCCCGTTTCGAAGGGGCGCTGCCGCCGGTCACGCTGGTTTTGGGCGGGACGCGATCGGGCAAGAGCCGCTTCGCCGAAGGTCTGATCGAGCGCCAGGGTTCCGGGACTTATCTCGCAACCGCGCAGGCGGGCGATGAAGAGATGGCGGCGCGCATCGCGAGACATCGGTCGCGGCGCGGCGGGCGATGGATGACAGTCGAGGAACCGCTCGATCTTTCCGGCGCGCTGCGATCCCACGCCAAGCATGAGCGGCCGGTTCTGGTCGATTGCCTGACGCTTTGGCTTTCCAACCTCATGCACGCCGGCCGCGACATCGAGGCCGAAGCGTCGCGGCTTGTTGATGCGCTTCCCGATCTTTCCGGCCCCGTCGTCTTCGTCTCCAACGAAGTCGGGCTCGGCATCGTCCCCGACAACGAATTGGCGCGCGAATTCCGCGATCACGCGGGACGGCTGCATCAATCGGTGGCGGAACGATCCGGTCTCGTCGTCTTCATGGCGGCGGGGCTTCCCCTCGTTCTCAAGCGCGACGGCGCAGCCCCATGAGTCTCAAGGCCAAGATTCCGGCAACCGTCATCACCGGCTTCCTCGGCGCCGGCAAGACGACGCTGATCCGTCATCTTCTCGCGAACGCGCAGGGGAAAAAGCTGGCGCTGGTCATCAACGAGTTCGGCGAGCTCGGGATCGACCGCGAGCTTCTGCTGGGTTGCGGCATTGCTTCCTGCGCCGAGGACGATGTCGTCGAGCTGGCCAACGGCTGCATCTGCTGCACCGTCGCGGACGATTTCATCCCGACCATGGAAAATCTCCTTTCGCGGCCGGTTCCTCCCGATCACATCGTCATCGAGACTTCGGGCCTCGCGCTGCCCAAGCCGCTGCTCAAAGCCTTCGCCTGGCCCGAGGTGGCCGACCGCGTGACGGTGGACGGCGTGATCGCGGTGGTGGACGCGGCGGCGGTGGCCGACAACCACTTCAACGATCCCAGGTTCTGGACCCCCGGCGGCGCGCTGCCGGAACACGATCTTCCCTTGGCGGAAGTGTTCGGCGACCAGCTCGCCTGCGCCGATCTCGTGATACTCAACAAGACCGATCTTCTCGACGCGGCGCGGCTCGATGCGGCCGAGCGATCCGTGCGGGCGTGCCTGCGGCGCGAAACGAAGCTCGTTGCGACCCGACAAGGCGCCGCCGATCCGGCCGTGGTTCTGGGGCTGGAGGCGGGCGCGGAACATGACGTCGGGGCCCGCCGGTCCCATCACGACGGGCTCGCGGAACACGACCACGACGATTTCGAAAGCGTCGTGATCGCGCTTCCGCCCGTCGCCGACCGGCAAGCCATCGAGCGCGCCCTTGCCGCCGCGGGGGCGGAGCCGCGCGTCTTGCGCATCAAGGGCTTCGTCGCGGTGGCGGGCAAGGAGTTGCGCCTGGCGATCCAGGGCGTCGGCCCCCGGCTTTCCAGCTATTTCGACCGGCCGTGGAAGGCGGGCGAGAAGCGCGCGGGGGCGGTCGTCGTCATCGGCGAGAGGGGATTCGACCGTGCGCGCGTGGAGAGGCTCATCATCAAGGCGGCGGGCGCGGCGGAAATTCTCGCGGCCGCAACGGGCGGAGCCTAGCGATGCACCTTCTTGCCGCCGAGCCCGGCGTCATCCTCGATGGAACGCAAGCGGTCGATCTCGGCCAAACGCCGGCCGACATCGTGGTGCTGACCGCAGCGGACAGCGAGATCGCGTGTCTGGCGGCGGCGCGCTCCGCGCTGGCGAATTCCGGACAAGACAACGTCCCGAGCCTTCGTCTCGCCAATGTCTTGCAGCTCGGCCACAACATGTCGGTCGATCGCTATCTCGATCGCGTCATCGCGCCGGCGGACGGGCCGGGGGCAAGGCTCGTGATCGCGCGCTTGCTCGGCGGGCGCGGCTATTGGCCCTACGGCGTCGAGCAGCTGGCGGCCATCGCGCGGGCGCGCGGCATATCGCTCGCCCTTCTTCCCGGCGACGACCAGCCGGACGCGGAGCTGTCCTCCCTCTCCACGCTCCCGGCCGAAGCGCTGCATCGCCTGTGGCAGTATCTCGTCCATGGCGGGGCCGAGAACGGGGTCAATATGCTCCGCTTCGGCGCGGAGCTGATCGGAAAGCCGAGCGCGCCGTGGCACGAGCCGGCGCCGCTGCTGCGCGCCGGACTCTATTGGCCGGGGCTGAGCCGGCCGAGCCTGGCCGATCTGCGCCAGGTGTGGGCAACGAAAACTGCGGGTGCGCCGCGCGCCGGGCTTCTGTTCTATCGCGCGCTGGTCCAGGCCGCAGATCTGGCGCCCGTGGACGCGCTCATCGCCGCGCTCCAATCCCGCGGCGTCAACCCCGTCCCGATTTATCTCACCAGCCTGAAGGACGCGCTTGCCGCCGCGACCGTCGCGGAATTGATCCGCGAATCGTCGCCCGACGCGATCGTGACCGCGACCGGATTCGCCTTCGGCAGTCCCGAGCGGACGGTCGGAAGCGACCTTCCCGAAACGCCGGTCAGCAGTGCCGACTGCCCGGTAATCCAGATCGTTCTGGCGGGCGGAAGCGAGGCGGAATGGCGGGAGGGCACGCGCGGGCTTTCCCCGCGCGACATCGCCATGAACGTGGCGCTGCCCGAGGTGGACGGCCGCATCGTCTCGCGCGCGGTCTCGTTCAAGGAACGCGCGCGCCGCGACGAAGCGACGGAATGCGACATCGTTGCCCATCGCCCCGTGCCTGACCGCATCGCTTTCGCCGCCGATCTCGCCGCGAATTGGATACGGCTGCGGCGCACGGAAGTTTCCGGGCGCCGCGTCGCGCTGGTGCTTTCCAATTATCCCAACCGCGACGGGCGCATCGGCAACGGTGTCGGGCTCGATACGCCCCGGTCCGCCGTCACTTTGCTGCGCGCCTTGGAGGCCGAGGGATTCGACGCGCGGGATATTCCCGGCAGCGGCGATGCGCTTATCGCGCGCCTTCTCGAAGGCCCGACGAATAATGCCGCGAAGAATCGAGGGCGGCGCGTCGCCGAAACGCTGCCGCTTTCCGATTACGAATCCTTTTTCGACTCGCTTCCAGGCGACGTAAGCGAAGCCGTCGCCGCGCGTTGGGGCGCGCCGCAACAAGACCCGTTCTTCGATTCGCAAAGCGGGGCCTTCGCGATCCCCGCGTTCCGCTGCGGCAACATCGCGATCGGGCTGCAACCGGCGCGCGGCTACAACATCGATCCCGTGCGCAGCTACCACGACCCGGCGCTGGTTCCCCCGCATTGCTATTTCGCTTTCTATGCGTGGCTGCGCGCGACGTTCGCCGCCCAGGCCATCGTCCACCTCGGCAAGCACGGGACGCTGGAATGGCTGCCGGGCAAGTCGCTGGCCCTTTCCCGATCCTGTTACCCGGAGGCGGTGCTGGGACCGGTTCCGCATCTCTATCCCTTCATCGTCAACGATCCCGGCGAAGGCACGCAGGCCAAGCGGCGCGCTCAGGCGGTCATCGTCGATCATCTGACGCCGCCTTTGACGCGCGCCGAGTGCTACGGGGTTCTGCGCGATCTGGAACAGCTCGTGGACGAGTATTACGAGGCGTCCGCCGTCGATCCGCGCCGGCTCAGGGTGCTGAGCCGCGCCATCCTCGATCTCGCCGAAAGCGCCGGCGTCGCCCTCGACTGCGGCGTCGCGCGCGGGGACGACGAGCCGGCCGCGCTCAAGAAACTCGATGCGTATCTGTGCGAGTTGAAGGAGCTGCAGATTCGCGACGGGCTCCATGTTTTCGGCGAAAGCCCGGCGGGCGGGCTATTGACCGATCTGCTGGTCGCGTTGGTGCGGGTGCCGCGCGGACGAGGCCAGGGCGGCGATGCCTCGCTCACCCGCGCGCTTTCGAAAGACCTCGGTCTCGGATTCGATCCGCTGGACTGCGCCATGGGCGAAGAGTGGCGCGGGGCCCGGCCCGGCGTGCTGGCCGATATGCTTGAAACGCCGTGGCGGACCGCGGGCGATACGGTGGAACGTCTCGAACTATTGGCGCGCGCCCTTGTTGCACGTGAAACACCCTGCGCCGCCGGTTGGACGCAGACATCGGCCGTGCTCGAGACCGTGAACAACATGATTCGCCCGCTGGTTTCGGCCTGCGGTTCGCGCGAGATCGAAGGAATTATCCGCGGGCTTTCCGGGCGGTTCGTCCCGCCCGGGCCAAGCGGGGCGCCGACGCGGGGCCGCTCGGACGTGCTGCCCACCGGACGCAATTTCTATTCGGTGGATACCCGCACGGTGCCGACGCCCGCCGCGTGGCAGTTGGGATGGAATTCGGCCGGCAAGCTCGTCGCCCGCTACGCGCAGGAGCACGGCGAGTTTCCGAGGCGCATGGCGCTTTCGGCCTGGGGCACCAGCAACATGCGCACGGGCGGCGACGACATCGCCCAGGCGCTCGCCTTGATGGGTGTAAGGCCGGTTTGGGACTCGGCGTCGCGGCGCGTCACCGGATTCGAGATCATGCCGGTTTCGGTTCTGGACCGGCCGCGGGTGGATGTGACGCTTCGGATTTCCGGTTTCTTCCGCGATGCATTTCCGGGCCTGATCGATTTGTTCGATTCCGCCGCGCGCGCGGTGGCCGAACTCGACGAGGACGAAAAAGACAATCCGCTTTCATCCGGCGTGCGGGCGGAAACGAAAAACCTCATGGCAACCGGGCTCGATGAAACGGCGGCGCGGCGGCGCGCGGGATTCCGTGTCTTCGGCTCCAAGCCGGGCGCCTACGGGGCCGGCCTTCAGGCGCTGATCGACGAAAAGGGCTGGGAGAGCGAC
>DATDPM010000010.1:0-5786 GCA_035292745.1 Alphaproteobacteria bacterium | reverse complement strand
GTGGCTCGATAGCGGACATCCGGCGCAGCACCAGCACGACGATGACGGCGGCAATCACCGCGCCCGGCAGGCCCAATTCGAGCCAGATCTGCAAAATTCCGTTGTGCGGGTGAAGCGGCAATACGGGCGCGCCTTCGATCGCCGCTTTCCGCCCGCCCGGGATCGCGCGCGACGAATCGAAGCCGAATCCGGTGAGGGGACGCTCGCCGATCTTTTTCAGCACGAACTGGCCGATCAGAAGACGGTGTTTGACGCTGGTGGCGTTGTCCGGCATGTCCTGGGCGATTGCCGGAAGTTCGCGGCCGACGCCCGTCGCCACCAGAATGGGCGGCGCCACCAGAATTCCGGCGAGCATCACGGCAAGCATGGCGTGCGCAATGGCCCGCGGCTTCCAATAGGAAACGGCGAATACGACCGCGGCCACGACGAAGGCGAGGCGTGCCGCCGCCATCTCCAATTCGAACAAGAAGGCCAATGTCAAAAGCAGAAAAACGATCGCAGCCCGGGGACGAAACCGCCGCCAAAGCGCAAATGCGATGGGCCAGGCAACGATCGCGGCGACGGCTGCCGCCCGGTCGTAAATCACCGGATTGAAGGTGAACCCCTTGGGCCATCCTCGCATCAACCGGGCGACCAACCCGCCATCGAGGAGTTCGCTGCCAATAAGCAAGAGAAAGACCGGACCGGCGAGGCCGAGCGCCATGATCGCGCGTCGCCGCGCGCCGTCGTCCGCACATTCCGCGCCGGCGGCAAGCAGGCCGCCCGCCACCATGACGCCGGCAACCTGAAATACCAGGAAAAGACTGCCTCCGGGATGTGGGGCCCAAGCTGTGCTGACGGCCGCCCATGCAAACAGGCAGCCGAGCGCCACGGCGAGCGGACCGCGCAGCAACGCGCCGAATCGCTCGCGCACGGAAGGATCGAGGGCAAGCGCCACGGCCCCCGCGACGCCGAGCGGCACGACCGTATGAGGGCCGACCACGGCAATCGGAAGAACAAGGCAGATAATCGCCGGAAATGCGAAACGCGCCGGTCGAATCATAGCGAGGTCCACATCCCCTGGCTGCTGGCGGCACCGCGCGGAACGCCGCATTCCGGCCTTTCCGCCGCGGTTCCGGCTGTATAGACGGGAATCCGGCCGAAGCCAACCGCGCTTCGCGTCCGCACCCGGCCTTCGGCTTCGCAAACCCCCCGGCTTTGCGCTAAAGATGGGCGGAAGGTGGCCGTTCTCGCTCAACCGGCGGCCAAGGTCAGGCAAGATGAACCACAGCGCGAAAATCGAGTTGGCTTGCCGCCGCGCGCGGCGGGCCTTGGGGAGGCGGAGGTGACGGCGCCGCGCCTCTCCGCGCTGGTCGTCGCCCACAACGAGGAGCGGCAACTCGCCGAGTGCCTGGAAACGCTGCGGTTCGCCGACGAGATCGTGGTGGTGTTCGACCGCTGCACGGATGGCTCGCGCGGGATCGCCACGCGCTATGCCCATAAGCTGGTCGAAGGCGCTTGGGAGATTGAAGGCCCGCGTCGCAACGCCGGGATCGACGCGTGCACGGGCGATTGGGTTTTGGAGGTAGATGCGGACGAGCGCGTCACGCCGGCGCTTGCAGAGGAAATCCGCCGCACGATCGCGAACGCCGAGCCCGGTTATTTTCTCATCCCCTACGACAATTACATCGGCACGCGCCTCGTGCGCTATGGCTGGGGCGCGTCATGGGGCGTGTCGGCCACCGTGCGTCTGTTCTCGAAAGGTGCGAAGCGCTGGGGCCCGCAGCGCATCCACCCCAAGGTGGAGTTGCGCGGCGCTCGCCGCTGGCTCAAGACGCCGATGGTTCACTACGTTGACCGCAATATCTCCGACATGATCCATCGGCTCGATCGTTACACGACCGCACGCGCCAAGGACCTTCGCGAATCGGGCGATATCGGCACCTTTGCGCTCAATCTGCGCCGGATTTTCTCGCGATTTTGGAAATGTTACGTCGCGCGCAAGGGATATCGCGAGGGCCCATACGGATTTTTGATTGCCCTCATGGCGGCGCTCTATCCGATGCTGTCGTACCTCAAGGCGCGGCTCGAAAACGAATGACGACGCCGCACAAAGCGTCGCCCGCTGAGGCCGGCCCCGCTGTGGCGGCCTCGGGCGGGATTCGCGTGCTTCACGCCATGGCGGGCGCGGCGCAGGGCGGGGCGGAGCTCTACTTCGAGCGCCTGTGCCTGGCGCTGCAGCGCGCGGGACTCTCCCAACTCGCGGTGATCCGGCCGCACCCCGAGCGGGTCGCAAAGCTCGAGGCGGGCGGCGTCGCGGTGACCGGCGCGAAGTACGGCGGGCTCCTCGATTTTACGACGCGGCGCGCGATCAAAAGCGCGATCGCATCTTTCCGGCCCCAGATCGTCCTAAGCTATATGACGCGCGCGACCCGCTTCATTGTGCGCGGAAACTTCGTCCATATCGCGCGGCTCGGCGGATACTACAACCTTCGGCATTACCGGCACTGCGATCATCTTGTCGGCAATACCCCCGATCTCATCGAATATTTCCTGCGTCACAACTGGCCGCACGCACGCGTCCATTTCATTCCCAACTTCGTCGATACGCGCAAATGCGCTCCCGCCGATCGCGCCCGGTTCAACACGCCGGCCTCCGTCCCGCTCGTCCTCGCGCTCGGGCGTTTCCACCCCAACAAAGCCTTCGATGTACTGCTTGCCGCGATGTCCCGGCTACCCGAGGCGTATCTGTGGCTTGCCGGCGATGGGCCGGAGCGTCCGGCGCTCGAAGCCCTGAGTGCGGAACTCGGATTGTCCGGGCGGGTGCGGTTCCTGGGCTGGCAGGATGATCCCGCCCCGTTGTTCGCTGCCGCGGACGCGCTCGCGGTCCCCTCGCGCCACGAGCCGCTCGGCAACGTGGTGCTGGAAGGATGGGCGCAAGATCGTGCGGTGGTGGCGGCGGCAAGCCACGGGCCGCGATTCCTGATCCGCGATGGGGAGAACGGCCTGCTCGTTCCGGTCGAAGACGTCGGCTCGCTTTCGGCGGCGCTTGCCCGGGTCTTGGGCGACCGCGGCCTCGCCGCGCGCCTCGTGGAGGGCGGCCGCACCGCGCTCGCCGCGGAGTTCTCGGAACAGGCGGTCGTCGGCCGCTATCTTGCCCTATTCCAGCAGGTGCTCGCCTGATGTGCGGTTTGGCGGGGATCATGATGGCGGGGGGCCCGCCGCCCGAGGCGGCGCTGGCCGCGATGGACAAGGCGCTGGCGCACCGCGGGCCGGACGGCCGCGGCCGCTACCTCGCGGGCAACCTGGGCATGGTCCACGTCCGGCTTGCCATCATCGATTTGGAAACCGGTGATCAGCCGATCCGCGAGCCCGAAGGTGCGGCGCTCGTCGCCAACGCCGAAATCTACAACTATCTGGAATTGCGCCAGGAGCTCACGGGCGTTGCCTTTGCGACGAATTCGGACTGCGAGCCGCCGCTCCATCTTTACCGCCGCCTGGGGGCGGGATTCGCGGAGAAGCTGCGCGGCATGTACGCGATCGCGATCCACGATGCGGTGAACAACCGCTTGCTTCTCGCCCGCGATCCCTTCGGCATCAAGCCGCTCTATTACGCCGAAACCACCAATTGCTTCGCCTTCGCCTCCGAACCGCAGGCGCTCATAGCGGCCGGGATCGTCGCTCCGCGACTCAATCCCCAGCGCCGCCTCGAGCTCTTGCAGCTTCAGTTCACCACCGGCGACGAGACCTTGTTCGAGGGCATTCGCCGCGTCGCTCCCGGAGAAACGCTGGTGGTGGCTGGCGGCCGGGTGATCGAGCGGCGGCGGCGCCATGCCTTGCCCCGTTCGGCCCCGCGTGTGGAGGATGAAGAAACGGCGCTCAACCGCGTCGATGCCGCGCTCGAAGATTCGGTGCGCGTGCACCAGCGCTGCGATGTTCCCTATGGCATGTTCCTCTCGGGCGGCATCGATTCCACCGCGATTCTTGCCATGATGGCCCGCCTCAACGACCGGCCCGTGCGCGCCTTCACCGCCGGATTCTCCGGCACCCGCGTTGCCGACGAACGCGCCCACGCCCGCCTGATGGCCGAAAGTCTCGGCGCCGAGCACGTCGAGGTCGAATTCTCCGAGGACGATTTCTGGACGTTGCTCCCGGCGGTCGCCGCCGCCATGGATGACCCCGCCGCCGATTACGCGGTGCTTCCCACTTATAAACTCGCAAGTGTGGCGAAGCAGGAGCTCAAAGTCGTGTTGTGCGGCGAGGGCGGCGACGAGATGTTTGCGGGTTACGGCCGCTACCGCAGCGTGATGCGGCCGTGGTGGGCGGGCGGCCGCGCCCTGCGGCCGCGGGGTCTGCTCGAAGGAACGGGCGTCTTGCGGGCCGACCAGCCCAGTTGGCGCGATGGAATTGCCGCGGCCGAGATCAACGCCGCGTTGCCGAACCGCACCAGGCTGCAGGTTGCCCAGGCCACCGATTGCGCCGATTGGCTCCCCAACGATCTCTTGATCAAGCTCGACCGTTGCCTCATGGCCCATGGGGTCGAGGGACGCACACCGTTCCTCGATCCGGTGGTGGCCGACGCGGCCTTTCGTCTTCCCGACTCGCTCAAGATCCGCAAGGGGCTGGGCAAATGGCTGCTGCGCGAATGGCTGGCGCGTCAGTTGCCCGAGGCCAAGCCGTTCTCGCGTAAACGCGGCTTCACGGTTCCGGTCGGTCAATGGATTGCGCGCCGCGGCAAGGCGCTTGGCGAGCTGGTCGCGGAAGAGCCGGGCGTTGCGCAGGTGTGCCGTCCCGAAGCGGTGCGCCGGTTGTTCGAATCAGGCGGAAGACATGCCGGCCTCGCCTGTTGGGTGATTTTGTTCTACGCGCTTTGGCACCGCCGCCACATTTTGGGGCTGGACCCGGCGGGCGATGTTATCGAAACTCTCGCCCAACGCGGCTGAGCCGCGCGGGGGATGCACGAATGGCGAATCAATCGGGCGAGGCCTTTGACCTTGTCGTGAAAGGCGGCGTGTGCGTCACGCCGAACGGCATCGCCGAGGCCGACATCGGCGTGCGTCAAGGCCGCGTCGCGGCGTTGGGCGATCTCGGGTCCGCGAAGTCGGCCGAGGTCGTGGATGCGCGCGGCCTTCATGTGCTCCCGGGTGTCATGGACACCCAGGTTCATTTCCGCGAGCCTGGATTCGAGCACAAGGAAAACCTGGAAACGGGAACCAAGGCGGCGGCGTTGGGCGGCGTCACCGCGGTGTTCGACATGCCCAATACCAACCCCGGCACGATTCATCCCTCGGAACTCGGCGACAAGCTCGCCCGCGCTGAGGGGCGCGCCTGGTGCGACATCGCTTTCTACATCGGCGCTGCGGCGGAAAATGCCGAGAAGCTCGCGCGTTACGAGCGCCTGCCCGGCTGCTGCGGCGTAAAAATCTTCATGGGAAGCTCGACCGGAAATCTTCTGGTCGCCGACGACGACACCCTGACGCAGGTGCTTCGATCGGGAATCCGCCGTGTCGCCGTGCATTGCGAGGACGACTACCGCCTGCGCAAGCGCCGGCCCCTGGCGGAGGCGGAAGATGCGCACCCGAGGCTCCATCCCGTCTGGCGGGACGAGGAAACCGCGCTCAGGGCGACGACCCGGCTCATGAAGCTCGCGCAGGAGGCGCACCGGCGCGTCCACGTGCTCCATGTCAGCACGGCCGAAGAAATGGTCCTGCTCCGCGACCATCGCGACATCGCCACGGTCGAGGTGACGCCCCAGCATCTGACCCTCGAAGCGCCCGACTGCTACGACCGTCTCGGCACGCTCGCGC
>DATDPM010000009.1:0-16654 GCA_035292745.1 Alphaproteobacteria bacterium | reverse complement strand
CCGTCGACGTCGGCATGTCGTCGCTGAGCTCGCGACAGGCGTCACGGCTCCGCCCGCGCATCTTGCCCCAAAGCTTCCGTCAGTTTGGTATCGTCGATGTTGGCATTCTGACCTCCTTCTTTCCAAGTCGATTCTCTCCATTGCCCTGGTACAAAGAAAGCCGGTTAGGTCACGCGTGCGGATCTGGTCCCAGACCGCTTCCGTGGGCTGACCGCCCACTGAGATCAACGCGACTCATCGACCACAGTGACATCGACCACCCGGTTGTGCCGCTCGATGATCTCGTCAGGGGTCGCAACCGCCTGCTTGCCCTCGCCGGTCCAGCTGGTGTCGATCCGGTCGGCCGGTACGCCGGCGGCGATCAGGGCATCGCGTACCTGCTCGGCGCGATGCTGCGATAGCGCCATATTGGCGGCTGGGGTGCCGGCCCGATCTGTCCTGCCGATAACGGTCACCCGGGTCGCGGGGTTGTTCTTCACCACATACGCCACCCTGTCGGCGATCATGCGGCCTCGGGCATTGATATCGTACTTGTTGCTGTCGAAATACACTTGGTACCAGGCGCCGGCCAGCTGCGGCGCGGTGCTCACGTCCGCCTGCTGCGGCGGCGACGCGGCCTGCGGCGGCGGCGACGTCGCCTGCCCGGTGCAACCGGCGAGCATGCCGAGAGCGAGGATCGCGCCGAGAGCGCGTGAGTGTCCTGAAAGCCGTTTCATTGTTGCCTCCATTGACTGTCGAAAGCGCGGGCGCGGATGCACTATTTCCAGATCGGGCGGCCGAGATCGATCTGGCTCGGTTTGGTCAGCGCGCCCGTGCCGGCGCCCACGGCGCCGCCGATCAGCGCACCCTCCAGCGGGGCGCCGAGCATCCACCCGCCGATCGCCCCTACCCCAGCACCGATGCCGGCGCCGCTTGCCGCGCGTTCTCCAGTGGTGGTGCCGCAGGCGGTCAAGCTCAAGGCCGATAGCATGATGGCAATGGCGAGAATGGTGCGTTTCATGGCCTCTCTCCTGGTGTGACGTTAGCCTTTGACCCTCGGTGATGCAGGCAATATGCATAAGCTTTGGTAGTGGGTCAGTTAGCGGGATTTTCCCATCAATGCACTGGGCTGTGTAGCTTGGTCCGCTAACCCAGCAATTTCCTCAAGGCTCCAAACGTGATCCACAATTCCGGCCTCCATCACGGGCGTTACCCGAAGGCTCTGATATACAAGCCTGAAGTTGTAATACATGAAGTGCAAGGCCACGGCGTGGGCTAAATTTTGGACCTTCAGAGAACGCATTGAGAACGCATTGGTTAGCCGGGTCATGCGCCCAAACTGACCCACTACCTAGGCTTTCGCCGCGATACATTGACCTAGATCAACGTACTGGCGTCCCGCACCCATAATGCATCGGAGCGACGCGGGGCGTCGTGATCGCGATCCTGGATCGCAGCAGCGTGGTGTATGGGCAATCTGTTCTGGGGTGAGCGATGCAAAGTGGGCGCGGCTGCGTCTGCTGTGCATGAGCCGTGGTGACGACGAGAAACATCGCCGAATACAGCGAAGGTCGCGGTGTATCTCCTATCGAACAGTAAGCCTCGCAGGGCGCTTAGATGGCGCTCTGGCCGACGACACCGCGGATCACCTGATGCCGGCCCCGCTGAGCACCCCCGCTAGCCAGAGTACGACGAGGACAATGAGCACTAAGCTAAGGACACCGCCGAGCCCGCGAGCGCCATACCGGTTGTAGCCGTAGTACCCACCGCCGCCGCCCAGCAGCAGGATCAACAGAATGATAATCAGGATTGTGCCCATGTCCTACCTCCTCTTCCGAAAGCCCACAAAACGATAGCTGGTGAATCTCGTTTGCCAGGCTTGATCCACTAGCTCTTCTTGACCCCGAAAAACAAAAGAGCGCCACCAATCACGATGCCGGCCACACCCGCCCAGACCGGAACATTGACTGTCTGTTTGTCCTTCACCTCGAGTGTGATGGGACCCACTTGGGCCTCATGTGTCTCCTTGGTGAAGCTGAAGCTGCCATACGTCAGCCCCAGGATGCCGAGGACGATCAAAACCAAACCCACAATCCTGACTGCATTCATGTCGCCCATCTTTCCGTCTCCCTGTTGAGAAAATCTTGCGTCCGGCGCGGCCGGGAGCGCGGGACGCGTTCGGCGCGCCGTCCTTTCTCATTTCGCCACCCACATCTCGCCGGCCTTGCGATACAGCCGTTTCACCGCCGCCCAGGCGGTGCGGTGCGCGATCTCTTCGCGCCGCTCGTCCTTGGCGTAGGTCTTCCAGGCGTGGTTGAAGGCCTCGCGGTAGATGCTTTGCGCGCCTGCCGGCAGATGCTTTCTGACGGCGGGCGGAAGGGCTGCGTTGGTCCGGTAGGGCATGGCGGCCCCCGATCGGCGGTCGGCGTTTAAAATTAACCGAAAATATCCTTTGATTCCATGGCCTACATGGGGGGCGCAGCGACACTCTGCCGCAGGCGTTTGCCCGCCAGCGCCTTGAAAATGACAAGTTTTCCGCCCATTTTCTTATTTAAATCCGACGTTTATGAATTTGAAGGAAAGGAAACAAGATGGCGCTTCGCCGTCCGATACTGGCATTTGCGGCCTTTATGGCCAGCGGCCTGATGGCCTTCACCGCCCACGCCGAGCCGAGCAAGGCCCAGCTGGTGGTCGAAAAGTCCTACGCCGTGCTTCTCGATGTGATGAAAGAGTCCAAGACGCTCGGCTACAGCGGGCGGTTCCAACGCATCGCGCCGTTCGTCGAAACGGTATTCAACCTCCCGCTCATGGCGCAAACCACCGCCGGGGCCTATTGGATCAAGGCCACCGAGGAGGAGCGCAAGCGCTTCGTCGAAGCCTTCGGCCGCATGACGGCCGCCACCCTGGCGGTCCGGTTCAACGGGTATAGCGGCGAGAAATTCGACGTGCTGGGGACGGAACAGAAGTCGCCCGACACGGCCCTGGTCAAGACCCAGATCGTCCAGGGCGACGGCGACAAGGTCGAGGTCGATTATCTGCTGCGCAGCACCGGCGGCGAATGGAAAGTCGCCGACGTCTACGCCAACGGCGGCATCAGCGAGCTTGCGGTGAAAACCGCCGACTATGCCCAGGTGCTGAAGACGGGCGGCGTCGAGGCGCTGGCCACCGCGCTCGACAAGAAGGCCGAGATACTGGCCCAGAACGAAAAGTAAGCCGGCAACACCAACTTCCCCTTGAGGCGGCCGGCGGCGCGCTACTTGCCGTCGGCCGTCGCCTTGGGGGAATTTTCGCCGCCCGTTGCCGCCGTTTCGCTCAGCACGGATTCCACCGCGAACAGCGCGGCCTTTTCCAGCTGCTTATCGCTTATCCCGGTAATTTGCACGGTGCCGACCTTCACCGCCTTTTCGGTCGCGACGTTGTCCAGCTCCACCTTCAGGAACTGAAGGGCGCTGCTCGCCCGCGTCACCGCGCTGGTCAGGATGAAATCGGCGTGTTGGGCGCGGGCAATGTCCAGCACGCAATGGGCGCAGGTCAGGTCCACCGGTTCCTCGTCCTCGCCGGCCGGCTTCGACGCGGGGAGCACCTGATAGGTCCCCAATTCCGCCATCCCCTTGCGCAGCGCCTCCGAAACCCGTTTCACGCTCGCCACTTCCTCGGGCGTGGTGAAAAACTCGCCGGTTCCCGACGACATCAAATCGACGAACACGGTGTCGAAGACCAGCAGCTTGGGCTTGCCGCCGCCGCACGCCGCCGGCGCCAAAAGCAACGATCCGGCGACCAGAAACGCCCACATCCGCAGTGCCGGGATCGCGCGGGGGAAGGCGCGGGCGTTACGGAGAATTTCCCGTTTCATGAACATCTCCAGATTGTGGCCGGATGCCGGCTGGTCGGCCGGAAAGAGAATTCGGATGCCCGCCATTGGAGCCGATTCGCCCCGGCGATGCAACCCGCCGCTCAGGCGACGGGCTGATACAGCTTCTTGTCCAGAAGGGCGGGGAAGGAGATCGTCTTGGTGTCCTTGCTGCCGGTCTTGAGCAGCCGCGCGTGCGGGATGGGGCCGGAATTCGCCAGGACCAGAACCACTTCCCAGATATCTTGCGGCAGGGCCACCTGACGGTACTTCTGCCCGATTTCGATCTCGTTGGTCATGTCGCTTTCACGCCGTTTCTCGTTTTCGTTGACGTCCCGCATCGCCGCCCCGGCGCATGCCTCGGAACGCGGGGTTATCCCATACTCGATCGCGGCCGCTCCGCGCAAGGGGCGGCGAATGCCCGAGCCGTCCGCCCGCTTGGCGGCGCGCGGCGCCGGTTCGACAGTCCCCGCCGATCGGCTTAAAGGCCGAGCCAGTTCATGAAGCTGAGCGCGTGGGAAACACCGCCCTCGCGCGACATTTCGACGCCGGGAACATCGTGGCCATGGATGTCATTTGCGGCGTGGTCACGAAGAATCTCGCAGGCCAGCTTCTCGTACGCGGGATTCTCCGCCCGCACCCAAAGGATCAGCCCGCCGCGGTCCAGCTGGTCCTTGAGATAGCTCGCATGATGCGTGCCGATGACGCGGGTGAGCGCGGCGCCAATGATGCCTCCGGCGCCGCCCACGATCGCCGCGCCGAGAAGCGCCGCGGCCGCCGTGCCGCCGGTGGCGACGATGGCGCCGACCGACGCTACGGCCCCGACATAGACCATGCCGCCGGCGATGGCGCCCATGCCCGTCGCCCGCGAATGCGGCCCGATATAAGCGATGTGCGGAACCATGGGATCGTCCTCGATCTCGGCGACGTGCCTGAAATAATGTCCGAGATCCCGTTCCATGGTGTGCCTTCCTGCCAGCACGCTGCAGGAGGAGCGATCGAACCCGTGGATGAGCAGATCGTCGACCGCGGATTGGAGCGATTTCTCGTCATGAAAAACCGCGACGACTTCGCGAAAACCGTTGGCCATGGCAGACCTCCTTGCTTAAAGGATCACATGACGTCCGGGTTGTCAGTGGCGGTACTCTCCGGCGGCTAAGCCGGTCCCGGGAGTGACACGGAAATTATATCACGATACCGCCCGGCGCCAAGACACGGGCGGGGTTTTCGCTAAACGCCCCAGAAGGTCTTGGCGGACTTGAACTTCTTCCACGCCAGGCGCAAACGCCGCTCGCGCGCCTCGGCCTGTCCCGCGTGGAATCCGAGCACCAGCGCCGACCCGCGCGCGAACGCACCGCCCTCGGCTCTCGGGCGCAAGCATTCCAGTTGCGCCGGGGCGACCGCCGCGTCGTTGTTGGCGCCCAGCGCACTCTGCACGCGCGACAGCGCCTTGGCGTATTTGCCGGGCCGCGAACCCGCGAACAGGGGCGCGAATAGCTCCGCCGCATAGCGCTGCTTCTTCACCGCGATGCGCAACTGGTGGCGCTCGGCAGCAAGCATATGCCGCAGGTGATGTCCGGCCTGGCACAGCTTCTTGTGGCGACGGCGCAGCGTCTTCCTGGCAAACGACGAAGCCGGCTTAGCCAGGACCGCCGCCGCATCGCCGTCGCGCGGGGGCGCCGCGGCCAGCAGCTCCGCCGCCCCGATCAGCCGCGTGAAACGATCCGAGCGGATGGCGTCGCGCGCCTCTTCCCGCCGCCCCGCGCGCTCGGCTTCCGCGGCCGCCGCGAGCGCCGCGAGATCGCGGTCCTCCGGCATCGCCGACAGCGCCGGTCCCAGCACCTCGTCGGCGAACACGTCGATATCGCGCGCCCGCCCCAGGGGCGCGTTCACCGCCCGCACCAGATCGCGCAATTGGTCCCGCTCGCGCGGCGCCAACAGTTTCTTGTAAAGCGAGAGGATGGCGCGCAAACGCCGCAAGGCGATGCGCAGCTGATGCACGGCCTCGGGATCGTTTCCGGCCAGCGCACAGGCCCCGTTCCAGGCAATATCGTCCGCGCTGCGCGCCAGATTGGCCGACAGCGCCTGGGCCGCGCTGGCCCGGCGCGAAAGCCGCGCCGGCTTCGCCTTGCGCGGCCCCACGCGCTGCACCAGGGGGAGCGGCGGCGCCTCGCGCAGCCTGACCACGCGCGCCTGTATCGCGCCCGGGTTTTCCGGGGGCGGATTCGGCGGCGACGATGGCTTTGAAGTCGTCATGGCGTCGCGTGGGCGTCAGCCGCGCAGCGCCTTGATGTTGGCGGCGTAATTCCCGCCGTTGAACACGGCCGAGCCGGCAACCAGCACGTTCGCGCCGGCCGCAACCACGTCCCTGGCGTTATCTTTGGTGATGCCGCCGTCCACTTCGAGCTCGATGTTGCGTTTGCCGATCATCTCGCGGATGCGGGCGATCTTGCCCAGCTGCGACGCGATGAAGCTCTGCCCGCCGAAGCCCGGGTTCACCGACATCACGAGCACCAGGTCCACCTTGTCCAGCAGGTATTCGATGGCGGTCTCGGGCGTTCCGGGGTTGAGCGAAATCCCCGCCTTCTTGCCCAGCGAGCGGATGAGCTGGAGCGAGCGGTCCACATGCCGCCCGGCCTCGGCGTGCACGGTGATGATGTCGCTTCCGGCGTTGGCGAAGGCCTCGATGAAGGGGTCAACGGGATCGATCATGAGGTGCACGTCGAGCGTCTTCTTGGTGTGCGGGCGGATCGCCTTCACCACGCCCGGCCCGATCGTGATGTTGGGCACGAAATGCCCGTCCATCACGTCCACGTGCACGTAGTCGCATCCGGCCGCGTCCACGGCGCGCACCTCCTCGCCCAGCTTGGCGAAGTCGGCGGACAGGATGGAAGGGGCGATCTTGACGGCTGCGCTCATATCGTCGGCTTCCCGGCGTCACTCTATATATAGGCGGGCGGCGGCCAAGATATCACGGTGCCGGCGGCCCGTCTTAGTGGCCAATCTTAGTGGATCGTGGGGTCCAATTCCCCCTTCTTGTAACGCGCCGCCATGTCGCGCAGCGGCGTCACCTTGATCTTTCCCGCTTTGCCCGCGGTCCCGAACTGTTCGAAGCGCTCGCGGCACAGCTTCTCCATCTCCGCGAAGGCGGGCTTGTTGAAGTTGCGCGGATCGAACTCCGCCTTCTGCAGGGCCGCGACTTTGCGGTATTGCCCGGTGATGGCCATGCGGCAATCGGTGTCGATGTTGATCTTGCGCACCCCGTGCTTGATGCCGGTCACGATCTCTTCCACCGGAACGCCGTAAGTCTGGGGCATGGCGCCGCCGTATTGATTGATGACGTCCTGCAGCTCCTGCGGCACCGAGCTCGATCCGTGCATGACCAGATGGGTGTTCGGCAGCCGCGCGTGGATGTCCTTCACCCGGTCCATGGCGAGGATGTCGCCCGTGGGCTTGCGCGAGAATTTATAGGCGCCGTGGGAGGTGCCGATCGCGACCGCGAGCGCATCCACTTTGGTTTTCCCGACGAAATCCGCCGCCTGGGCCGGGTCGGTCAGCAGCATGTCGTGGGTCAGCTTGCCCTCGTGGCCGTGGCCGTCCTCCTTGTCGCCCTTTCCGGTCTCGAGCGATCCCAGGCAACCCAATTCGCCTTCCACCGACACGCCGATCAGATGCGCGATCTCCGCCACCTTGGCGGTCACCGATACATTGTAATCGTAGCTGGCCGGCGTCTTGGCGTCGGCTTCGAGCGAGCCATCCATCATCACCGAGGTATAACCGTTGGCCATGGCCGACACGCAGGTCTCCATGCTGTTGCCGTGGTCCTGGTGCACGCACACGGGGATATCGGGATAGATTTCCACGGCCGCGTCCACGAGATGCCGCAAAAAGGCGTCGCCGGCATAGGCCCGGGCGCCGCGGCTGATCTGGACGATGACCGGCGCGGAAGTCGCCTTCGCCGCCCGCATGATGGCCTGAAGCTGCTCCATGTTGTTAATGTTGAACGCCGGCACGCCGTAGCCGTGCTCGGCCGCGTGGTCCAGCAATTCGCGCAACGAGATCAACGCCATTCCGTTCTCCCTGTGCCCGCCGTCACGTCCGGGCCTTGAGCGCCGCGAGGCCGGGAAGCTCCTTGCCCTCCAGCCATTCCAGAAATGCGCCGCCCGCCGTCGAGACGTAAGAAAAATCTTTCACCACTCCGGCCTTCACCAGCGCCGCCACCGTGTCGCCGCCGCCCGCGACGCTCAACAATTTTTTCGCCCGGGTCAGCTTCGCCACGGCCTTGGCGACCGCGATCGTGCCGGCGTCGAACGGCGGCGTCTCGAAGGCCCCCAATGGCCCGTTCCACACCAGACTCCGGCACGTCGCCAATCGCGTCTCGATGGCGCGCACGGAATCGGGGCCGATGTCGAGAATCATGCCGTTTTGCGGCACCTTGTTGACGGGAATCGTGATGGTCCGGGTATTGGCGCGCATCTCGCCCGCCACCACCACGTCCACGGGCAACACGATGTCGCAGTCGCTGCGTTCGGCCACGGCCATGATGCGCCGGGCGTCGTCCGCCATCCGGAATTCGCACGTGGATTTGGCGACTTCGATCCCGTTGGCGTAAAGGAAGGTGTTGGCCATCGCGCCGCCGATGATCAGGACGTTGATCTTGTCGACGATGTTGCCGAGCAGATCGAGCTTGGTCGAGATCTTCGCCCCGCCGATGATGGCGGCAAGCGGCCGCTCCGGCGATGTCATCACGCGTTCGAGAGTCGTGAGCTCGGTTTCCATCAGCCGCCCCGCAACCGAGGGCAGGAATTTGGTGATCGCAGCCACGGACGCATGGGCGCGGTGCGCCGCGGCGAAAGCGTCGTTTACGTAGATCTGCCCGTTCGTGGCGAGGGCCCGCGCGAACACCGGGTCGTTGCGCTCCTCGCCGCCGTGGTAGCGCAAGTTTTCGAACAGCGCCACTTCGCCGTCCTTGAGGCGCATCGCCGCGTGATTCGCGGGCGGGCCGATGCAGTCGTCGGAGAAGGCGACCGGCTCGCCGCCCAGCAGAGTTTGAAGCGGACGCACGACCGGCCGCAGCGACATTTCGCGCACGATCTTGCCGCGCGGCCGGCCGAAATGGGACAGGATGATGACTCGCGCGCCCTTTTCCTTCAGTTCCTTGATCGTGGGAACGGCCCGCTCGATGCGGCTGGTGTCGGTCACCAGCCCGTTCTTGACGGGCACGTTGAAGTCCACGCGCACCAGCACGCGCTTGCCGGCAACATCGACGTCGTCGAGGGTCTTGAAATCCGCCGCCATGCCTAACCGAACTTCGCCATTTGCGCCGCGGTGTCGGCCAGGCGATTGGCGAATCCCCACTCGTTGTCGTACCACGACAGCACGCGCCCCAGCGTCTTGTCCACCACCTGGGTCTCGGAAAGATCCACGGTGGAGGACACGGAAGTGTGGTTGAAGTCGGCGGAAACCAGCGGCTCCGAGGTCGTGGCCAGGATTCCGGCCAGCTCCCCTTGCGACGCCTTGATCAGCGCGCCGTTGATCTCGTCCACGGACGTGTCGCGCGCCGCCGAAAACACCAGATCGATGAGCGAGACGTTGGCGACCGGCACGCGGATGGCGCAGCCGTCCAGCTTGCCTTTGAGCTCCGGCAGCACGAGACCCAGCGCCCTCGCCGCGCCCGTCGACGTCGGGATCATGGACGTCGCCGCGGCGCGCGCCCGGCGCAAATCCTTGTGCAGCGTGTCCACCAGCTGCTGGTCGCCGGTGTAGGCGTGCACCGTCGTCATATAGCCGCGGGAAATGCCGACCGCCCGGTGCAGCACATGGGCGACCGGCGCCAGGCAGTTGGTGGTGCAGGAGGCGTTCGAGACGACGCGGTGGTCGGGCGAGAGCAGCTTGTTGTTGACGCCGTACACGACCGTCAAATCGGCGCCGTCGGCGGGTGCGGAAACCAGCACGCGCTTCGCCCCGGCGGTCAGGTGCTTCTCCGCATCGGCGCGCTTGGTGAACCGCCCGGTGCATTCCAGCACCAAATCGATTCCCATCTGCTTCCACGGAAGCTTTTCGGGCTCGCGCTCGGCCAGCACCTTGATCGGGCCCGACCCGACGTCGATGCCGCCGTCCCGCTCTTCCACCGTGCCGGGAAAGCGGCCGTGGACCGAATCATGGCGCAGCAGATGGGCGTTCGTCGCGACCGGCCCGAGGTCGTTGATCGCGACGACCTTGAGCGCGCGTTCCCCGCGCTCGTGGATCGCGCGAAACACGAGCCGTCCGATTCGCCCAAAGCCGTTGATCGCCACCTGCGCCGCCATCCGTTCCTCCTTGCCTCGTTTGTCCGTGAGAAGCGTGGTCTCTTATTAAAGCCTGGCCTTGGCCGCCGCCACCACCGCGTCCACGGTGATGCCGAAATGGCGGTAGAGCGCCTCGGCCGGGGCCGACGCGCCGAAATCCGTCATGCCGATGACGGCCCCCTGCGGGCCGACGTAACGGTCCCAGCCGAACGGCGATGCCGCCTCGACCGCGATCTTCAGCGAATGCGCCCCCAAGACCTCCTCGCGGTAGGCCGACCCTTGCGCCTCGAACAGCTCGAAGCAGGGCAGCGACACGACGGCGGTCGCGATCCCGTCGTCTTCGAGCTTGCGCGCCGCGCCGCAGGCCAGGCCCACTTCCGTTCCGGTCGCCATCAGCGTCACCCGCGGCGTCTCCGTCGAGGCGGGCCGCAGCACGTAGCCGCCGCGCCGGCACAGGTTCTCGGTCTCGGCGCCGCGCAGCGGCGGCACGTTCTGGCGCGACAGCGCCAGCACCGACGGCCCGTCGCGCCGCTCCAAGGCCAGCTGCCAGCACTCCGCCGTCTCGATCGCATCGGCGGGGCGGAACACATAAAGGTTCGGCATGGCCCGGAGCGCGGCCAGATGCTCGACCGGCTGATGCGTCGGCCCGTCCTCGCCGAGTCCGATCGAATCGTGGGTCATGACGTAGATGACGCCGAGCCCCATCAGGGCCGAAAGCCGGATGGCGGGGCGGCAATAGTCGGCGAACACCAGGAACGTCCCGCCATAGGGGAGGAGCCCCCCGTGCAGCGCCAGCCCGTTCAAACATGCCGCCATGCCGTGCTCGCGCACGCCGAAATGGATGTAGGAGCCGGAATAATCTCCGGCGCGCACGTTTCGCTGGGTCTTCGTCTGGGTGAGGTTGGAGCCGGTCAAATCGCCCGATCCGCCCACCAGCTCGGGAATTTGCGCGACCAAAGTCTCCAGCACTTCGCCCGAGGCCTTGCGCGTCGCCCACTTCGGCGCCGCTTCGCCAAGGCGATCCTTGAGCGCCGCGATCGCGTCCCCGAGCGTGGCCGGAAGTTTGCCGGCGATCCGCCGGTTCCATTCGTGCCGCGTCTTTTCCGGCGCCGCCGCCAGCGTCGCTTCCCAGGCGGCGCGCGCGGGCGTCCCTCGCTTGCCGGTCCGCCGCCATGCCTTCAGAATCGGCTCCGGCACCACGAAGGGCGGGTGCGGCCAGCCCAGTTCCTTGCGCGCCGCCGCCACTTCCTCGGCGCCCAAAGGCGACCCGTGGGTCGCCGCCGTGCCCTGCTTATGGGGCGCGCCGAAGCCGATCACGGTGCGGCAGGCGATGAGCGAGGGGCGGTCGCGGCTCTGGGCTCTCGCAATCGCCTCCGCCACCTGCTCCGGATCGTGGCCGTCCACCGCCTCGGCCGCCCAGTGGCAGGATTTGAACCGCGCCGGCACGTCGTCGGAATAGGTCAGGTCGGTCGGCCCGTCGATGGAGATGTGATTGTCGTCGTAAAGCACGATCAGGCGCGAAAGCTTCAGATGGCCCGCCAGCGAGATCGCCTCCTGGCTGACGCCTTCCATCAGGTCGCCGTCGCTGGCGATCACATAAGTGCGGTGGTCCACCAGCCCGGGGAAATGCGCGGCCAGCATCCGCTCGGCCAGGGCCATGCCGACCGCCGTGGAAATTCCCTGGCCCAGCGGCCCGGTCGTGGTCTCGATCCCGGGAGCGATTTCGTATTCCGGGTGGCCGGGCGTCTTGCTTCCCAGCTGGCGGAAATTCTGCAGCTCCTCGATCCCCATGCCGGGATAGCCGGTGAGATAGAGCATGGCGTAAAGCAGCATCGAGCCGTGGCCGGCCGACAGCACGAGCCTGTCCCGGTCCGGCCAGTCGGGGGCGGCGGCGTCGAACTTGAGGAAGCGGCGCACCAGCACGCTGGCGGCATCGGCCATGCCCATGGGCATGCCGGGGTGCCCCGAATTGGCCTTCTCCACCGCGTCCATGGCCAGCGCCCGGATCGCGTTCGCCATGTCCCGGTCGCTGGGCTCGGTTTCCGGTTTCTTCGCGGCTTGCTTGGTCATGGCGCGCTTCCCAGCAGCTTCTCCACCGCCGGCGCGTGCAAACGCGCCTTCGCCGGAAGCGCCGATCCCAGCAGCGGCCGCAGATATTCGAAAAAGGCCGGGGTCACGTCGCATCCTGTATCGGCGATGAAGGCGTCGGGCATGACGCGCGTTTTCCCGGCGATCCGCTCCAGGCGTTCCAACCCGTAGCTCACCGTATAGGGCTTCACGTCGGTGCGGGTGATGGTCACCGACCCGTCGCGCTCCACGTCGAAGGCGAAGCGCGCCGCGCGCCGCCCCACCTCCCGCGCCTCGCGCTGGTCCACGTCGGAGACGCAGCCCAGGAACGAGCGCTGGAGATAGCCGAAGGTGTCGCCGCGCACCCGCTTGATCCCGAGCTTGTCCCTGATCTCGCCGGTCAGCGCGTCCGCGAGCGCCCCCGAACCCGAAAGCTGGATGTTGCCGTGGGCGTCGCGCTCCACCTCCTTGACCAGCTTGGCCGCGATCGCGGCCCCCGCCTCGTCGTGGATGCCTTCGCTGACGGCGATGACGCAGCGTCCCAACCGCTCGTAAACCGATTTCACGTCGCGCAAGAACTTCTCCGTGTCGAACACCCGCTCGGGAATATAGACGAGATGCGGGCCTTCCTCCGCCGAACCCCGCATGGCGGCGGCGGCGGCGGTCAGGAACCCGGCGTGCCGTCCCATCACCACCCCGACATAGACGCCGGGCAGCGCCGCGTTGTCGAGATCGGCGCCGGCGAAGGCCTGGGCGACGAACTTGGCCGCCGAAGGAAACCCCGGCGTGTGGTCGTTTTCCGTCAAATCGTTGTCGATGGTCTTGGGCACGTGCAGCGCGCGCAAGCTGTAGTCCGCCTTGCGCGCCTCCTCGCTCACGATCCGCACCGTATCGGCCGAATCGTTGCCGCCGATGTAAAGAAACGTGCCGATCCCGTGGGCTTTCAGCGCGCGGAAGATCTCCTGGCAGTATTTGAGGTCCGGCTTGTCGCGGGTGGAGCCCAGGGCCGAGCCCGGCGTGGCGGCCACCGCCTCCAGGTTTTCCAAAGGCTCGCCCGTGAGATCGAGGAAATCCTCGTTGACGATGCCGCGTACCCCGAAGCGCGCGCCGTAGATGCGCAAGGTGGGGTCGCGCTCGCCGGCGCCGAGCACCGCGCCGACCAGCGACTGGTTGATGACCGCCGTGGGCCCCCCTCCCTGGGCGATCAGAAACTTACCCCGCACCATGACTATCGCCTCGCGTCCGTACCCCCCACCCGAACCGGCCCGTTCCCGCCGCGTTCGATCCGGCCGCGCCGGCTTTGAGGGAAAAGATTCCAGTCCCCGGGCGTGCCGTGAAAAAGCGGCGGCCCGCCATTCGCGCAAAGTGTTTGAATGGGCCGCGAGAGTACGATAGGACGCCGCTGGGGCCAAAAGATTTTTGGTCGCAAGACGGGGCCGAAATACCATGGGAAAACTATGCCTTTCGCGGGTGCTTCGATGACGCCCGACGTGACCGGAACCGGGGCGGGCCGGGAGCCCCAGCGCCTGCCGCGCGAATCGCTGCGCGATCTCTGGAACGAGATCCGCCAAGACGTGAAATACCGGTATCTGCCGTTCCGGGCGTTCTACCGCTTCCGCGCCTTCTTCTATGCGCGCTACCGCTATCCCGAGCTGCGCTTCATCGGGCATCTCGTGGCCCGCGACTCGGTGGCCCTCGACGTCGGCGCCAATCTCGGCCTGTACACCTATTTCCTGGCCCGGGCCTGCCGCCGGGTTTACGCCTTCGAGCCCAACCCAAATCCGCTGCGGTCGCTGCGCTTCGTCGCGGACTCCAACGTCACCGTGCTTCCCGTGGCCCTCAGCGACAAAAGCGGCGAGGCCGATCTCACGATACCGCGGGGGCGCAAGGGCTGGACCAACAACGGCGCGGCTTTGGATCGCCGCTTTCCCGGCCGCACCATGACGGTCCGGGTTCCCTGCCGCCGCATCGACGATCTCGGCATTGCCGGCATCGGCCTCATCAAGATCGACGTCGAGGGGCATGAGCTGGCGGTGCTGCGCGGCGCCCGCGAAACCCTGATGCGCGACAAGCCGGCGCTCCTGGTCGAAAACGAGTTCACCCACACCGGCGGCAAATTCGCCGAGGTCTTTCAGCTATTGGAACAGCTCGGCTACGTCGGATATTTCCTCGAGAACGGCGTGCTGCAGACGCTCGCCCATTTCTCGGTCTCGACCCACCAGATCGAGCCGCTCAAACCCGGCGGCGACCGCCGCCGCTACGTGCGGAATTTCATCTTCCTGGCGGGGTAGGGGGGCCTGCCGCGATGCGGCGATCGGCCTTGCCGCGCCCATTTTCCCGCGGGCTTCATTATAATAGAGGCCGATGGGACCCAACCGAGGGAGGCATCCATGCGCGCGGCATTGATAATTTTGGCTTTGGTCGTTCTGGCGGTCGTCGGGCCGCAGGCGCGGGCGGATACGCTTCACACCGCCACCGTCCGCGCGAAGGACATGAACGAGGCGCAGGAATACGCGTCGCAGATCTGCGGCAATATCGGGAAGCGGGCGTATTTCATGTACAAGGAAGCCGGGAAGGACGGCTTGGACGTCTACTACTTCTCCTGCAAGTAGGCGCCGGAGCGGCGGGACGAACGCTCGCCGCACCGGAACATCGCGCCGTCACAGCCGCGCGGTTACGACGGCTCGGTATTGCCGGGGATGAACTTCATCGCCACCCCGTTCATGCAGTAGCGCAGGCCCGTGGGATTCGGCCCGTCCTCGAACACATGGCCGAGATGCCCGGCGCAGCGGCGGCAATGCACTTCCGTGCGGGTCGTGAACCACGACTTGTCCACCGAAGTCCCGATCGCGTCGGGCAGGTAATCGTAGAAACTCGGCCAACCCGTGCCCGAATCGAATTTCGTCTTGGATGCGTAAAGCGGCAGATTGCACCCGGCGCAGACGAACAGACCCGCGCGGTGCTCGTCGTTGAGCGGGCTGGTGAACGGGCGCTCGGTGCCGTGCTTGCGCAGCACGTCATACTGCTCGGGCGTCAAAATCTTGCGCCACTCCGCGTCGCTGGTCTTCATGTCGTGAATCGTCTGCGTGTCGGGCATGTCCTGCATCTCCTGCGCCTCGGGTCCGGCCTTGCCTTGCCGCGCGACGATGCCGGTCACGCCGGCCAAAGCCGCGGCGGATGCGCCGATCAAAAACGCTCGCCTGTGCATCGTGCCTATTCCTCTTCCATGCGGCCCGCGTCCGCGCCCCACAGCATCTTGAGGCGCTGGTCCCGTCCGCAGTTCCAGCGGTAGAATTTATATCGCGCCGGGTTCTTCTTATAATAATCCTGATGGTACTCCTCGGCCGGATAGAACGCGGTTGCCGGCACGACCTCGGTTTGGATCGGCGCCTGGAACCGGCCCGACGCTTCCAGCTCCGCCTTCGAGGCCTCGGCCAGCTTCTTCTGCTCGTCGCCGCGATAGAAGATCGCGCTGCGGTACTGATGGCCGCCGTCGCAGAACTGCCGGTCCTTGGCGAGCGGGTCGATGTTGTGCCAGAAGATATCGAGGAGCTCCTGGTAGCTCACGGTCTTCGGGTCGAACGCGACCTCGACCGATTCCGCATGGCCGGTGCCGCCCGCGCTCACCTGCTCATAGGTCGGATTCTCGACCGTGCCGCCGGTGTAGCCGGAGGTGGTGCTGACGACACCCTTGACCTTGTCGAAATCCGACTCCATGCACCAGAAGCACCCGCCGGCGAAGGTCGCGGTTTGGTATTTTCCCTCCGCCATTCCGTCCGCCATCTTGTCCGTCATGCCGGGGGATTTGCCCATCGGCTGGTCCGCGGCCATGACCGCGCCGGCCGCGAAAAACCCGGCCATCACACCCAAAACCATTGCAAAACGATTCATTTGCGCTCCATTTCGCCGGCTTTTCGGGCATCCCGTGACACCCCGCGGCTTCGTCCATCAATGTAGGGAAGGGTGAGTGGCTTGGCCCATCAAAACCCTCTCAACTCTTTGTGACCGCGGCGAGATCGCCGCAACGCGCGACGCCCGGCCGCGGTCGCACACGGCGCGCGGTGTTGACGAATGCCGACATTTTGCGTGAAGGGCGACGGTGGCGCTGCGGGCGGTGGTGCCGGATGAGGGAGTCGAACCCCCGACCTTCGGTTTACAAAACCGCTGCTCTACCGGCTGAGCTAATCCGGCCCGGCTGCCAGGAACCATGCGCGGCGTCGCTGGGGCGGCCGCGCGCGCGAGTATCCGGGTTTGGGGCGCCGCCCGCAAGCCGGGCGGTTAGCGCGTTTGCGCCCGCGCGCCTCAGGCGCGTTTGCGCCCGCTCGCCTCAGGCGCGTTTCTTTTGCCAGCCGCCGAGGATCGCCCCCATGGCGACGTAGCCCACCAGCTCGTAGCCGGAATCGAGGAAGAACAACGCCATCGGCCGCCCGGCGAAGATCACGCCGTAGGCCCGCGTCGTGGCGACGAAGCC
>DATDPM010000008.1:0-9103 GCA_035292745.1 Alphaproteobacteria bacterium | reverse complement strand
GGTACGCGAGCGAGATGTTGCCCAGCGCCAATTCGCGCCGCGCGATGACGGCGCGCTCCGTCCACCACATCTCGGGCCGAAACAGATCGGCCGGCGGATGTTCGAGGATTTCGAGCGCGGCCTCGTTCATGTCCTTGCGGCGGCGCCAGCGCAGGCGGTCGTATTGCAACCCCGGATCTTTCTCCAGCTCCTTCGGCACGCGGCGGAGCGCCCAGTCGACGGCGCCTTCCATCTCCCGCAGACGGCGCCGGGCCTCCGCCAGCGCCTGATGGCCGCGATCCACGCGCCCCAGCATCCGGTGCGCCGCATCGAAGCGGCCGTCCCAAAGCAGGCGGTCGAGCCGGGCGAGATGATCCTCCTGGCGCAGCACGCCCTTGTGGCGGGCCAGGAAGGTGCGCTCCTCGCTCAGCGGAAAATTGCCTTCGACCCAGGCCTGCCGAAGCACCTGTTGCGCCTTCGCCGCATTGCCGGTCCGCTCCAACGCCTCGCCATAGCGGACCATGCCGTGGGCGGTGACGGGATCGTGGCTTCCGAACCAGGCGATCACCGCCAGATCCCGCGTCGAGTCGTCCATCGATTCTTCCGCGTGTTGGCGAAAGGTGTCCCCTTCGGGCCAATCCGGGTTGGCTTCGCTGAACGTGGCGCGGTCCTCGAAGCTCGCGTCCGAATCGGGCTGCGACATCTCGAACCAGGCGATCGCCTTGGCCAGCATCGGGTCCTTTGCCTTGGCGGCGACCGCGCGGGCATAGCTCCACTTGCCGTCGTCAACGGCGGAAAAGGCCTGGCGATAGAGTTGTTCGTCCTGCTTCGAGAGGGGTGCGGCAGCCGCAGGTTCCGGCACGGCAAGCGCCGTCGCTGCCAGCAACAAAGCCGCGCATGCGCCGCGCAGGGATCGATTTGGCCGCAGGTCCATCCATTCCCCCGGGGACGGTAGGCGTTCCCGCGATGGTGCTACCGCTTTCTTAAGGCATTGTAAGCGGCGGGACGCGGCCGTGCCAGTTTCGCGAGCGCCGCCGCCTTTGGGCCGTCCTTGTCGGCGATACCGGGGGCCGCTATGTTCGCGGCCGTATCGCGCATGTTCCGGCGGAGCAAAGGAATGTTCAAAGGTTCGATCGTCGCCCTCATCACCCCGTTTCGCGACGGCAGGGTGGACGAAAAGGCGTTCGCCGCGCTCATCGATTGGCAGATCGCCGAAGGCACGAACGGCCTCGTTCCCTGCGGGACGACGGGCGAATCTCCCACGCTCTCCCACGAAGAGCACATGCGGGCGGTGGAGCTGTGCGTGGCGGCGGCCAAGGGGCGCGTTCCGGTCATCGCCGGGACGGGGTCCAACTCCACCGACGAAGCGATCATGCTCACCCGCCACGCGAAGCAGGCCGGGGCCGCGGCGGCGCTGGTGGTCACGCCTTACTACAACAAACCGACCCAGGAAGGGATGTATCGCCATTTCAAGGCGATCGCCGAGGCCGTGGACATCCCCATCATCATCTACAACATCCCCGGCCGCAGCGTGGTCGACATGTCGATCGCGACCATGGCGCGCTTGGCCAAGCTCAAGAATATCGTCGGCGTCAAGGATGCGACCGCCGATCTCGCCCGCCCGCTGCGCACCCGGCTTGAGATCGGTCCCGGCTTCTGCCAGCTATCGGGAGAGGATGCGACCGTGGTGCCGTTCCTCGTCCAGGGCGGAGTGGGGTGCATTTCCGTCACCGCCAATATCGCGCCGCGGCTGTGCGCGGAGCTTCACAAGGCGTGGAATGCCGGCGATCTGGCCAGGGTGACGCGGCTCAACGAGAAACTGCTCCCCGTCCACGATGCGATGTTCGTCGAAACCAATCCCGCGCCGGTCAAATACGCGGCCCATCTTCTCGGCCTGTGCACGGGCGAGCTTCGCCTGCCGTTGTGCGAGGTGTCGGACGCGAGCAAGGCGCGGATCAAGACGGCCATGACCGGCGCCGGATTGTTGAAGTAAGCGGCGGCCGGCGATGGCCAAGGCCGCGCCACGGCGCGTGATCGCGCAGAACCGCAAGGCGCGCCACGACTACCTCATCGAGAGCACGCTCGAGGCCGGGATCATGCTGACCGGCACGGAGGTGAAGTCCCTGCGCGCGGGCCGCGCCAGCATCAACGAGAGCTATGCGGCGGAACAGGGGGGCGAGCTCTATCTCATAAACTCGCACATTCCCGAATATCCCCCGGCCGGGCGCTTCAACCACGAGCCCCGGCGCACGCGGAAGCTGCTGTTGCGCAAGCGCCAGATGAGCCAGCTCGTCGGCGCCATCACCCGCGAGGGCTATACCCTCGTGCCGCTCTCGATCTATTTCAGCGAACGGGGGCGGGCGAAGGTGGAACTCGGGCTCGCCAAAGGCAAGAAGAAGCACGACAAGCGCGCGGCCGAGAAGGAACGCGACTGGAAGCGCCAGAAGGCGCGGCTTTTGCGGGACAAGTAACGGCGGTCAGCGCAGCCTTTGCCCGATCGCGGCGACGACGGAATCGAACATCGCCGCGGTCAACCTGCCCGTATTCAAATTGTAGCGGGAACAATGATAGCTGTCGGCCAGCAGCAACGCGCGTCCCCGCGCCTTCACGTGATGGAAGGCGCCGTGGCGGAACGGCTTGGCGGATTTGGCGAGGCCGAACACCGGCTGGCGTCTCATTTCTTCACGCAGGTTATCATTCGCGCTATCGTGTCCCCGAAACGGACGGATGGGCCGTCCATAGCGGCGAGGGGTCGCATGGGGCCGATCCCCGTCCAAGAGGGGGCTCACGTGAAACACGCCTTTGCCGTGCGCGCCGTTTCCGTCGCCGCGCTTTGCTCCGCAATACTGGCCTGCACGCTCCCGTCGCCAGCGCGCGCGCAAAGCTGTCCCGGCAATCTTGACGGACAAACCATGAATATCTCGGGCCGCGTCATCGGCATCGTCGAGGATATGGCCGTGTTCATGACCATCCTCGACGACGACACGGGATGCCGCGTCAGCGTGGCCATCCAGGACACCGCGGAGCCCTGCCCCTATGGCGGGCGGGCGAGCGTGAGCGTGCATCTCTCGAAAGTGTCGGCCCCCGATTTCGATTACCTCGACAGCCCCGAAGGGCCGGGCGGAACCTTCAGCTGCCAGTAGGCGCGGGCAGCACTATGGGCGGGGGCTTCCGGTTATGACCGTCGTGCCATCGATCGCCAGGACCTTGTTGTGGGCGATCTTGTGCTCGGCGTCGATCCGCACGGGGACGCCAGCATGGGCCAGGAAATCGGCCTCGGAGTAATCCGCCGTCGGCTGGCTCTTGTCTAGAACAGCCCCCACATCCACTCCCTGCCTCTTGGCGTCTGTGAGTGCCCGTGCAATGGGCGCGCTCGTGAACGAGTAGGCTTGAATCAAGACTAAGGCGTCTTGAGCCTTTGCCCGATCGCGGCCATGACGGCGTCGAACATTTCCGCCGTCAGCCTTCCCGTATTCAAATTGTAACGCGAGCAGTGATAGCTGTCGGCGAGCAGCAACGTGCGTTCCCGTGCCGCGATCTCGTGAAACGCGCCGTGGCGGAACGGCTTGGCGGATTTGGTGAGGCCGAGCGCGCGCAGCGCGGATCCGTGGGCGACGGTGCCCAGCGCCAGGATGATGGCGAGATCGGGAAGGGCCGCAATCTCGGCTTCGAGGAACGTGCCGCAGGTTCCGATCTCGGCCGGTGTCGGCTTGTTTTCCGGCGGCACGCAGCGCACGGCATTGGTGATGCGGCACCCCTTCAGGCGCAGCCCGTCGTCGGGGCGGGCCCCGTAATCCCCCGCGGCGAAGCCGTGCTTGATGAGCGTTGGATAGAGAACGTCGCCGGCGTAATCGCCGGTGAAGGGCCGCCCGGTCCGGTTCGCGCCCTTCAATCCCGGCGCCAGTCCGACGACAAGCAGGCGCACCGGCCCGGACGTTTCACGTGGGACAAACGACGCCACCGGCGCGTTGTGCCAGTCCGGGTGCGCCTTGCGGTTCGCCTTGCGGAACGCGGCAAGCCGGGGGCACAGGCTGCAGTCGGCCGCGGGCGCCGTGCCGGACCCGCGCGGCCCGTTTCGCGCGGCCATGAAAGGCCGTTAACCCGAGCTCGCGAGCTTGGTTCCGGCGGCCTCGCTTTCGCGGTCGGGCGGATTGCGCGAGATGGTGGGCGCCAGTTCCAGCAGCTCGATGAAATTGTCCGCCTGGCGGCGCAACTCGTCGGCGGCCATGGGCGGCGTCGAGCGCACCGTGCTCACCACCGTGACCCGCACGCCCTTGCGCTGGACCGCTTCCACCAGCCGGCGGAAATCGCCGTCGCCCGAGAACAGCACGATATGGTCCACCGCATCGGCCATCTCCATCATGTCGATGGCGATCTCGATGTCCATGTTGCCCTTGATCTTGCGCCGTCCCGCGGAGTCGGTGAACTCCTTGGCCGGCTTGGTGACCATGGTGTAGCCGTTGTAGTCGAGCCAATCCACCAAGGGACGGATCGGCGAATACTCCTGGTCGTCGATCAGGGCGGTGTAATAGAACGCCCGGATCAGGCGTCCCTGGGCGGCGAAATGGCCGAGCAGGCGCTTATAGTCGATGTCGAAGCCGACGGCCTTGGCCGCGGCATAGAGGTTGGCGCCGTCGATGAATAGGGCGAGGTTCTCTTCGGGGTAGAAAATCATTTCGTAATATCCTAAAAAATATAAGGAATCCCGATGCGCCGCGGACCCAGATCGGGGAACGGGGCCGCGGCCGGTGAATCGGGCTATCGAACCATAATTGGGTCGGGCGGAAGCCCACCGCAAGGGCCGGGAAAACCAAGACATTGATCCTGATCGGCGTCGGTTCAAATCTGCCGGGCGCGCAATTCGGTTCGCCGCTCGAGACCTGTCGCGCCGCGCTCGAAGAGCTCGAACGCGAGGGTGTGACGATTCGCCGCCGCTCGCGCTGGTACGAAAGCGCGCCGGTGCCGCCTTCGGGCCAACCCTGGTTCGTCAACGCGGTGGCGGAAGTGGCAACCGACCGCGACCCGGAAGCCCTGCTCGAATCGCTTCACCGCATCGAGGAACGATTCGGCCGGGTGCGGCGCGAGCGGAACGAGGCCCGCATCCTCGATCTCGACCTGCTGGCCTATCACGACCTCGTCGTGAACGGCCCCTCGGGCCCGATACTCCCTCATCCCCGGCTGCACATGAGGGCCTTCGTCCTATTGCCCCTGGCCGAGCTCGACCCGGCCTGGCGCCATCCGCTGACCGGCCGCTCCGTCGCCCAGCTCATCAAAGACCTTCCGCCCGACCAGGTCGCGCGCCCGATCTAGCCCGGCACGCGCCCGCCGAACGCATCGGCCAAACCTTCGGAATCCCGCGGTTCTCCTTGGATTGCCCTTGCTTTGGGCAGGGGCGGTTCCTATATTCCAGCCTCTGATTCGACCTGCCTTGCGGCGGGACAAGGGAGGCTACCTTTATGGCACGCGTTACCGTCGAAGATTGCATCATGAGAGTCCCCAATCGTTTCGACCTCGTCCTGCTTGGGGCGCGGCGGGCGCGGGACGTTGCGGCAGGCGCTCCGCTCACGGTCGAGCGGGACAACGACAAAAACCCGGTCGTGGCCTTGCGCGAAATCGCCGACGCGACGATCGACATCGGCACGCTCGGCGACGAAATCATCCGCGCGTTGCAGAAGCACGTTGAGGTGGATGAGCCCGAGGCCGAGATGATGGAGCTGTCGGCCAGCGCCGAGGATCTTTCCCGTCTCGCCGGCGAGGCCGCGAAGGCCAAGGTCGCGTCCGAGGACGAGGCCGGCGAAGAAGAAGAGGGCGAGAACGTCCCCGATATCGAGGCCGAGATCGAGGAAGATGCCCTATCCGAGGTCCCCGAAGAGGCCGCCGAATCGAAGAAGGACTGACCCCTGCGGGCCGGCAAGATGCCGAGGCCGCGGCCGCCCCGGCGTGTGAGGCGGCATGATCCGTCAGTTCGAACTCGTCGAGCGCGTCAAAGCGTACGATCCCAGCGCGGATGAAGAGGCTCTGAACCGGGCCTATGTCTTCGCCATGAAGGCGCATGGTTCGCAAAAGCGCGCCTCCGGCGATCCGTATTTCTCCCATTCGCTTGAAGTCGCGGGCATCCTCGCGGGGATGAAGCTCGACAGCCAGTCGATCATCACCGGTCTCCTTCACGACGTCGTCGAGGACACGGTCGCGACCCTTCCCGACATCGAAAAGATGTTCGGGAAAGACATCGCCCGCCTCGTGGACGGCGTCACCAAGCTCTCCAAGATCGAGCTTCAGTCGGACCAGACCCAGCAGGCGGAGAACTTTCGCAAGCTCCTGCTGGCGATGTCCGAGGATATTCGCGTGCTGCTGGTCAAGCTGTCGGACCGGCTGCACAACATGCGCACGCTCCATTACATAAAAGACCCGGACAAGCGCCGGCGCATCGCCCGCGAAACCATGGACATTTACGCGCCGCTCGCCGAGCGCATCGGCATGCAGGCGATGAAGGACGAGCTCGAGGATTTGGCGTTCGCCGAGCTCAATCCGGATGCGCGCGAATCGGTGATGGCGCGCCTCAATTTCCTGCGCGAGCGGGGCGGCGACATCATCGGAAAAATCATATCCGAATTGAAGCAGACGCTGGCGGATGCCGGAATCAAATGCACCGTCGTGGGGCGCGAGAAGCGGCCCTATTCGATCTGGCGCAAGATGGAATTCAAGGCCGTGGCCCTCGAGCAACTGGCCGACATCATGGCGTTCAGGGTCATCGTCGACAGCATCGACCAGTGCTATCACGCGCTCGGCGTCATCCACAGCGCCTATTCGGTCGTCCCCGGCCGCTTCAAGGACTACCTCTCGACGCCCAAGCCCAACAATTACCGCTCGCTCCACTCCGGCGTGATCGGGCCGGAGCAACAGCGCATCGAAATTCAGATTCGCACCCGCGACATGGACGAGATTGCCGAACGCGGCGTGGCGGCGCACTGGTCGTACAAGCAGGAAGTGCCCAACATCGATGGCCGGCAATACCGGTGGATCCGCGAGCTTCTCGACATCCTCGACCAGGCCTCGGGCCCCGAGGAATTCCTCGAGCACACCAAGCTCGAAATGTTCAGCGATCAGGTGTTCTGCTTCACGCCCAAGGGCGATCTCATCGCGCTGCCGCGCGGAGCGACGCCGGTGGATTTCGCCTATGCCGTCCATTCCGTCGTGGGGGACACCTGCGTGGGCGTGAAGATCAACGGCCGGATCATGCCGCTGCGTACCCAGCTCGCCAACGGCGACCAGGTCGAGATCATCACCTCGAAGGCGCAGACGCCGTCGCCCACCTGGGAAAGATTTGTCGTTACCGGCAAAGCAAGGGCGCGCATCCGCCGCTTCATCCGCACCCGCCAGCGCGCGGAATACATCGAGCTTGGACGCTCCATCCTGCACAAGGCGTTCCGGCAGGAGGACCAGGACTATTCCGAGAAAGCCCTGAACGGCGTTCTCAAGAAGTTTCAGTGCGACGACGCGGACGACCTCTTTGCGGCGCTGGGCGAGGGGCGGCACTCGGGGCTCGAGGTGCTGCATGCGGTCTATCCCGGGCACAAGGACATCGCGAAAAACGCCAAGGTGGTGCCGCTGGCCAAGGCCCGCGGCAAGCGCGAGAAAATCAAGGACTTCGCGATTCCGATCAAAGGCCTCATCCCGGGCATGGCGATTCATTATGCCGGATGCTGCCATCCGCTGCCGGGAGACCGCATCGTCGGCATCGTGACGACGGGTAAGGGCGTCACGATCCACACCATCGACTGCGACAGCCTCGCGCAATATTCCGATACGCCCGAGCGCTGGATCGACGTCGCCTGGGACATGAGCTCGCTGAACGACGAAGCCCATGTCGGGCGGATCTCGGTGGTGCTGGCGAACGAGGCCGGGAGTCTGGGCAATCTCTCGACCGTGATCGGCAAGAACATGGGGAATATCCTCAATCTCAAGATCACCAACCGGTCCACGGACTTCTTCGAAATGATGATCGACATCGAAGTGAAGGACGTGAAGCACCTGACCAATATCATTGCCGCGCTGCGCGCGACCCCGGCGATCAATTCGGTCGAGCGGGCGCGAGGCTGATGCGGTCTTTCGCCAAGCAGGCGACGCCCCGCGCCGGCCTCCCCAAGGGGCGCCCGACATGATGTTCCGGCGACGCCAGCCGCTTTCCCGGCTCAATCGGATTCGCGCATACGTCTGGCCGCGTTCGGGCCTGCGCCGCTCGTGGCGCTACAACGTGCGCCGGCTGCAGCGGATCGAGGACAGCTCGTACAGCATCGCGGCCGGGCTCGCCTGCGGCGTGGCCGTCGCCTTCACGCCCTTCGTCGGCCTCCATTTCGTCCTTGCCGCCCTGATCGCCTGGCTGATCGGCGGCAATATCATCGCCTCCGCGCTGGGGACGCTGGTGGGCAATCCCTGGACCTTTCCGTTGTTTTTTCTTTGGACATACCAGCTCGGCCATTGGCTGTTGGGCGGCGCCGCGGTGCGTCACCTGCCCGACGACATCACGCTGCGCTATCTGATCGACCATCCGATGCGCCTGCTTTTGCCGATGGCGTTGGGAAGCATCCCGACCGCATTGGCGGCCTGGGCCGTCACCTTCTTTCCGACGCGCATCTTGATCGAACGGGCCCAGAAGCTGCGCCGCAGCCGCATTCAGGAAGGCGCGGCGCGCAATCAGCCCTCGCGGAAGACGTCATGAGCGGACGCGTGCGCCTCGGCGTCAACATCGACCACGTGGCGACGCTTCGCAACGCCCGGGGTGTCGCCTATCCCGATCCGTTGCGCGCGGCGCGCGATGCGGAAAAGGGCGGCGCCGACAGCGTCACCGTGCATCTGCGCGAGGACCGGCGCCACATTCGGGATTCGGATGTCGAGCGCTTGATCCGGGAACAGCGCCTGCCGGTCAATCTCGAAATGGCGGCGACCGACGAGATGCGCGCCATCGCGCTTCGCCACCGCCCGAGCGCGGTTTGTCTCGTGCCCGAGCGCCGGGCCGAGCTCACCACCGAAGGCGGGCTCGATGTCGCCGCGGCGGCGGCACGGCTGACGCCGTTCGTGAAAAGCCTCGGCGAAGCCGCGATCGAGGTCGCGTTGTTCATCGATC
>DATDPM010000007.1:0-7769 GCA_035292745.1 Alphaproteobacteria bacterium | reverse complement strand
GGCGGCTGACCGCCGCGGGCGTGCCGGAGCCGCGGCGCGACGCGCGGCTTCTGGTCGGCCATGCCTTGGGAGGCGGGAGCGAAATCGTGCTCGGTTTTCCCGAGCGCATTCTCACGGATGACGAGGCGGAACGGATCGCGGCGCTGGTGGCGCTTCGCGCCGCGCGCCGGCCCGTCGCCCAAATCCTGGGTCGGCGGGAATTCTGGAGCCTGAATTTCGCGGTCACGGCCGACACCCTCGACCCGCGCCCGGATTCGGAGTGCCTGATCGAGGCGGTGCTGGCGCACGTTCCCGACCGCAACGCGCGGCTCAACATCCTGGATTTCGGCACCGGAACGGGATGTTTGCTTTTGGCGCTGCTGCACGAGCTGCCGCGGGCAACCGGGCTCGGCATCGACCTCAGCGCCGCCGCCTGTGCGGTCGCGGAGCGCAACGCCGCGGCGTTGGGACTGAGCGATCGTGCCGCATTTGCGGTCAGCGACTGGGGCCGCGCCGTCGCCGGCGCCTATGACCTGATCGTCGCGAATCCGCCCTATATTTCCGAGCCTGAACTGGCCGGGCTCGAGCCCGAGGTCTCGCTATTCGAGCCGAAGCTCGCCCTGAACGGCGGGGGCGACGGGCTTGCCGCCTACCGGGCGCTCGCGCCCGACCTCGCGCGGCTGCTGGCCCCGAACGGCTGCGCGGCGATCGAAATCGGGTTTGGCCAGGCCGAGGCCGTCGCCTCGGTGTTGGGTGCGCATGGCATCGAATGCATCGCCACGTCCCGCGACCTGGCGTCGCACCAGCGCTGCCTCATTGTGCGGCAGGCCCGTTAGCGCCGCAGAAACACGGGGAAAACCGGCAAAAAAGGCTTGGAATGGGGGACCATACCGTCTATTTTCAACCTTGTGGTAGGCGCGGCCTTGGCTTGGCGGCCGGCCTCAATGATCCCCCAAAAGCGCTCCCGGAACGCCACGATGCCGGCGCACGGCGAATGCGTAACGCAAAAAGTATCTTTTTGCCGGCCACGGGGACGTATTTCACGGAGAAACGAAACTGTTTGGAGCCATGAAACCGGGTTCGAACTCTAAGCGTTCGCGCGGCCGGGGCAACAACCCCCGAAGACCGAACAACGCACCCCGCACCCAAGTGTTCGAAAGCAACGGTCCCGAAGTGCGTGTTCGCGGAACCGTCAATCAAGTCCTGGAAAAGTACCTGGCGCTGGCGCGCGACGCCTCATCGTCCGGCGATTACGTCTCGGCGGAAAATTTCTTCCAGCACGCCGAGCACTACTACCGGATCTTGAGCGCCAACGGCGCCAATCACGGCCACGTCGGAATTCAGCAGCGGTTGCAAGGTCCCGGACAGGGCCCGGCGCCGCAGCGCGGTCCCGAAGGGCCGCGGCCCCAGGCGCCGGCCGATGCCGGTCCCCAGGCGCCGGCCGAAGCCGGCTCCCATGGGGCGCAACCCGCAGGCGGCAATGGCTCCGGCACGCCCAATGCGGCGCCCGATGTCGAGCAAAGCGATTTGGGACCGCCTGACACGACGCCGACCTCGCGCTGAACCGCGATCGCCTGGGGCGAACGCCCGCGCCCCGGCTTTAATCTCTAAAAATGATGCAGGACGGCGGTGGATTCCGATCCGATCCGCGCGCCGTTTTCCGCCATCCATTCCGCGGCGCGGGCATTGCCTTGGCCGTGGAGATGACTGATCAGCGACCAATCGGCATGGAGCGCGCTCGCCGTGCCGAGCGGCCGCATGATGTCGTTGCCGTCGATGTGATGGAGCCTGAGCTGCTGCAGCCGTTGTGCGAGCGGCCCGCCGTTCGATCCGCCGTCGCCGACCACCTCTTGCATCCAGGCGATCGTTTCCAGCTCGCGATGAAGCGGCGCATTGAAGATGATGCGGCTGATCCGGCCTTGGATGTCGCGGGCGGTCATCGGCACATCGGGCTCGCGCGCCGGCGTGATCTGGACGACCAGGATGTCGTCGCTGTCGCAGTTGGAGATCAGCGGCAGCAGGGCCGGATTCGCCGTGAAGCCCCCGTCCCAATAATGCTCGCCGTCGATCTCGACCGGCTGGTTCAGGGACGGCAGGCAGGCGGAGGCGAGAAGCGTGTCCGCGTTCATTTCCGCGGTCGTGAATACGCGCGGCCGGCCGGTGCGTATGTTCGTCGCCGGCACGAACAGCTTGATCGGCGAGTTCCGCAACCGCTCGAAGTCCACGATCCGCTCGACCAGCTGGCGCAGCGGATTGATGGCGAACGGATTGAGCTGATAAGGCGACAGCAATCTTGTCAGGAACTCGAGCGCGAAGGTGCCGGGCGCCCAATCGGAATTCCACGACGCGCCCAGGGAATCGAGCGGCGTGGGGCGGAACGGGCTGAGATTTCCGATTGCGGCGATGCCTTCCCACAGCTCTTGAAGTCGTTCGCGGGCGCGTTCCGGCCCGCCTTCGGCGAGCCCCGAGGCCAGCACCGCGGCGTTCAGGGCGCCCGCGCTGGTTCCGCTCGCGGCCTCGATCTCGATCTGACCGTCCTCGAGCAGGCGATCGAGCACGCCCCAGGTGAAGGCGCCGTGGACGCCGCCCCCTTGCAGCGCGAGCGCGACCCTCTTGCGCCCCAATGCGGGCACGAGCATCCGGCCGGCATCGGCAAGGACGGGGCCGCCTTCGTCGCGGGCGCGGCGGAATCGCTCCGCGATCGGGCCCAGCGCCCGCCCCAAAAAGGCGCGAATGCCGGCCCCGCCGTTCGCCGGGCTCTTATGGGATCGAATATTTTGCACCGCAGTATGATATGGCCCTGAGATTCCAAGGATCAATGGGATTTATTGTGCGATGCAATATGACTCATTTGGGACCGAAACCGGACCAAAGCCGGCCCCGGCGGGGCGATACCGGAGGCGATTTGGACGGGATGCGACAGCATGCCGCCGGGCTTGTACCCGCCAGCGCTGCGGCCATATAGAAATGACGGATGTGGAACGGATGCCGCCGGGGTCCGTTCCGGGAAACCCGCCTATTTCAGGGGGCCGATAACGTCATGGAATTCGAGAAATTCACCGAGCGTTCGCGCGGTTTCATTCAGGCCGCGCAAGGGTTGGCGCTGCGGCGCGGCCATCAGCAGCTGACGCCGGTTCATCTTCTCAAAATCTTGTTGGACGACCGCGAAGACTTGGCCGCGAATCTGATTCGCGCCGCGGGCGGCGATCCCAAATCCGCGTTGCAGGCGGCCGAGAGCGAACTGGACAAGCTGCCGAAGGTGGAAGGCGGCGGGGCGGGGCAGGTTTATCTGGCGCCCGAGACGGCGCGCCTGTTCGATTCGGCGCAGCAGCTCTCCGAAAAGGCCGGCGATTCCTTCGTGACCGCCGAGCGCCTGCTGCTCGCGCTCGCCATGGCGGCGGGCACGGCGGCGGCCGAGATTGTGAAAAACGCGGGCGTCACGCCCCAGGCGCTGAATGCGGCGATCAACGACATTCGCAAAGGGCGCACGGCCCAGTCGGCGACCGCCGAAGAGGGCTACGACGCGCTCAAGAAATACGCCCGCGACCTGACCGCGGCGGCCCGCGACGGAAAGATCGACCCGGTGATCGGGCGCGACGAAGAGATCCGCCGCACCATCCAGGTCCTCTCGCGCCGGACCAAGAACAATCCGGTGCTGATCGGCGACCCCGGCGTGGGCAAGACCGCGATCGTCGAAGGCCTGGCGCAGCGCATCGTCATGGGCGACGTGCCCGAAGGGCTGAAGCGCAAGCGGCTCATGTCGCTCGACCTCGGCGCGCTGATTGCCGGGGCCAAGTTCCGCGGCGAGTTCGAGGAAAGGCTCAAGGCGATGCTGGCCGAGATTTCGGCTTCGGCCGGCGAAGTGATCCTGTTCATCGACGAGCTTCATACGCTGGTCGGCGCCGGCGCCGCAGAGGGCGCGATGGACGCCTCCAACATGCTGAAGCCCGCGCTGTCCCGCGGCGAGCTTCATTGCGTGGGCGCGACGACGCTGGACGAATACCGCAAGCACATCGAGAAGGACGCGGCCCTGGCGCGGCGCTTTCAGCCGGTATTCGTGTCCGAACCTTCGGTGGAAGAGACGGTCTCGATCCTGCGCGGGCTCAAGGAGAAGTACGAGGTTCACCACGGCGTGCGGATCACGGACGGCGCCATCGTCGCCGCCGCCACCATGTCGAACCGCTACATCACCGATCGATTCCTGCCCGACAAGGCGATTGACCTCATTGACGAAGCCGCCAGCCGGCTGCGCATGGAGGTGGACTCCAAGCCCGAGGAGATCGACGAACTCGACCGCCGCATCATCCAGCTCAAGATCGAGCGCGAGGCGCTGGCCAAGGAGAGCGACGCCGCCGCCAAGGACCGGCTGAAGAAGCTCAAGACCGAGCTCGCCGAGCTGGAAAAGCGTTCGGCGGCGCTGACCGAAGAGTGGCAAAAGGAAAAGCAGGAGCTGAACTCCTCGCAGAAGCTGAAGGAGCAGCTCGATCACGCCCGCCACGAGCTGGAGATGGCGCAGCGCCAGGGCAACCTCGCGCGCGCCGGCGAGCTCAAATACGGCGTCATTCCCGACCTCGAGAAGCGCATCGAGAAACGCGGCGAGGGCTCGCGCCACCGCATGCTGAACGAGGAGGTGACGGCGGAAGACATCGCCTCCGTGGTCTCGCGCTGGACCGGCATCCCGGTCGACAAGATGATGGCGAGCGAGCGCGAGAAGCTCGTGCACATGGAAGAGGCGCTGAAGAAGCGCGTGATCGGCCAGGACGAGGCGATCGTCGCCGTCAGCAACGCGGTGCGGCGGGCGCGCGCCGGCTTGCAGGATCCCAACCGGCCGATCGGCTCGTTCCTGTTCCTGGGGCCGACGGGCGTGGGCAAGACCGAGCTCGCCAAGGCGCTCGCGGAATTCCTGTTCAACGACGACACGGCGATGATCCGCATCGACATGTCGGAATACATGGAGAGGCACAGCGTCGCCCGGCTCATCGGCGCGCCGCCGGGCTATGTCGGCTACGAGGAGGGCGGCGCGCTAACCGAGGCGGTGCGCCGGCGCCCGTATCAGGTCGTGCTCTTCGACGAGGTCGAAAAGGCGCATCCGGACGTGTTCAACGTGCTGCTCCAGGTTCTGGACGACGGCCGCCTGACCGACGGCCAGGGACGCACCGTCGATTTCCGCAATACCCTGATCGTCCTGACCTCGAACCTGGGCAGCGATATTCTCGCGGCGTTGCCCGAAGGCGCCGACGCGAACTCCGCGCGCGACCAGGTGATGGATGACGTGCGCCGGGCGTTCCGCCCCGAGTTCTTGAACCGGCTCGACGAGATTCTGCTGTTCCGGCGCTTGAGCCGCCGCGACATGACCGGGATCGTCGACATTCAACTGAAGCGCTTGGAAAAGATGCTGGCCGAGCGTCACGTGACCTTGAAGCTCGACAAGTCCGCCATGGCCTGGCTCGCCGAGGCGGGCTACGACCCGGTCTACGGGGCGCGGCCGTTGAAGCGGATGATCCAGCGCGCGTTGCAAAATCCCATCGCGGGACTGATCCTGGAAGGCAAGATCGCCGACGGCGAAACCATCAAGGTGACGGCCGACGACCAAGGGCTGGTCATCAACGGGATCAAGGCCGAGGCGGCCTAGAGCATGATCTAGGCCCGCAAACGAAAACCCGCCGGCGATGCCGCCGGCGGGTTTCGATTCGTGCGCGGCCCTTTCGGGCGCGTCCGGCATTTCGTCTATTCGTTGCTCGCGACCTTCGATTCGATCGGGAGGCCGGCCACCACCGAGTCGACCTGTTCTTTCGCGACCGTGAACTCATCGAGCTCCTTGCCGCGCAGTTTGTGTCCCGAAGGCAGTTTGACGCTCATCGGGTTGACCTTGTCGTTGTCGCGGACCACCTCGTAGTGGAGGTGGGGGCCGGTCGCCACGCCCGTGGCGCCCACGAAGCCGATGACCTCGCCTTGCTTGACGCGCGCACCCGGGTGGATGCCGCTGGCGAAGCGGCTCAAATGGCCGTAGGCGGTGTGGAAATCCGGGTCGTGGCGAATCTCGATGTAGTTTCCGTAACCGTGATTGCGTCCGGCGGAAACGACGACACCGTTGCCGGCGGCGTAGATCGGCGTTCCCTTGGGAGCGGCGAAGTCGACACCTTTGTGCATCCGGGTGTAGCCGAGGATCGGATGCTTGCGCTGGCCGAAGCCGGAGCTAAGCCGGGCGCCGTCGATGGGCGTGCGCAGCAGGCCTTTGCGCACGCTTTCGCCCTTCTGATTGAAGTAATCCGTGTCGCCGTTCTTGGTCGTGTAATGGTAGAGCGCGAGCCGGGTGCCTGACAGCACGAGCTCGGCGTAATCCACCTTGCCGGTATCGAGGCTGTGGCCGTCGCCATCGGCCATTTTTTCATACAGAACCTCGAAGGAATCGCCCGGCTGAATGTCGCGCTGGAAATCGACGTCGTAGGAGAAGGCGCTGATCATTTCCTGGAGCACCTTGTGCGGGATGCCCGCCTTATCGGCGGCCTCGGACAAGCTCGACTGGATGATGCCGGCGCTGCGCACCTGAACCGGCTTCAATTCCTTTTGGACCTCGGCCGCGGAAAACGCGCCGCCGGCCCCGCGGCGGGCGGCGATCTCGCGCCCTGCCTCGGGACGAATCTTGAGAGACAGGAAGGTGCCGACTTCGTCGTCGCCGTCCACCGATAGATCGGATTGCGGCCCGGCCGCGGTCGTAAGGTTCGCCGTTTCGCCGGCGAACAGCATCGTCACTTCCTGGCCGGTCTTGAGCGTGCGCGGGTTGTACACTTCCTTGAGCGAGGAGATCGCCTCCTTCGCCTCGTTCGCCGGGACGCCCGACTTCGTCAGGATGTCCATCAGCGTGTCGCCCTTCTTGACGCGCACGACCAGGCGCGAGGCGTCGGCCGAGTCACGCGAGGCGTCGGCCGAGTCATGAGCCGGCGCCGCGGCAGCCGGCACCGGGGCGGCGTGTTTACGCACCGGGTCCTCGTCCTTATAGGCGGTGACGATGGGAATGACGTTGGAGCTGGACCGGAGCGACGAATCGTATTGCGAGTAACCGGTCGATGACCGGATCGAGAGGGTCAAAGCGGCGACCAGAAGGGCGGTGCAGAACAGGCCGAGCGGCCCGATTTTTATTTTCAATATTGTTCTCCCCCCTGATTCCGGCACCATGGGCCTCCCCCCGAGCAAATCGCCCTTGCTCTGCAAGATCTCACTTGCAAGCGGCACGATCACTCTCTTGTTGAAATGGTTAATTTTTTGCGAAGAACGGACCGGGCGGACGCCCAAAAGATGCCCTTTCGTCAGCAATTTGAGACGTTTTGGAGAACTCCCCTTGCGCTTAACGAGCCCACCCCGCCCCGGCCGGGATCGCTAAAATTTTAGAAGAATTGCCGGGAATTTTTAAACTACGGGGCGGGTTTGCGGCAAACGATATTTTCCGGACCTGCGCAATCGCTCCGGCTGGCGGCCGCGGCCGCCGCGGCGGGCCCGCATGGGCCGCGATTCCGGGGCTTCGGCGGGCGGCCCAGAGGCCCCGGAAAAGCCGGGACAGGCTGGTGTTTTTGCAGCTGCGAGCAGCATTGACAGGGCGTGCCCCGCGGCGTATAAGCCCGCCTCCCGGCCCAGGGCGGTTACGGTCGCCCGGGGCCGGGTTTATGGTCTTTGACATTGTGGATGGAAGGGATGCGCGGGCGGCGGTTTGCTGAGGCGAACCGTTTCGTGCGCATCTAAGTAGATGCTTGTGCGAGACGGGACTCTTTCAAAGTCCCGGGCTTGGGGCGTGT
>DATDPM010000006.1:0-11698 GCA_035292745.1 Alphaproteobacteria bacterium | reverse complement strand
CGAATGGCGCGGCTCCGGCCGCGGGCAGCGTGGCCGAGCCGCCGGTGACGGCGGAGACCCCGGCCACCTCTCAAGGCGCGCTCGCCTTCGGCAAGAGCGCGAGCCCCTCGGTCGAGGTCTTCGACGGCGCCCTGTCCGGCCCGGACCTGTCCGGCGCGCCGGGGCAGTTGGGCACCGTCTATTTCGGCAACGGGTCGGCCGAGCTCGATGAAGGCGATTTGGCCAAGCTGGGGCAGATAGTCGCCGTTTACAAGCAGCGTGGCGGCAACATCCGGGTCGTCGGATATGCCAGCAGCTACACCGTCGACATGGACCCGGTCCACCACCAGATGATCAATTTCACCATCTCCGTGCGCCGCGCCGACGCGGTCGCGCGCGAACTCACCAAGCTTGGCGTCAAGCCGGGCAACATCCTCGTCAGCGCCAGGTCGGACTCCGAGCCGATCTATTACGAATCGATGCCGGCCGGGCGGGCGGGGAACCAGCGCGCCGAGATTTTTATCGATTATTAGCCCGGCTCACGTTACAAACCCGCCGGAGCCGGGGACCCGCGCCGGGCCCACGCCGCGGCGCCTAAGCCTCCCCGAAGAAAACGTGCCGCTCATGTCGCAAGAATTCTATCGAATCAGGCGGCTGCCGCCCTATGTGTTCGCGGAGGTCAACGCCATGAAGGCGGCGGCCCGCGCGAGAGGCGATGACATCATCGACTTCGGGATGGGCAATCCCGACAGCGCGACGCCGCCCCACATCATCGCCAAGCTGATCGAGACGGTGAGCGATCCGCACACGCACCGTTATTCGAATTCGCGCGGCATCACGGGTTTGCGCAAGGCGCTTGCGGCTTATTACCAGCGGCGTTTCGACGTCACGCTCGACCCCGAGACCGAGGTCATCGCCAGCATCGGGTCGAAGGAAGGGCTGACCAGCCTGGCCCAGGCGGTCACCAGCCCGGGCGACGTCGTGCTTGTGCCGAATCCGACTTATCCGATTCACGCCTTCGGTTTCATCCTCGCCGGCGCGTCGATCCGGCACATGCCGGTCGGCTCCGAATCCGATTTCGTCGACGAGTTCGAGCGGGCGATGAAATACAGCGTGCCGAAGCCGATCGCCGTGGTCGTCAATTTCCCCTCGAACCCGACCGCGCGCGTCGCGGATCTCGATTTCTACGCGCGCGCCGTGGAGCTGTGCCGGAAGCATGACGTGCTGCTCATTTCGGACCTCGCCTATTGCGAGATCTATTTCGACGGCAAGCCGCCGCCCTCCGTGCTCCAGGTTCCGGGCGCGAAAGACGTCGCCATCGAATTCACGTCGGTGAGCAAGACCTATTCGATGCCGGGCTGGCGCATCGGATTTGCCGCGGGCAACAAGCGCATCATCGCCGCGCTGGCGCGCATCAAGTCCTACACCGATTACGGCGCGTTCACGCCGATCCAGGTTGCCGCCACCGCCGCGCTCAACGGGCCGCAGGATTGCGTCACCGAGATCAGGGATCTCTATCGCGAGCGCCGCGACGTGCTGATCGAGGGGCTCGCCCATGCCGGCTGGCAGGTGCCGAGCCCGCCCGCCAGCATGTTCGCCTGGGCGCCGATTCCGCCCGCGTTCCAACATTTGGGCTCGCTCGAATTCTCGAAGCTGCTGCTGCAGGAGGCCAAGGTCGCGGTCGCTCCCGGCATCGGCTTCGGCGAGTACGGCGAGGGATTCGTCCGCATCGCGCTGGTCGAGAACCGGCATCGCACCCGCCAGGCCATCCGCAGCATCAAGAGCCTCTTGGCCTCCGCCGACAAGGTTCTCGAAAACAAAGCGCGCGCGGCGTTCGCGTCTTGAGCAAGCCGCTTTCCATCGCCATCGCCGGCCTCGGCACGGTTGGGGGCGGCACCTTGCGGCTGCTGGAACGTCACGCCGGCCTGATCGAGCAGCGCTGCGGCCGCCCGATCAAAGTTGCCGCCGTCTCCGCCCGCGACCGGAAACGCGACCGCAAGCTCGATCTCTCCGGCGTCGCTTGGTTCGACGACGCCGTCAAAATGGCCAAGGAGGCCGCGGCCGAGGTGGTGGTCGAGCTGATCGGCGGTTCCGAAGGTGTGGCGAAATCCGTATGCGAAACCGCGATCGCGGCGGGTAAGCATGTCGTGACCGCGAACAAGGCGCTGCTGGCCCATCATGGGACGGCGCTGGCGTTGGCCGCCGAATCCAAAGGCGTCTCGCTTCATTTCGAGGCGGCGGTCGCAGGCGGCATTCCGATCATCAAGGGTCTGCGCGAAGGGCTTGCCGCAAACGGCATTTCGCGCGTCACCGGCATCCTGAACGGCACCTGCAATTACATCCTCACCAGCATGCGCGAAACCGGCAAGGATTTCGCCGAGGTGCTGGAGGAAGCGCGCAAGCTCGGTTACGCCGAGGCCGATCCCAGCTTCGACATCGATGGCGTCGATACCGCCCACAAGCTCGCGATTCTCACCAGCGTCGCCTTCGGCTGTGAGACGAATTTCGATGCGGTCTATGTCGAGGGCATCCGCCATGTTTCGGCGCTCGACATATCCTTCGCCGAAGAGCTCGGCTTTCGCATTAAGTTGCTCGGCATCGCGCGGCTCTCGGAGCGCGGCGTGGAGCAGCGCGTACATCCTTGCCTCGTCCCGGTCCGCTCCTCGATCGCCCATGTCGAGGACGTCAACAACGCGGTGATGGTGAAAGGCGATTTCGTCGGCAACATCGTGTTTCAAGGCCGCGGCGCCGGGGCCGGACCGACGGCATCCGCCGTGGTCGCCGATCTCATCGACGTGGCGCGCGGCACCAAGATTCCGACCTTCACCGTTCCCGCCGCGAAGCTCGCGAAGATTCCCGCGGCTCCGATGGAGCGCCACCGCGGCGCTTATTATCTGCGGCTCATGGTGGTGGATCAGCCGGGAGTCATCGCCGCTGTCGCGGCGGCGTTGCGCGACGAAGACATTTCGATGGAATCGATGCTCCAGCACGGCCGTGCTCCCGCCGGCGCCGTTCCCGTGGTCATCACCACGCACGAGACGGAGGAGGCGGCGATGAACCGCGCGCTCAAGCGCATCAACGATCTCAAGGCGGTGTTCGAGCCGCCGCGCATGATCCGCGTGGAGCCGCTCTAAATTGCCGGAGCCGGCGCCCGCGTTCCTCGGCGTGACACGCTCGTTTTCCGGCAAGAGATGGCGCCTGCGTTTGGCCGATGAGCGCGCCGGGCTTGCGCTCTCGCAGCGCCTGGGGATTCCGGAAATCGTCGGGCGCGTGCTGGCGGCGCGCGGCGTGGTGCCGGAATCGGCTGCGCGATTCCTCGAACCGACGCTCAAGAATCTTCTCCCCGATCCCTCCCATCTGCGGGACATGGATGCGGCGGCCGCGCGGCTTGCCCGCGCCGTCGCGAACGGCGAGCAGATCGCGGTTTTCGGCGATTACGACGTGGACGGCGCCACCTCGGCCGCGCTGCTGCTGCGTTTCTTCTCTAGTGTCGGCGCCCGCGCGCGCGCCTATATCCCCGACCGCCGCCGCGAAGGCTACGGGCCGAACACACCGGCGCTGGCGAAACTCAGATCCGAGGGCGCGTCCGTGCTGGTCACGGTCGATTGCGGCACGCTGGCGTATGAGCCCCTGGCGGAGGCCGAGCGCCTGGGCCTCGATGTGGTGGTCATCGACCACCACGAGGCCGAGCCGAAGCTTCCGCCCGCAATCGCCATCGTCAACCCCAACCGGCTCGACGAGACCAGCCCGCATAAGGAGCTCGCCGCCGTCGGCGTCACATTCCTTCTCGCCGTCGCGGTCAACCGGTGCTTGCGCGCCCAGGGCCGGTACCGGGACCGGCCGGAGCCCGACCTGATGGCCTGGCTCGATCTCGTGGCTTTGGGCACGATCTGCGACGTCGTGCCCCTGACCGGCCTCAACCGGGCGCTCGTCGCGCAGGGGCTGAAGGTCATGGGGGGCCGCGGCAATATCGGCCTTGCCGCATTGAGCGACGTGGCGCGGCTCGAGGGCCGCCCCACCGCCTATCACGCAGCCTTCATGCTCGGGCCGCGGGTCAATGCCGGGGGCCGCGTCGGCCAGTCGGACCTCGGCCTCAATCTGCTTGTCACCGAGGACGCGCAAGAGGCGCACCGCATTGCCGCGGTGCTCGATGGCTTGAACATCGAACGCCGCCGCATCGAATCCGAAGTGTTGGCGAGCGCGGAAGCCCAGGCCGCCGCTGGCGATGTCGGGCCGCTGGTCTTGGTGGCGGGCATGGGTTGGCACGTCGGCGTCATCGGCATCGTCGCATCGCGACTCAAGGAGCGTTTCGGCCGGCCTGCCTGCGTGGTCGGAATCGAGGGCGAAATCGGCAAAGGCTCGGGACGCTCGGTTCCCGGCATCGATCTCGGCGCCGCCGTGATCGCGGCCCGTCAAAAAGGCCTGCTCGTGAATGGCGGCGGCCACGCCATGGCCGCAGGTTTCACCGTGGAGCGGGAAAAAATTGGCGCGCTTCGCGATTTCCTCACGCAACGCGTCGAAGCCGAAACCGGCGTCCCGTCCGAACCCAGTCTCGGCCTTGACGGCGCGCTCGCGCCCGAGGCCGCCACGCGCGATCTCGCGGGCGAATTGGAACGCGTCGGTCCCTTCGGTACCGGAAACGCCGAGCCGCGCTTCGTCTTTCCGGCCGTGCGGCTTGCCATGGTGGAAGCGGCGGGCGAGCACGTGCGCTGCATGCTGGCGGGGGCGCAAACCACGATCAAGGGTATCGCATTCCGCGCGGGCAACACCGATCTGGGGCGCGAGTTGCTGCGCCTTCGCGGCGGCACCGTCCATGTCGCGGGCCGCATCGCGCGGGACGATTGGCGGGGGCGGGAAGGCGTTCAGTTGTATATTGACGACGCCGCGGCGGTGCGCAGCTCATGAACCGCGGGGCGCTTGATTTTGCCCTCCGGCGCCTATAATCAGGGCCCGCGGCACGGCCACGACCCCATCGTCTAGTGGTTAGGACTCCGGCTTTTCAAGCCGGCAACACGGGTTCGAATCCCGTTGGGGTCGCCACAATCTCCCGTCTCGCCGGGTCTCGGCTTGGCGTGACGTATCTGGCTTCGTCTAAATAATGACTTCACCCCGCTCCAAAATTCTGCTGAAATTGCCGTGTATTAAAGCCTAGAGGGCGTGGCGCGCCGCCGATTATTTTGTTATAATGAATTGATTAGTAAGGGCGCCACCTCGGGCCAGGGGGTCTTCTTGGGGGCTCATGAAGACCGCGTTTGCGGGTGGAAGCGCCGGGCACAGAACGGAGGTTCTCCTTTGTGCTCGCATGTTTACCCGTTGTCGTCGGCCATAAGCTGGGTTAAAACGGTGCCCGGGGGCGCGTAGTAGTTAACTCGCGAATTCGAGGTTTCTCGGTTTCTAAAAGGGGTTAAACGAAATGTTCAGGTCATTGCCAATCGTCCTGGGTGGGGTGCTGCTTCTCCTCTCCGCCTGCGCCGCACCGGTCGGCTTCGAGATCCGGTCCAAGCCGGACGCCAATTCTCAGGTTTCGGCATTCAACCAAGCCTTGTTTGCGGATTACTGGCCTGATGCTGCCTTTCAGGCGAGCGTAGACGACACCTTCAGCTCCGACTTGTTCGCGAAGAAGGCGAAGGCCGCGAACAGCGGATCGACGGTCCTGCCCGAGGAAGTGGACACGCAGATCGGGCCGAACCACAAGGGGGTCCACGAGTCGCAGGTTGGGGACCTTACCGATGCGCGGGCGAGGCTGATGGCCTTCTTCGATCGCGGCGCCCGGGAAATCCGTCCCAGTTGGACCTCGAAGGCGCAGGTCGCGTTCGACTGCTGGGTCGAGGAATCGACCGAGCGGGACTCCCGCGGCGGCATACTGGAGCGGGCGGCGGTCGAGGCCTGCAAGAGCGACTTCAATACGGCCATGGCCAAGATCGAGCCGTTCCTGCCGCCCGAGCATCCGGCCGAGCGCATGAAAATGTTCGATCTGATGCCGGATCAGGGCGGACCGCCCGCGCCGGCTATGGCGGGCGCGCCGGACACCTATCTGGTGTTCTTCGATTGGGACAAGTCGAACCTGACACCCGAGGCGCTCGGCATTATCCGCACTGCGGCCGCCAACGCCAAGAAGACGGGTACGGCCAAGATCGAGGTCACCGGTCACGCGGACCGCTCGGGACAGCCTGATTACAACATGCGCCTGTCCAAGCGCCGGGCGGATGCCGTGAAGGGCGAGCTCGTGAAGCAAGGCGTCCCGGCTGGGAACATCACGGTCTACGCCAAGGGCGAGACGGAGCCGCTGGTTCCCACACCCGACGGCGTGCGCGAGCCGCAGAACCGGCGGGGGCAGATCGTCATTCGGACCCGCTAGAGTCCTTAAACCCCTGGCGACAGGGGATCGAGAACTGGGGCGCCGCAGCGATGCGGCGCCCTTTTTCTTTGCCCTGACGGGCCTCAACCCATAGCCGGCGGCCCTTCGCCCCGGGCCTCGGGTATCCGCCTGGGCCCGGGCGTGGGGCGGTATGCTCGCGGGATGGGGGCTGATCGGCTCAAAAAGAAAGGGGCGCCGCAGGCGCCCCTTGGTTCCTCGACGATTGAGAAATCCGGGCTAGTTCGCCGGCTCGCGTGCAGCCTGGACGGCGCAGGATTCGATGCCCGAATCGCTGGCGAACGGGGCTTGGCCGGCGAAGTCGCGAAGGCCGGAAAGTTCGACCGAAAGCACGGAATTGAAGAGGTTCACGGCGGATGCGCAATACTGCGGCATCGTGAACTGCGTGCGGCGAATGGTGGCGCCGTTGGCGAGACGGGTGACGAACTGGTTCAGCTCGTTCTCGCCGGCCTTGCCATAGGCTCGGGCGAAATAGCTGCGCAACGCCTTGCCGAAACCGACCAGCTCGGGCTCGAATTTCTGGACGAAGGCGTTGTAACGGGCGTTTTCCCCGCAGGTCAGCGCCGCGACCATGAGCTCGCTCTGCAACACGCGGGCGTCGAGGGCGGCTTTTTCGGCGGGAGAGGCGCAGGTGGCCGCTACGGCGATGTTGCTGGCGACCAGTTGCGCGGCGGTGGCGATCAATGCCACTTGGGCAAGGCGGCGGCACTTCTTCATGGACTCCCCCTTATTGCCAATTTCGGCGGCGCTCTAAGCGCCCGATCGACGTTAACGAGTCGACCTTTCTGAATTATTACCGGCCGCAACCCATTTTGACCGGAATTGCCGAAAAGGTTCCCCTGTTTCGGAGAGACGATCGATGGTCCGATGCCCCCCCTGAAGCGAAACTATCGCAAACACTTACTCGGCCTGGCAAGGGCGTTCTGCCGGGCCCGAAAATTGCCACGTTATTCGAACAACTTATCGATATCGTCTTGGGAAACCGCGTTTTCGGCGCGCTGCGGACCGCTCAACAGGGCCTTGTCGGCATGGGCGGCGGCGGGCGCGGGAACCTCGATCTCGGCAAACGATTCCATGCCCCAGATCGCGATCATGGCGTTAACCCGTTCCTCGATGAATTTGACGGTATTCACCACCTTGGTGATGCGCTGGCCGGTGATGTCCTGGAAATTGCAGGCCTCGAAGATCTTTAAGATCAGCTCCCGCATCTCGTCCGAGGTTCGGGCGATATAGGCATCTTGCGACGCCTGTTTGATGCGTTCCGCCATGTCATCCACGGTCTCGGCGGCTTGCAGGATGGTGTTGGTGGCCTGCTCGGTCGCCTCGACCACGGCGTCCAGTTCGTCCGCCGCCAGCATGAGCCGGTCGGACGGCGCCGCGGGGTGGCGCACTGCGGCGATTTCGCGTTTCGTGCTTATGATGGCGTCGCGCAGGGTTTCGAGCTCATGCCGGATCTTGCCGGCGTCAATCGCGACCTCGGGCTCGCTTTGGCCGGGATTGGGCGGTTCTTCGCTGCGGCTCAAGCACTGCGCCATGAAGCTCCGCAGCTCGGCGATTGCGGTCATGGTTTCGTCATGGCGCGCCAGCGCTTCGCTGCCGTCGGGTGCCGCCGGCGCCGTGTCGGCCGTGCCCTGGTCGCGAAGGATTTCGGCCACAAACCGTTTCTTGGGTCTGCTTTGCGCCATTGATTGCTCCCTGCAGCCAAAGCCATAGTCGGTCCCGCGACGTCGCGGGGCGGCAAGCTCGGCATTTCATCGAAAAACCATGAAAAAACCGTTAGCTGCGGTTAATGGAACATCAACGGAACCCGGGCAATAAAGGCAGCTTCCCGAGGCGTCGGCTCCGTCGGCCGCTGTCTGGCGGGAACCTGTTGGGGCGCATAGACTGGCGATGATGGCATCGAGCCGCATATCCGGCCCGCGGCTGTGGCCGGGGCTTCGCAACGCTGCGGGCGTGTTACGCGCCGCCGCCTGCGGCTTGGCGGCGCTGTGGCTGCTGGCCAATGGAGGCGAGGCGCCGCCGCCGGGCCCGAACCTGCACCTTACCCGCGATCAGCTGGTGCGGAACTTCGACACCATCGTGTTCCACAACGAGTTCGATTCGCAGACCGACAAGCGTCTGCGGAAATGGGCCGTTCCGGTCCGCCTGTTCCTCGACATCCGCGCCGGCGACCGCAAGCTGATCGAATTCGCGGTGCAACAGCATGTGCGCCACCTCGCCGAGATCACCGGCTATGACGTTGCGCTCACCGACGATCCGGCCGCGGCCAACGTCACCGTGGTGTTCGAGCGCGAGAGCGCGCTGGACCAAATTCGTCTCGACTATTTTCCGCCCAGCTTCGACATCAAGCCGGTGATGCAAACGAATCTCTGCATCGGCCAATACCAGTCGAACAGCCGCTACGAGATCGTCCATGGCATCGTCGTCATCCCGACCGACCGCGTCATGTCGCGCGGCCGGCTCGAGGCCTGCATCGTCGAGGAGATAACCCAGATCCTGGGGCTGCCCAACGATTCCGACGACGTGTTCCCGTCCATCTTCAACGACCGCAGCATCGACATAGAGCTCACCGCCCAGGACATTCTCCTGATCAAGCTGCTGTTCGATCCGCGGCTCCGGGCGGGGATGCCCCGCGCCGACGCGCTCGCCAATGTCCGCATGATTCTCGGTGAAATGGGCTACGGCGGGGAACGGACCGGCGAAAATTAGGTCCGTCCGCGCCGCGTCCGCGAAACGGCGGCGGTGACCGCAAGCGCCGCCGCGGCGCCGACCAGCGCCAGCGCCATATCCTTGACCGCATCGAATGCATCGCCCTGGGTCCCGAGATAGGCGAAGGCGGCATCCGGGTTGACGATGGACGCGATGATCCACTCGATGATCTCGAACATGGCGCTCATCGCCACGATTGCGGAAAGGGCGATGAAATAGGCCCAGGCGCCGCGAACCTTGGCAAGGCGCAGCAGCATCTCGCGGACGGGGTAGGCGATCAGCAGCCCGTAAGAGAAATGCACGAGCCGGTCGTAGTCGTTGCGGCTCGATCCGAAGACGTCCTGCAGCCAGTATCCGAACGGAACTTCGGCATAGGTGTAATGCGAGCCCAGCGTGTGCAGGGCCAGAAACGCGGCCAGCAGGATGTAGGAAAGGTCCGAGAAGGGAAAGGCGCGGTAGGTGGCGGCGAATGTCGCGACCGCGGCGAATACCAGGAGATTCTCGAGCAGCCAGTCGAACTGGTAGACCGGCGCGATCGCCATCACAATCCAATACACCGCGAATGCGGCCGCCAGCGTCTGAAGCAGGCGGTTACGGGGAAAATCCGCCTTGATGGGAGAGGTTGCGGTGGTGATCATGGCCGAGCGCGCATTCCCTGGCATGGCGATATTCAAGGCACAGATTCGCTCGCGTGACCATGCCGCATCGCTTCGCCTAGCCGCCGCCCCGGCGATAGTGGGCGTCGAAACAGGCGAGGAATCGCCCTGCCTCGTCGCGTGAAAATCCCGAAAAGGCGATGCGTGCCCGGGTGACGGGAAGAACCAGGGAGCCGAGTCTACGGTCCTCTTGCGGTGCGAGCCCGATCTCGACGCGCCGATCGCCGCAGGCGAGGGCAACGCCATGGTCCGCCTTCGCTTCGCTCAGGCCCGGCCCTTCGATGGCGACGGTGCCCGGCGCTCCGATCGCCCGGAAGCTCGCGGCCGCCGCGCCAGGCAGGGTGCGGAGGAATTCGGCGACGCTCACCGCCATGTCGCGCTCGATCGGAACCGCCATCGTCTTTGTGTCGCGGCCGCCCGTCAGCCGCCCGCGACCGGCGGCCAGATGGCGAGCGCGTCGCCCTCGGAAAGTTTGAAGCGCGCCCGCTCGCTGGGCGGCACATACACGCCGTTCACGAGCACGAGATGGGTCATTTTGGGCGGCAGTCTCAGCCGTTCGATCAGCAAAGCCGGCGTGGCTCCTTCCGCCACCTCCATCTTCGCTTCATGGCCCGTCGCGCCTTCGGGGAGATAGGTGCTCAAAAGCGCGAACAGCTTGACGGTGATCTTCATCGGCCTCGGGGTGCGGGAGGATTACGCGACGAGCTGCGTGCTGCCGAGATAGGCTTCCATGATGCGGGTCGGGTCCTTGCGCAGCCGGTCCTTCCAGTCTTTGAGGTGGAGCCGCGTCTGGATCAGGCCCCGCAGCACGCCGACATGCTGGGTGAGCCCGATGCTGTGCGCCCCCACCACCACGTCGCCCTGGAATTGGAGGTTCAGGTACCGGAAGGCCTCGGGCTCATGGAGCTCGGCCGCATCGCCTCCCTTGGCGCCCATCCACAGGCCGAAGGAGCTGGAAACCAGCCCCATGGTGTCCAGCACGTTCATGTTCACGCTGCCCTGATGGCGAACGTCGCGCCCCGCCATGTTGAAGGCGGCGGTCCTGCCATGGTCCACGGCGGTGGGCTGGATGGCCTGGACGGAATATTCGCCGGTCGAAAAGTCCCGGCCCTGGGCGACGTCGCCGGCGGCGTAGATATCGGGTGCGCTGGTCTGGAACCGGTCGTTGATCAAGACGCCGTGGTCGACGTCGATGCCGGCGCCCTGGAGGAACTCCACGTTCGGCCTCACGCCGGTCGCCGAGATCACCAGATCGGCCGGCAACTCCGCGCCTGTATCGAGACGCATGACAAGGGTCCCGCCCTTGGCCTTCTCGATGCTTGTGACCTTTGTTGAAGTAAGAACTCTAACACCCTTTGTTTCGCACCATTTTTTTATCATGGTGCCGGCGGTTTGGCTCATCATGCGCGGCACCATCCGGTCGGCCATCTCGACCACCGTCAATTCCACGCCGCGCTTGGCCAGGGCTTCCAGGATGATGCAGCCGATGAACCCCGCGCCCATCAGCACGACCTTGGCGCCCGGCTGCGCCAGGCGCGCGATATTGCGCCCGTCCTCCAGCGTCCAGCAGGGGTGCACGCCGGGAAGGTCGACGCCCGGGATCGGAGGCGGCACGGGGCGCGAGCCGGTCGCGATCAGCAGCCGGTCGTAGCCCAAATGTTGCCCGTCCTGAAGCGTGACGCGGTGCTGGCCCGGTTCCACCTTCGCCACCCGGCCGTATTTGACGGCGATCCCGAGGTTGCCGAAATGGCCGGTGTCTTTCCGCAGGTAGGTCCCGTTCTCGCCGATGCGCTTGATCAGGTAGTAGGGGAGCGCCATCCGGGAGTAAGGCGGCTCGGTCTCGTCGCCGATGATCGTGACGTTGGCGCCGGGGTCCGTTTTGCGCAGCGTCTCGGCCGCGACGACTCCGGCCGGCCCGGCGCCGATGATCACATGGTCCATCTGCGGTCCTTTAGCCGGCTAGAGGCCGAGCCGCTGG
>DATDPM010000005.1:0-38492 GCA_035292745.1 Alphaproteobacteria bacterium | reverse complement strand
GCCGGGAAAGACGTCCGCCGCCTGAATCTGGCTCAAGAACTGCGGCAGCCGCGCCGCCGGTTGCGCGAAGGCGGCGCTCGTGAAGCAAAGCAACACGCCGGATAATACAGCCAGGGCGCGGCTGCGACGCACTCGCGGATTGGCGCCGCCGATCAAATTTTCAAGCTGCGCTACAAAACGAGCGGCGCTGTCCGTGCCTGCGGCCAATAGTCGCGGCAATAGATTTTTGTCCGCCCAGACAACCCGAAATATCGAGGTGCCGGTAGACCCAAGGTGGCGGGACCGATGGCGGCTTCGCATGAACCCCAGAATTTCCGCCGCGAACTGACGACGCGACTTCCGGCATGTTTGCCTGCAAGTCGCGCCGAACGACTTAAATGATACATGAGATATACATTAATGTACAACCGACGGGCGGAGACCTTTAGTATCGAAGAAGCCGATTTCCGCTGCGCTTGCGAATAGGTGACGGATTTGCGGCCAGGGATCCGGCTTTTACGCGGAGGCCGGGCGGATTAGATTAATTCCACACGACATCCGTTGCACGGGGGTCGCAAATGGGCGTTCTGAAAAAAGAACCCGCGGGACGAGTCGCTTCGGCCGAAGAATTGATGGCAATCGCCCATGCGATGGAGCGGGAGGCCGCCCGTCGCTATCACGGCTTCGCGGACCGGATGCGCTTGCAGGGCGAGGATAATCTCGCCGCCCTGTTCACGTTCCTTGCCGGGATCGAGGAAAAACATGCGCATCAGGTGGACGTCCGCGCACGGCTGATCGTGGGCAAGTCTCCCGATGCGGCGAGCGTTAAATGGGATCTGCCCGAGAGTTTCGACAGGGACGAAGCGCCCGCGTACCTTCTCACGCCCTACCGGGCGCTGGCCATCGCGGTGCGCAACGAAGAGCGCGCCTTCGCCTTCTTCAGCTATCTTGCGGCGGGCGCCGAAGACGAGCGGGTCCGTCAACTCGCCGAGGAATTCGCCAAGGACGAGCTGGACCATGCCGCGCTGCTGCGCCGGGAACGGCGCAAGGCCTGGCGCCGCACCGGCGCCCGCGGACCGTTCACGGCGGGGAGTTTGGAAAGGCCCGAGTCTCTGTCGGCGCTGAGGGCCCAGGCGGCGGCGATGGAACACGCGGCGGCGGAAGGGCACCGTATATTGGCCGCGTCGCTGCGCGCGCGCGGCAATGCGGCGATGGCCGCCCTGTTCGAGAAGGCGGCTGCGGACGAGGCCGCTTGCGCGGAATCGCTGGAAGCGCAGACGGAAGAACGCGAAACCGGCATCCGGCTCGAAGCGGAGCCCGGAAACGTGCGGGACGGACTCCGCATCTTGGAATTCGCCTTCGAGCGTTATTCCGATATCGTTGACCGCACCGAAAACGAACGGGTGATGAACGAAGCCCAGGCGCTGTCCGAGCGCGCGTTGCGCCGGCTCGCGGGCATCGAAGGCATGATCGGCAACACCCTGATCGAGGCCGCCACGGTGCGCGAGTAGATCGCGCGTTCGGTCCGGCAAAGGGCAACTTGCGGCTGCGCCGCCCCGTCCTTGATCTCGATATACCGCCGATATAGCCAACCCTGGCGGCGGCCCGCGTCCGGGCGCCGGGCCGGGGAGGGGAATGGCGGTCGAAGACAAGCGCGTCACGGTTCGGCAGGCGTTGTCGCAAGCGGCGGCACTTCACCGCGCGGCAAAGTTCGGCGAAGCGGAGGCGCTGTGCCGCCGGATCTTGGAGGCCGAGCCGGAGTGACCGGTGCCTCGCCGATTGGTTAATACCGGCTCGGAGCCGCATCGAAGCATCCCTGATAAATATTTGATATTCCGGGAATTTGTTTGGATGCGCCGGCGCGGCCATGTCCTTGATCTTGGACAAGACCCGTTCTAGCGTCGCGGACGGCCAATTTGGGGGCGTGGGGTAGGGGATGGCGGCGGAGGAAAAGCGCAAGAGCGTGGCGCAGGCCCTGGCGGAAGGGGTTTCGCTGCAGCGGGCCGGGAAAATCCGCGAGGCGGAATCGATCTACCGACGCGTGCTCGAGGCTGCCCCGGACCATGCCGATGCCCTGCATCTGCTTGGCGTGGCCGCCCGCCAATCGGGGCGCAACGACGAGGCCATCGATCTGATCGGCCGGGCCATCGCCGCCAATCCGCAAAACGCGACGTATCATTCCAATTTGGGCACGGCCTTCGAGGCCGCGGGCCGGCGCGAGGAGGCGCTTTCGTCCTACCGCCGTGCGGTCGAGATCAAGAAGGATTTCCCCGAAGCGCAGTTCAAGCTGGGATCGCTGCTCCAGGCCATGGGCAAGAATGGGCTGGCCGCGCAGGCGCTGCGCCGCGCCGTCGAGCTTCGCCCGGACAACGCGAACTGGCATCTGCTGCTGGGCACGGCCTTGGCCGCGTCGGGAAAACACGAGCAGGCGGCGGCGGTTCTGCGCCGCGCCGCCGAACTCGACCCGAAACTCGCGGACGCGCACCACCGCCAAGGCCTTTCCTTTTTGGCGCTGAAACGGCGCGACGAGGCATTGGCCGCCTTCCGCCGCGCGGTGGCAATCGATCCGCGTCACGATGCCGCGCTGTTCTCCCTGGCATGTCATTTGATGGAGGACGGCGACGCGCAAGGGGTCCTTGCTGCCTGTGACGAGGTCTTTGCCCGCGATCCCGGAAATTGCCGCATGGTCTCCTGGAAGATCGCCGCGCTCACCGAGTTGGGGAAGCGCGACGAGGCGATGAATCTCCTCGACTTCGACCGTTTCGTGCGTCCGGTGGAGGTGACGGCGCCGGAAGGATATGCCGACGTCGCCGCCTTCAACGCCGCGCTGGTCGGCGAGGTCACGACGCACCCGACCCTGGTCTTCGAGAAGTCGGGTCACGCCACCCGGCACGGCGGGCATACCGGCGATATCCTGATCGATCCCGGCCCGGCGGTGGCGGCGCTCGAGGCCTTCATCCGCCAGGCGGTCGCCGATTACGAACGGGCGTTGGACTGCGACCCCGATCATCCGCTGCGCGCCGCAAAGCCGGACCGCTGGCGGCTTCAGGCCTGGGCCGTCGTGATGGACACCAAGGGGCACCAGCTGCCGCATATCCATCCGGCGGCGTGGATTTCCGGGGTCTATTACCTGAAGATCCCGATCTCCAAGACGCCGCCGCGCGATCCGCACGCGGGCTGGATCGAATTCGGCCGCCCGCAGGACAACATGCACACCAAGGCGGAACCGGACGTGCGCCTGTATCGGCCCAAGGAAGGATTGATGTTTCTCTTCCCCTCTTATCTTTATCACATGACGATTCCCAACGAGACCGGCGAGCAGCGCATCAGCATCGCCTTCGACGTGGTGGATCCGCGCCGTGCGCGCCGGGCTCCGTACTGACCGCGCCGCGGCGCCCTCATTTAAAGATCGGCCGCAATGATGAAATCCCATTACGATACCTTCGCCCGCTACAACCGCTGGGCCAACCGGCGGATTTATGAGGCGGCGGCAAGTCTTCCCGAGTCGGACGACAAGGCGGACCGCGGCGCATTCTTCGGCTCGCTCCACGGCACGCGCAACCATATCCCGGTCGCGGACCGCATTTGGCTGAAACGAATCACGGGGGAGGGCGCGGCGCCGGATCGGCCGGTCGGGCACGAGCGGAAGCACGATTCCGGCCAGGACCAGGAATTTGCCCGCCGTCAGGAGCTCGTCCTGAGGCACCAGATGAACCAGCCTGTGCAACTGTTCGCGGGCGCCGAGCAGAAGAACCGCCGTCACGGACACGGCGACGGCGACCCAAGGCGGCTGCATGAGCGCCACGGCGCCGATCACATAGGCCAGCAGGTTGGAAACGGGAATCATCGGCGTGGCCGTGCCCGGTCGCTGCTCCGGCGCGCGCCGGATATGGGCATGCAGCCACAGGGCCAGGGCGAACAGGCCGGCCACGAATGCCAGCGCATGCTGCGGCTCGATCAGATAGAGCATCGCCCCCGCCAGGGCCAGCAACGGGAATGTCCGCACGCCGCCGGGCGTGCCGGGTTCGTCGCGCTTGTAAACCTCCTCGAACGCCAAGCCGAGAAAGATGGCGAGCGCCAGGACCAGCGCGAGACGCCCGGCCAGCTCGGATGGCGGAACGGCAATCGTCATTTTGCCACGGACCCGTCATGCAGGCGGGCTTGCTCGAATTCGAAGACGATCTCGGGATCGTAGCGAAGCAGCTTGCCGTCCTTCTTCTTGTAGCGGAGCTGCGACAGCAAATGCCGGATGAGATTGAGCCGCGCCGTGTGCTTGTCGTTGGCATCCACGAGAAACCAGGGCGCGTGAGCCGAATGGGTTCGCAACAGCATTTCATTCCGGGCGCGGCTATAGGCCGGCCAGTTTTTCAGGGCGGCATTGTCGACCGGGCTGACCTTCCATTGCTTGAGAGGATCGTGCCGCCGGCTGGCGAGCCTGCGCGCCTGCTCCTTGCGCTCGATATCGAGATAATACTTGAAGAGCCGGATACCGGAGTTCACCAGCATCCATTCGAAGGTCGGCGCGATCGCGAGGAATTCTTCGGCTTCGTCCTCGGTGCAGAAGCCCATCACGCGCTCGACCCCGGCACGGTTGTACCAGGAGCGGTTGAACAATACGAATTCGCCCGCGGCGGGAAGGTGCGGCACGTATCTTTGAAAGTACCATTCCGTGAATTCGCGGTCGGACGGTTTCGAGAGCGCAACGACGCGGGTTTCGCGCGGGCTCAGATGCTCGATGATGTGCTTGATCGTGCCGTCCTTGCCGGCGGCGTCGCGCCCTTCGAGAATGACGACGACGCGGCCGCCCTTGGCGATGAGATGCCGCTCGAACTTGACCAGCTCGATCTGGAGCTCGCGAAGGCGCCGCCGGTACTTGGGGCTGTTCCCGCCGCCGTTCGCGTCCTTGTGGCTCATATCCGTCCTCCCGGCGCCGTCGGCAGGTTCCCGCGCGAGGCGTTCCTCGACAGGCTGGTAGTGAAGCGGCCTTTCGGCGCCGATGCAACCGGGCCGTCGGCCGGCCTCGCGCCGGGCGTTCTTGATTCCGCCCCAATTCGGCCCCACGATGGGCGCATGCACCGTGGAAAGAGGCGGCCATGAGAGTGACGAACCCGGCAAAATGCATTTGGGTTGCGGCCGCTTTGGCGCTTTCCGCCTGCCTGCCCGACAGCATCAATCCGTTGGGCGACCCCGCGGCCGCCCAGCCGGATCCGCGCCTCGTCGGCAACTGGACGGGAACCATGAACGACGAGCCGGCGACGCTGGCCGTCGCCGCCGGCGAAGGGGCGATGATGCGGTTCCGGGTCGAGACGACGGATTCCGAGGGCAAGAAGGAATGGGTGGTGCTGGACGGTTTCCCGGCGCAGGTGAACAAGCACAACTACATGAACGTCAAATTCCGCGAGGAGGCGGACAAGACCTACGATCCGGCGGTGGAGAACTATTATATCTGCCGTTACGCGCTGTCCGCGGATGGCGCGTCGCTCGATGTCTGGACGATGGCGGAACGGCCGGTGGTGGACGCGATCGCTTCAGGCCGGGTCAACGGCGCGGCCGACGCCGCGGGCGGCGACCGCAACGTCCACATCACCGACAGCACGCTCGTGGTCCAGGATTTCGTCGAGACTTCCAACCCCGAACTCGTGTTCGGCCACAAGCTGGCCGCCTTCCGCCGCGCGGCCGATTGACGCCCCGCCCCGGGGCTGGCATGAGGGGCGGATACTCTTTAGTGTAATTATCCAGATTCGCTGGAAACCGGGCGCTTGCGCCGCCACGGAGCCGAGGAATGCGGCAAAACGACCTCAAGGAACCCGCCGACAAACCGGCCGCGAAGCGGGCCGAGGCCGGCTCGCCCGCGAAGCCGTCGTTGCGCGAGCAGGCGCGGAAATTCCTCGAGAACTTGAAGGCCCCGGCGGTTCCCAGGGGCGCTTCGTGCTTTCCCGTCGATTCCGCCACCGACACCTCGGCGCTGCACCGGGAGCTGGTCGAGGAACTCGACCGGATCCGGCGCAACGCCGAAGGGGATCCCTACACCAATCCGATCCAGCTTCTGGTGCTGGATATCTCGAACCGGCTCGCGTCCGGCAAGCTCAGCCATTCGGCGGTCGAGGCCCTGATCCAGCGCCTGACGTTCAGCGCCTATGCCGCGCGCGCCGATCACCTCAAGCGTTATCTGGGCGAGTGCGGGGCGGACGCCAACGCCGACACGATCAAGGCCCTCATCCGCGGCCTCGCCGACCGCGGCAACGTGGTCTGGGGCGGCTCCAAGGCCAAGGACCGCAAGCCGGGCCTGGTCAGCTTCGACAGCTTCAAGCAGCGCATCGAGCTCGAGCTGTTCGGCGTGGTGTTCACTGGCCATCCCACCTTCGGGCTGTCGGGGAATCTCATGCGGCGGCTTGCGGAGCTCGCCTCGGACAGCGATGCGGAAGGCGAGCCGCTTTCGCCCGATCAACGCGCCGCGATCTTCGACGAGGCGATTGCCTCCGAGCACCGGCCCGACGCCGATCTCGGCCTCGATCGCGAACATGCCATGTCGCTCGAGGCGATCACCAACATGCAATCCGCCCTGCGCCGCGTCTACGACATCATCTTCGATGTCGCGGACGAGCTTTATCCCGGCCGCGCCCGCGAACTGACGCCCAAGCTGGTCACCATCGCCAGCTGGGTCGGCTACGACATCGACGGCCGTTCCGACATCTTGTGGACCGACACCTTCGACAAGCGGCTGCGCGTCCAGGAGATCCAGCTTCGCTATTACCGCGATCGCGTGCGCGAAATTCGCGAGCGTTGCGTCGAGTCCGGCGCCAAAGCGGATCTGCAGAACACGCTGGAGCTCATGGAGACCCGCCTCCAGCTGTCGCTCAACGAGCTCAAGGAAGAGATCGACGTGTTCAGCTCGCCCGAGGTCCGGGATGCCTCGGGCACCGAGCGGATTCGCCGCATCGCCATCAGCATGCACAAAGGATTGGCGCGCCGGCTGATCGCCTCCGAGCCGCTGGTCGAGTTGTTGACCCGCGCCGTCTCGCTCAGCGACGACCAAAGACTGGTGCGGCCGCTTTGCATCCTGCGCGCCGAGTTCGCCAACTACGGCCTCGGCATGGCGCACACCCATGTCCGGATCAATGCCTCGCAGATTCACAACGCCATCCGCAAGTCCGTCGGCATGGAAACGAGTCCCGACGATCCCGCCTACCGCAGCACCTATTTGAAGGCCATCGACGACCTCATCGCGCAAGTGCGCCCCGAGTCGATCAACTTCGGCTCGATCGTGGCGGAGCGGGCGTCGGCCAAGCGCATCTTCATGATCGTCGCCCAGGTCCTGAAGTACGTGGACGCGACCACGCCGATCCGTTTCCTGATCGCCGAATGCGAGGCGCCGTTCACGGTTCTCACCGCGCTTTATCTCGCCAAGCTCTTCGGCGTCGAGGACAAGGTCGACATCTCGCCGCTGTTCGAGACCCAGAAGGCGCTGGAACGGGGCGGGCGTATCATCGAAGAGCTGCTTGAGAACCCGCATTACCGCGCCTATGTCGCGCGCCGCGGACGGCTTTGCATCCAGACCGGGTTCTCCGATTCGGGCCGCTACCTGGGCCAGACCGCGGCCGCGGTCGCGATCGAGAACCTGCGGCTTCGCGTCGGCCAGTTGCTCGTCAAGCACGAGATTCGCGGCGTTCAGCTCCTGGTCTTCGACACGCATGGCGAGTCGATCGGCCGCGGCGGCCATCCGGGAAGCCTGCTGGACAGGCTCAAATACGTCTCGTCGCCCGCGTGCCACGACCTGTTCATCCAGAACGGCATTCCGTTCAAGGAGGAGGTGAGCTTCCAGGGCGGCGACGGCTACATCTACTTCATGAATTCGGCCACGGCCTTCGCCGCGACGACCCGGATCATCGAGAACGTGCTGGAGACGCCGCAGGCCGCGGCCGGCGACCCGTTCTATGCCGCGAGCGACTATGTCACCGAGTTCTTCAACACCATCAAGCAGTTCAACGCGCGGGTGATGAGCGACGAGAACTACGCGGCGCTGCTCAGCGCCTGGGGCACGAACATGATGTACCCGTCCGGCTCGCGCTCGCTGGTTCGCCAGGGCGATGCCGAGCGGGCGGCCGGCCACGCGCATCCCTCGCAGATTCGCGCCATTCCCCATAACGGCATCCTTCAGCAGCTCGGGATGCTGGCCATCACCTTGGGCGGCGTGGGCGAGGCCATCCGCAAGGACGAAGTCCGGTTCCGCTCGCTTTACGAGGAATCGGACCGTTTCCGCCGCCTCATGGGCATGGTGGAATATGCCTTCAGCTTCAGCGACGTGGACGTGCTGCGCGCCTACATCGACACCTTCGACCCGGGGCTGTGGCTGTTGCGGGCGGCGCGTACGGCAAAGCGCTCGCGCAGCGAGGACATGCGCCGCGTCTCGGAATATCTCGAGGGTCTCGGTCTGCACGAGATGCTGGTGAAGATCTTCCGCGTGATCCAGACGGATTATCTCGACATCCGCGGCTGGCGTCTCACCAAGGACGACACCGGCGGAATTCCGGGAAGCCGCGGGCGCGTTCTCGACAAGGAAAGCCGCGACAACCTGCTGCTGCTCCATTCGCTGCGGATCGCGCTGATTCAGGAAATCTTCCAGCTAGCGGCGCGCATCCCGGAGTTCAGCATGCAAACGGGGACGACGCGCGAGCGCCTCATTGCCAGCCTGCTCAGCCTTAACGTGGCGCCGGCGGTGGACGCGCTATCGCGAATCTTTCCGCGCCTGGGCGATGTGCGCCTGGCCGGGGATTTCGGCGAGCCCGCGACCTATCGCAGCGACGAAACACTCGGTTATGACCAGGAGCACGACCGCATCTTCGTGCCGTTGGAGCGCAACTACGAAGTCATTCGCCGGGCGAGCTCCGGCGTCAGTCACATCATCGGCGCCTTGGGCTGATCGGCGCCGGAGGCCCGCTTGCCGCCCGGCCGCAGGCTCTCGGGCAGCATATGCTCGGGGAAGTGGGTGACGAGGTAATTGCGGAAATACTCGTCGAGAATCTTGAACCCGGCGGCGATGCGGCGGAAATCGTCGCGCTCGATGAACAACGTCTCCGAATCCTCGATCGCCACCACCGCGCCCGTGCGCAAATCGTCGCCGAACAGCACGCGCTCGCCGAAATGTTCGCCGGGTCCGAGAACCCGGTGGAGCGGGCTCGGCGTCCCGGCGCCGATGGTGGCGTCGAACGAGCCGGAAATCACCGTATAGAACCCGTCGGCGAGGTGGCCGGGCTGAAACACCTCGTCGCCCTTGCGGAAGCGCACGTAGCGCGCCGAGTCGCGCGTCGGAATTCGTATCTGCACGGTGCTGCGCGGGAAGAAGTGGTCGAGCAGCCAGTTCATCATCACCCGCACCTTGGTGGCCAGGCCCGGCAGCATGGCGAGATAGAACATCCGCCACACCAGCCAGGCCGTCGTTCCCGAAAGCCGGACTCCCAACAGCACGGCGACCGCCTTGTGGCAGCCGATCGAGGCCAGCGAACCCTTCGGCTTGTAGTCGAATTCCTTGAGTTCGCGTCCGGCGATCGCGGCCAATACGTTGCGGGCGAGCGTGGCCGCCTCGCGCACGGCGAACTGGGCGGTGGGGGCGGCAAATCTCTCGCTTCCGTCCGGCTTCTTGGGCAGGGGAATGAGGGCGGCGTCGCCGACCGCCCAGACGTTGTCGAGGCCCGGGACCCGCATCGTGCCGTCCACCTTGATCCGTCCCCATTGCAAGGGCAGGCCGAGTTCGCGCACCAGCCGGTGCGGGGCGGTGCCGATGGTGGCCACCACCGTCTCGGTCTCGACAACCCGGCCGTCCGCCATCTCGACCGCGTGAACGCTGGCCGATTTGAGCGCGGTCTTGAGCCAGGTCTCGATCCCGCGGCCGACCAGCTTGCGGGCGGTATAGGCGGCGAGTTCGTCGGGGAGCTCCGGCAAGATGCGCTCCGCGTATTCGACGAGGATCATCCGGATCTCGTCCTTGGAGACGTGTGGATAGAACCTAAGCGACTGGTCGATCAAATCCTTCATCTCGCCCGCCGTCTCGACGCCGGAAAATCCGGCTCCGACGACGACGAAGGTGAGGAGCCGCCGCTTGAGCTTCGGGTCGTCCGTGACGTCGGCCCGCTCCAGGCAATTGATGGCTTGGTTGCGCAGCCGGTAGGCGTCCGCCAGCGTCTTCATCGAAAAGGAATGTTCGGCAAGTCCGGGGAACCGCGACAAATCGGCGGCCTGGCCCGGCGCCAGCACCAGATGATCGTAAGGCACGTAAGTCAGCGTGCGGTGGGTGTCGTCGGTCACCTGGATCCGGTTGCTGCGGAAAAATACGGCGCGGACCGTGGCTCTGCGGAATTTCACGCCGGGGAGCAGCAGGCGAAGCGGCGAAACCGCGTCGGACGCGTTGATGTTGCCGGCCGCCACCTCGGGCAGCAGCGGCTGGAACACGAAGTAATTGACCTCGTTGATGAGCTCGATCTCGACGTCCTTGGGTGCGAGCCGGCGCAGGTGCTTGGCCGCGAACATGCCGGCGAAACCGGCGCCCAGCACCACCACGCGCGTCTTTTGATTCATAGAGTCCGTCTCCCTCTGGCCGTGAGGCGGCGCGGATTATGGGCGTCTTCGCGGGACGGAAACAAGCGGATCGGGCGCAGCGGCCACCTCTCTGTTAACGAAATCGGCTTCGTCCGCGAGCTCCCAACGGTTGAATGTCGGGCTAAAACCTTGTTAAATTGCTGACCTATCGCTCGGAGGTGCGGCACTCTAGGGGGCAAGGGATTACGGAGGGGGGAGATGAGATGGATTCGACGCGGCCTTTGGTACGCGATGCTCTTGCCGGTTTTTGCGCTCGGAACGTCGGGGTGCGTGCCCGCTGACTTGACCATGATCGATCCGCCGTCCTTGAATCTGCAATCCGACCCGCCGCCGCCCCGCGTCACCAACATCAAGATCGAGAACGGCGAGGGCGAGACGCTCTACAACGGTCCGCGCCCCGGCGACGGCCGCATCGCGGCCAACCCGGCGCCGCAGCAGCTCGACGGCACGCTGAAAGTCACCCGCAGCTATTCCGACGGCAGCGTCAAGGACCAGACTCTGACGTTCGATGCCGGCAAGCCGGTCAAGATCGAATACAGCGACGCCGAGGACAGGTATTACGTCGATAAATCCGCGCCCGCGCCGGTCCTGCCCAGGTTCTACGCCGGCGTGATGGGCAATTATGAATTCCGCAACCGCCCCGATACGCCGCTGATCCGCAAGGAGTCCGGCGGCGCGGTCACCGGCTTCGTCAACGGCGACAACGACAGCAGCAATCCCGGATTCAAATTGAGGACCGGCTTCACCCTCGACAACCCGTTCCTGGGTCTGGGGAAGAAGTGGGGTGCGGAATTGAACGGCAGGTATTACACCTCGACCGCCAAGGACAATATCGACGCCATCCCCGCCGCCGGCGGCAATCTCGCTTTCTTCGGCCCGCTCGGCGGAGGCGGGGCGACGACCGGGAACGACCTCAGGAACCTCTCCTACAGAAGCCGATACTGGTCCTGGGGTATCGAGCCGCGCCTGCGCAAAGGCTACGACCTCGGTAGCTTCCATGGGAGCCCGGTGACGATGGACTCTTATCTCGGCTTCGAATACGGCGAAGACGAGGACGACGAGGATCTCGACTTCGATATCCCCGCCATCGGCAGCCATGTGACGTCCCGGGTAATGCTCGACAATCGCTACTACGGCCCGACGTTCGGCTTCGACGGCACCTATCCGATTTACGGCCAACTCTTCCTGGCCGCGGGCGCATTCGGAAATCTCTTCGTCAACAATCTCAGCGCCTCGCGCTCGATCGACCTCAGCAACACCGCCTTCCGGGGCAGCGATTCCCTGAGCCAGACGACGGTGACGTTGGGCGGCGGCGCCAACATAGGGCTCAATTACGAGTTTGCGCCGAATATCAAGGGGCGCGTCGGCTACGAGTACGAATACGCCAACAACACGCCGTTCCTCGACGTGGACCAGGCGCATGGCGGCGTGAGCGTCAAGACCAGAGGCGCCGACGTACACCGGCTTTTCCTCGGCGTGCGGGTACAACTCCCGTAAACGCAGCTCGGCGCGTAAGGCCGGCGCGAAGGCGCGTCAGTCTTTCTTGTCGCCCTTGATGACGAGCGGCCGCAGGATGAAGGCCGGCAATTCATCGAGTCCCTTGTCGTTCCCCGCATGGCCGGAGTCGCGGGTTCCGTGCGGCTTTCCACGATCGTGATGCTTGGGGTGTTCGCGCCGCGGCTGATCGGGTTTCGCCTGGGCGGGACGAGGCTGGTGCGGCTGGCCGTGCCCGCGCTCTTGCTGTGCGGGTTGTGACGGCTGCCGGGGAGCGCCCCCGCCGCTTGCACCCGGTTTCGCCTGGCCGCCGCCGCGCGGCCGCCCGCGGCCTCCGCGCCCGCGCCGCTCGTCGCCTCCCGATTCGTCGAGCGCCAGCGCCGCTTGGCCGGCAAGCTCGATGCGCTTGATCGGGCTGCCGATGAGGCTGGCGATCGCGGCCACGTATTTTCCGTCCTCGGGCGTGGCGATGGTGAAGGCCTTGCCCGTACGCCCCGCGCGCCCGGTGCGGCCGATGCGGTGCACATAATCTTCCGCGTTGTGCGGCACGTCGAAATTGAAGACGTGGGAGAGCTCGGAAATATCCAAGCCCCGCGCCGCGACGTCGCTGCACACCAAAAGCCTGATCTCGCCGCGCTTGAAGGCTTCCAGCGTTTCGGTCCGCTTGGGCTGGGACATGTCGCCGTGGAGCTCGGCGGCCGGCATGTTATTGTGCTTGAGGTCGCGCACGACCGATCCGATGTCCTTCTTCCGGTTGCAGAAGATGAGCGCGGATTTCACGCCTTCGGATTCGATCAGGCTGCGCAGCGCCGCGCGCTTCTGGTCCGGCCCCACCACCACCAGCACGTGCTCCACCCCTTCGGCGGGCGAGGCCGGCGGCGAGACGGAAATCTCCTTGGGATTCATCAAGAACTTGTCGGCAAGGCGGCGGATTTCGGGCGGCATGGTGGCCGAAAAGAACAGCGTCTGGCGGATCTTGGGGAGCATGCCGACGATGCGCTCGACATCGGGGATGAACCCCATGTCCAGCATTCTATCGGCCTCGTCGATCACCAGAATTTTGACGTCGGTCAGCAATATCTTGCCGCGCTCGTAAAGGTCGATAAGCCGCCCCGGGGTCGCGATCAGCACGTCCACGCCGCGGCCCAGGCTGCGCTGCTGCTCGGTGAACGAGGTTCCGCCGATCAGAAGGGCGGTGGAGAGCCGGTGATACTTGCCGTAGGTGGCGAAGTTCTCCTGGACCTGCGTGGCGAGCTCGCGCGTGGGCTCGATGATGAGCGAGCGCGGCATCCGCGCCTTGGCCCGGCCGGCCGCCAGAATCTCCAGCATCGGCAGAACGAAAGAGGCGGTCTTGCCGGTTCCGGTCTGGGCGGAGCCCAGCACGTCGCGCCCCATGAGGATCACGGGGATCGCCTGTTTCTGGATCGGCGTCGGCACGACGTAGCCAGCGTCCGCCACGGCGCGGAGCACGTCGGGTCCAAGTCCTAGTTCGGTGAATGTCATTCCTTGCGGCTCTGGCCGGGCGCTAACTTGCGAAGCTGCCGGGGAGGGAGCGGCGGCACGAATATGGCCATCGCGGCGGATATTATGTTGTCCGCCACAACCGGTCAATCGTTGCGCTGCGGAATCGGCCGCCCCGGGCCCCGGCGCGGTTGGCGGGCGGCGATGGTTATCGTTAATGTGGCGGCCCGGCTGTGGGCGTTCAACCCCACCCCCGGCCCTTTGCTGCGAAGGCCCCCATGCTGATCGAACGGGACCGTTCCTGCCTCCTGCTCATCGACGTCCAGGAGCGTCTGCTTGCCTCGATGGACAACGCCGCGCGGCTGGTCTCGAACTGCGCCGTTCTCCTCAAGGCGGCGGCGCGCCTCGGCGTCCCGGTTCTGGCGTCCGAGCAGTATCCAAAAGGCCTGGGGCCGACGGTCCCGGAGCTGGCCGCCCTCGTGCCCGAAGGCGCCCCCGTGACCAAGACCGAATTCTCCTGCGCGGCCGCGCCGGGCTACCTCGATCGGCTGCGGGAAACGGGGCGCGACCAGCTGGTGCTGGCCGGGATCGAGGCCCATGTCTGCGTGCTGCAGACCGCCCTCCAGTTGCGGGATCTGGGCTACAAGATGTTCGTGGTGGCCGATGCCGTGTCCTCCCGCAAGCCCGAGAGCGCGGCGCTCGCCGTTTCCCGGATGCGCGATGCCGGGGTCGTCCCCGTCACCACCGAGATGGTGCTGTTCGAATGGCTGGGGCGGGCCGGCACACCCGAATTCAAGGAGCTCTCCGCCCTCATCAAATAGGAGCGGAACCGGGCCGCGGAGCGAGCCGGCATTTGACCAGTCGAACACGCCGGGGGTTGCGGAGCGGCATTTTGCCGCGCTCGCGGTCGGCCGGTTCCAACGGCTCCGTTAATCATTTACCTAACGCGACCGCCAAGGTACATTGGCAGCATTAATCGCGGAATAACATAATCCTATTAGGGTTATGGGCCACGCCTCGGGGGACGGCCGCGGGCTTCGCGGCGTAGGGGGGAGACGAGGAGGCGTATGCTGCCGGAAACCATGCTTCTGATAGCAGGGCGCACCAGCAAACAGGGCACGTCGCTCAACGTCGGCAAGCTCAAGGACGAGTACCGCGAGGTCACGTCCACGGTCGAGATGAACGCCCTCGATATGGTCCGGCTCGGCCTCAAGGAGGGCGACAAGGTGCGTCTGCGCTCGCCCATCGGCGAGACGGTCGCGAGTTGCAAGTCGCGCAAGCCCGAAGACTTGCCTGCCGGGATGCTGTTCATGGCTTACGGCCCGCCCTCCGGCCAGCTCATGGCAGGGGATACCGCCGGAACCGGCATGCCGATTTCCAAGAATTTGGTGGTGGAAGTGACACCCGTGTCCGCCTGACGGAGAACGCGAGGACTCGAAGAACATGAGCGCGAACACCAAGATTGTCGAAAACGCGACCTGCACCTTCTGCGGCTGCGTGTGCGACGACATGAACCTGACCGTGGACCTGGACGAGCACAGGATCACCAAGGCGCAGAACGCCTGCGTGTTGGGGCGCGCCTGGTTCACCGAGCACGTGCTGGAAAAGCGCCCCTACGCGCTAATTGACGGCAAGGAAGCCTCCACCGAAGAGGGTGTCGAGGCCGCGGCCCAGATCCTCGTCAACGCGAAATTCCCCATCACCTATGGGCTTTCCGACACCACCTGCGAGGCGCAGCGTCAGGCGGTGGCGATCTCCGACCTGATCGGCGGCAATCTCGACACCACCACGTCGGTCTGCCACGGCCCCTCCGGCATCGCCTTCGAAGGGGTGGGCGAGAGCACGGCGAGCCTGGGCGAGATCAAGAACCGTGCCGACCTCGTGGTGTTCTGGGGCGGCAATCCGGCGGAATCCCATCCGCGCCTGTTCACCCGCTATGCGCTGATGCCCAAGGGCCTGCACATCCCCAACGGCAAGAAAGACCGCTATGCCGTGCTGGTGGATGTGCGCCGCACGCCCTCCGCGCCAGCCGCCGACCTGTTCATCCAGCTGAAGCCGGGGACCGATTTCGAGGTGCTGTGGGCCTTGCGCGCGCTGGTCAAGGGAAAGCGGGTCGATCCCGGGATCGAGGAGAAGACCGGCGTCAAGCTCGAGACGCTCGCGGACCTCGCCCACCGCATGAAGACCTGCCAGTTCGGCGCGCTGCTGTTCGGCATGGGTCTCACCATGACCCGCGGCCGCCATTTCAATTCCGGCGCGCTCCTGGCGCTGGCCACCGACCTCAACGAATTCACCCATTTCGTCGCCAAGCCGGTGCGCGGCCACGGCAACGTGACCGGGGCCGACAATGTGGTGTCGTGGTCCACCGGCTTTCCCTTCGGCATCAATTTCGGCCGCGGCTATCCGCGCTTCAATCCGGGCGAATTCACCACGGTGGATTTGCTGTCTCGGGGCGAGGCGGATGCGGCGCTCATCATCGCCTCGGATCCGGCTGCCAACTTCCCCAAGCCGGCGGTCGAGCATCTGAAGCGCATCCCGGTCATCGTCCTCGACCCGAAGGCGAGCGTGACCGGCCAGATCGCCAAGGTGGCCTTCACCACCGCCACCTACGGCATCAACACCGGCGGCACGGTTTATCGCATGGACGACGTGGCGATCGCGCTCCGTCCGGCATTCGAGTCGCCCTACCCGAGCGATGAAGAAGTGCTGACCGCCATCAAGAACCGGGTGCGAGAATTGCTGGCGGGCAGCGGAAGGGCCGGAGCCCCCGCGGCGCAGAAGGTCGCGTAAGCCCTTCTCCGCCGGAAAATCATAAGAAATCATAAGAAACGGGCAGGGCGGATGGGATCCAAGCTTCGAATCGTCAAGGGACGGGTGTACGACCCCGCAAACGGCATCGACGGGGAAGTCCGCGACATCTGCATCGAGGACGGCCGGATCGTCGAATCGGTCGGCGCCGACGCCAAGAAAATCGACGCCCAGGGCATGGTGGTCATGCCGGGCGGCGTGGACATCCACTGCCACATCGCCGGGCCCAAGGTGAATCTGGCCCGCAAGCTCCAGCCCGAGGACCACCGCTACGACGTGCACCCGCGCACCGAATTCACCCGTTCGGGCACGGGCGGCACGGTGCCGTCCACCTTCACCACCGGCTACCGCTACGCCACGCTCGGCTACACCACGGCGATGGAGGCCGCGGTCCCACCCATCGGCGCGCGCCACACGCTCGAGGAGCTGCACGACACGCCGGTCATCGACAAGGGCTTCTACATCCTGCTCGGCAACAACGTGCTGCTGAACCAGCTGATGAAGGAAGGCCGGCGCGACGAGCTCAAACAGGCCGTGGCCTGGTGGCTCAATGCGACCCGCGCCTACGCCGTAAAGCTCGTCAACCCGGGCGGCGACGAGCCCTGGAAGGGACGGCGCAATTCGGTCATCACCGACCTGGATGAGAACGTCGACAGCTTCGACATCACGCCGCGCCAGATCATCACCTCGCTGATCGAGATTGCGGGCGAGCTCGGCCTGCCGCACCCGGCCCACATCCACTGCAACAATCTGGGCCATTCCGGCAATTACAAGACCACCATCGAAACGATGCGCATGGCGGGCGACCGCCGCGCCCATATCACCCACATCCAGTTCCACAGCTACGGCGGCGAGCCGGGCAAGAACCCGACCTCGATGGCACCGGAGATTGCGGCCTATGTCAACGACCACCCCAACATCAGCGCCGATGTCGGCCAGGTGATGTTCGGAAAGTCCACGATCATGACCGCCGACGCGCCGATCGCCCATCTGTTGCGCCGCCTGGGCACGGACAAGCGCTGGGTCAATTCCGATACCGAATGCGAAAGCGGCTGCGGCATCATCCCGTTCTCGTATCAGGAGCACATCTACACCCACGCCCTGCAATGGGCGATCGGGCTCGAGCTGTTCCTGCTCACCAAAGACCCGTGGCGCATGGTGCTCTCGACCGATCACCCCAACGGCGGCTCGTTCATGAGCTACCCGCGCCTCATCCGCCTGCTCATGGACCGCAGTTTCCGCGACGACCAGATCAAGTTGGTCAACCAGCGCGCCATCCGCAAGACGACGCTGGCCGACGGGCTCAACCGCGAATACACGCTGAACGAGATCGCGATCGTGACGCGCGCCGGCCCGGCCCGCCTGCTCGGCCTCAAGAACAAGGGGCATCTGGGCGCCGGGGCGGACGCCGACATCACGATCTACGAGGAAGACGCGGACAAGGAAAAAATGTTCAGCGCCCCGCGCTACGTGCTGAAGGACGGCAAGCTCATCATCGAGGATCACGAATTCCGCGGCGACAACGAGGGCCGGATCCTGCACGTCGCGCCCGCCTACGACGCCGGCATCGAGAAGGTGATCAAGCCGTTCTTCGAAAGCTACTATTCCATCCGGTTCGAGAACTACGCCGTCACCGACGCCTATCTGCGGCACAATGAGCAGATTCCCACCGCCAAGCCGATTGCCGCCGAATAGCGCCCGGGAGCCGATAAGAACAATCATGCAGATTCAATCCACGGAAATCGTCGATACGTTCGCCGAAGCCTTCGCGATGTGGGGCGCGCGGGTCGTCATCACCGGCGAAACGTCGGAGTGGGCCATGGCCGCCGCGCACGCGATGACCGGCTTCGCCACCTCGGTCATCGGCTGCAAATGCGAGGCCGGGATCGAGCGGCAATTGGAACCTTCCGAAACGCCGGACGGCCGGCCCGGGGTGAGCGTGCTGCTGTTCTCGACCAGCGCCGAAAGCCTGGGCAAGCGCCTGGTCGAGCGCATCGGCCAATGCGTCATGACCTGCCCGACCACGGCCTGCTTCAACGGGCTCGAGGCGCAGGACAGCGTGGTGGTGGGCGGCGCCCTGCGCTTTTTCGGCGACGGCTATCAGATCCGGAAAAAACTCGACGGGCGCCGCCTGTGGCGCGTTCCCGTCATGGACGGCGAATTCCTGGTGGACGAAGTTTTCTCGGTCAAACCCGCGGTGGGCGGCGGAAATATTCTGATTCTTGCCAAGGACATGACGCAGGCGCTGGCCGCGGCGAAAGCCGCGGTCTCGGTCATGCGCGAGGTGCCGGGCGTGATCCTTCCGTTCCCGAACGGCGTGGTCCGCAGCGGCAGCAAGGTCGGCTCGCGCTACAAGGCATTGCCGGCCTCCACCAACGACGCCTATTGCCCGACGCTTCGCGGCTTCGCCCCGCAGACGGATTTGCCCGAAGACGTCACCTGCGTGCTCGAGATCGTGATCGACGGGCTCGAAGTGGCGGACGTCGAAGAGGCCATGCGCCGCGGGCTGAAGGCGGCGGCGCGCGACGGCATCGTGCGAATTTCGGCCGGCAATTACGGCGGCAATCTCGGCCAATACAAGATAGGGCTCCATGGCTTGCTCAACTGACGTCACAGGCATCCGGGGGGCGGCGCCATGGCGCTGACGTTCAAGCTCCGCGCCCAGCCCGGGGTGCCCCTCGAGGCGGAGATGATCTGCCCGGACAAGCTCGCCGGCCTCGGTGAAAAGCAAATCGCTGGGTTGCCCGCGCTGCACGGCAACCGCATGGTCGAGCTGGGCGAGTTCTTCGCGGTTTCCGGCAAGGCCAACGGCGAAATTCACGTCGAGGGCGATCTGGCGCAGGTCAAGCACATCGGCGCCGGCATGATGTCGGGCAAGATCGTCGTCCACGGCAATGTCGGCTCCCATCTCGGCGCGGTCATGACCGGCGGCGAGATCGAGGTCGAGGGCAACGCCGGCGACTGGGTCGGCCCCGAAATGCTGGGCGGGCGCATCGTGGTCAAGGGGAATGCCGGGCATATGGTCGGCAGCGCCTATCGCGGCAGCCGCGTCGGGATCATGGGCGGCGACATCATCGTTCACGGCAACGCCGGGAACGAGGTCGGCAACACCATGCGCAACGGGCTGATCGCCATCGGCGGCGATTGCGGCGATTACGCCGGCGTCAACATGCTGGCGGGCACCATCGTCGTGCTGGGGAAGCTCGGCATTCGCTTCGGCGCGGGGATGAAACGCGGCTCGATCGTCACCATGCACGAGGCCGAGGTTCTGCCGACCTTCACCTACGCCTGCACCTACCGGCCGACGTTCCTGCGCCTTTATCTCTACCGGCTTCGGTCACTCGGCCTGAAGGTCGCGGATTCCTACATCACCGGCCCGTACAAGCGATGGAGCGGCGATGCCGTCGAGCTCAATCGCGGGGAGGCGTTGATTTACGACGGCTGATTTGCGACGCCTGACGCGACCGCGAAAACGCGGCGCCTGATCCTGGGGAGGACTTGATGACCACCATCGTAACCGACAATTGCCAAAAGTGCCGTTTCACGGACTGCGTGACCGTGTGCCCGGTGGCGTGCTTTCACGGCGACGACGAGATGCTCTACATCGACAACAATGTATGCATCGACTGCGGTGCGTGCATTCCCGTCTGCCCGGTGCACGCCATCTACGAGGAGACGGACATTCCCGACGACAAGAAAATTTGGATCGAAATAAACGCCGAGCGCGCGCCGGGCCTGCCGAACATCACCGACAAGCAAGACCCGTTGCCCACCGCCGAGGCGCGCAAGGCGGAACTCGGCTTCTAGGCCGGCGTCGGGAAAGGCGGGGAGAAGCAGGATCATGAGTGAATTGGGGTCGCAGCAGAACCCGCTGAAGGTCGCGGTGGTGGGGAGCGGGCCGAGCGGCTTCTACGCCGTCGAAGCGCTGATCAAATCCGGGCGTTCGGTCGCGGTCGACATGATCGAGAGGCTGCCGGCGCCCTTCGGTTTGGTTAGGAACGGCGTTGCGCCCGACCATCCGAAGCTGAAACAGGCGATCCTGGTTTATGAGAAGATCGCGGAATCGCCGGCCTTTTCCTTTTATGGAAATGTCACGGTGGGCCGCGACGTTTCGGTGGACGATCTCCGCCGGCTTTACCACGCCGTCATTTTCACCTGCGGCGCCGAGTCCGACCGCAAGCTCGGCGTTCCCGGCGAGGATATGAAGGGCAGCCACACCGCCACCGAATTCGTCGGCTGGTACAACGGGCATCCCGACTACCGCGACCGCAGCTTCGACCTTTCCGGCGAAGTCGCGGTCATCATCGGCCAAGGCAACGTGGCGGCGGACGTCGCCCGCATCCTCTCCAAGACCGTGGACGAGCTGAAGCACACGGACATTGCCGAACATGCCCTCGATACGCTGGCCAAAAGCAATATCCGGGAAATTCACGTCATCGGCCGGCGCGGGCCGGCGCAGGCGAAGTTCACCGGCAAGGAATTGCGCGAATTCGGCGAGCTCGCGGATTGCGACCCGGTGGTGAAACCCGAAGACCTGAAGCTCAACCCCGAATCCGAGGCCGAGATCGCCGACAAGACCAACGCCGGCAGCGCCAAGAACATGGAAATTTTCCGGTCCTTCGCCGCGCTGGCCCCCTCGGGGAAGAAGCGGCGCTGCATCTTCCGTTTTCTCGAAGGCCCGGTGCGGCTCGAAGGCGAGGGGAGGCTCGAGCGCGTGATCCTCGCCAAGAACCGGCTCGAAGGTCCGCCCTTCAACCAGGTCGCGCGCGAGACGGGCGAAACCTGCGCCCTTCCCTGCGGCATCCTGTTCCGCAGCATCGGTTACAAGGGGCTGGCGATCCCGGGCGTTCCGTTCGACGAGCGGCGCGGCGTCTTTCCCAACGACGAAGGCCGCATCACCCACGGTTCCGGCGCCGTGCCGGGGCTCTACGTGGCGGGCTGGATCAAGCGCGGGCCGAGCGGGATCATCGGCACCAACCGCGCCTGCGCGGTCGGCACGGTCGCCTCGCTCCTGGCCGATCTGGCGAAACTGGATGCGCAGGCCAAGCCGGGCGGCGAGGGGTTGCGCGAGATCCTGGCCGAGCGGGGAACTTGGGTCGTGACCTACCCGGACTGGCAGCGCATCAATGCCGCGGAGATCAAACGCGGCGAGCCCAAGGGCAAGCCGCGCGAGAAGTTCACGCGCGTCGCCGAGATGCTGGGGATACTAGGTTAGTCCGGCGTCCGCAGGGACAGGACGCGCGGCTTGAATAGCCCGAACTTGATCGCGCCGAAGATCATGTTCACGGTATCCCCGTCCGCCGAAAGCGGCAGATTGCAGGACTCGAAGCCTTTGTGCTCCGTGTCCCGGCACCAGAACACCGGGCCCGTGGCGCACAGGGGTTTGCGCGCCGCCTTGATCGCATCGAAAACGCGGACCACCTCGCCGGCGTCGTCCGGCGCGATCGTCTCGTGAATGGCGAGGCCGGTGAAATCCCTGCGGTGAAACTCCGCCAGCGCGCTTCCGTGCACGCGGTACCGGTAATGATCCGGCGGCGGCACGGCCTCAATGAGAAATATGTTCGGCAGAATCCACGCGATTTCGGTCGGGTCGATGTCGGCGCGCGAAGGCATCGCCCGCGAGCCCCGCTTCTCGTTCCAATAGGCGTAGAGACGGCCGATTTCTTCGTCTTTCGGCACGTCGAGAACTTCGAAATCGGCCGTGACGATCGTGCTCATCCGGCCAGCCGTTCGCGCCCGGATGATTCCGGCACCGCGGCCGCGGACCGGTCATGCGCATTGCCGCAGCGAAGCCGCGGGCCATTGCGCTCCGGCACGAAAGGGGGTACTCCGAAACGCCGCAAGACCGTGGTCTAGCGGATCGCGTGCAGATAGCCGCGCAGCGTGCAGGTCTCGTTCTCGAGCTCCTGCAGCCGATTCTTCAAAATGTCGCCGATGCTGACGATGCCGACGAGCTTGCCGCCATCCACGACCGGAAGATGCCGCACACGCCGCTCGGTCATCTCGTTCATGAGCTCTTCGACCCAGGTCTCCGGCGTGCAGGTGATGACCGAGGTCTCCATCCGCTCTTCGACCGTCTGCTCCAGCAACTCTGTGCCCTGGGCTGCGAGACCGCGGATGACGTCGCGTTCCGAGATCATCCCCGCCACCTTGCCCGAATCGTCCGTCACCACCAAGGCGCCGATTCCCTCGAGCCACAACACGCGCAAAGCCTCGGCGACCGTGGCTTGCGGCTTGATGGTGATGACTTGGTGGCCCTTGGAGTCGAGTATCTGCGATACCTGCATCACTCTTGCTCTCCATTCCCCAGTTTGCGTCCTGGCGCTACGTTGCACCGGAACCGCCGGATTGAGCGCGAATCGTATCGCTGCTCTTCATACTGCGCCTGCTCGGCGCAATTTTAATAAAATATTATTGCACCAGAATCCCTGTATTTAAAGGTTAAAATGGCTTTCACGAGCCCGGTTATTTGTGCATTTGCGAAGGAAATGACTAAACAGCGATGCGGTGCGTCGATTTGTCACCGCGCGCCCCCTGCGCTGCAGCCGTCTTAACCATAGCTTCCGGCCGCAATCGCACCGGCCGCATTTGAAATCCGGAACCGGGCACCGCCGCGCTTGCCTTGGCGCACGATTCGCGTCAACAATGTTGCGCGCCGTATGGCGTCAGTACCCTGCAGGAGAGAGCGGCCGGAGAGCCATCCCGGACGCCGCCGAAGGAGCAACCGCCCCGGAATCTCTCAGGCAAAAGGACCGCAGGGCGCTGTCACTCTGGAAATAGGCGGCGTGTCACAGCGCCGCCTGACCGAAGGGGAAGTCGGGGTTTCATTCCCGGCAAAGCTCTCAGGTTCTCGAGACAGAGGGGGCACTTGTTCCGCATTCGCGGAACGAGGCCCGTCCATCGCGTCGGCGGACAAGCCGGCGCGGACAAAAGTCGGAGGAACCGATGGCGCAAACGAATCGAAAACCTCGTAATTGCGGCGCCCCCCGCGGGCGCGTGCCTGCCGCGTGCCGGGACGCGTTTCTCGCCGCCGTTGGGGGTGGGCCATGATATTGCGGGATCTGATCGCCAAGCTTCAGGAAGCGCCCTGCGGCGACCCGGCCCTCGATTTCTGGGTCTGGTGGTGGGGCGAAGAGGTCGGTCCTCGCGGCAGCGAGCCCGAAGAGCATTTCGCCGATGAGCAAATCCTTGCCGCCGCGGTCCCGCAGTATTCAAGCAACCTCGACATCGCCGCCTCGCTGGTGCCCGAGGGCTATCACTGGCGCCTGGAAAAGCATAACGGCTGCTATGTCGCGAGCGTCGCCTCGCCGTGGGGCGATCTCGACGCACAGTTGATCGAGGCCCGCGATGCGGCGCTGGCGCTGTGCGCCGCGGCGCTGCGCTGTCGCTCCAGCTTCGTTCTCGAGGTGATGCGCGGCCGCCAGTAACCGGCGCATCCGCGTAACGGCCCGGTTCAGGCGGCGCAGGCCGCCTGAACTGTCTGGTCGTCCACGAGCGATGTCAGAGTATCGGAAATCGAAGGCGTAAAGACGGTCTCCGGATAGTCCGTGGATGGCGCCGGCGCGTCGTTGCCCGCCGTTCCGGTTCCCAGCACACTGGAATCGTGGTCGGTCTCCAACACGTCACCCGGCTTCAGCGTCATGCCGGAATCCGCGCTGTCAGTGGCGGACGCGCCTTGCGGCGCCGTGGCGTCCAAGGCCAGGGTCCCGGACCCCGGATTGGTGCTGAGGTTGACGTCGTCGATCGCGAGGTCCGTCGATTCGTTGCGGCTGTCCTTGTGGTTGTTGTAGCCGCCGATGGTCAGCGTGTGATCGCCCGCGGCCAGCACGCCGAGGTCGATCGTAACGGTCACCCAACCGGTGCTGATGCTCGGGCCGCCGTTGCCATTTCCGGAAATCTGATCGACATAAGCGTTCCCGTTCGTCCCATAGAGCACGCCGTCCACCGAAACCAGAACCTGGCTGAATTCGTTGGGCTCGTAGTGCGGGCTCTGGGTCAGGTTGTAGGTGAATGTCAGCACCATGTCCGTGAATCCCGAAAGGGCGAAGCCGTGATCGAATCCGCCGGACATCCCGCTGACGTTCGCATTGTTGATGCCGCCAAGGGATATATCCAGCGCCCCGCCTGAAACGCCGCCCGATGAAACCCAGGTACCGGATTCGTAAGCCGGTTTGGAAGTGCCGAGGAAGGCGTCGTCGCGGTAGGCGAAGCCGCCGGCATCGGAATCGAAAGTCTCCGAAATCAGCGTGACCGGCCCGAGCGGCGGCGGGTTGACGGTGAGCGCCACGCTGGCCGAAGCCGTGCCGCCGTGGCCGTCCGAGATCGTGTAGCCGAAACTGTCCGCGCCCGAGTAACCCGAGGCCGGCGTATAGGTCACGGTGTTGTCGGGGTTGATGACCACCGCGCCGTGGGCCGGGTTCGTCGTTCCCGTCACCGAAAGCGGGTCGTTTTCCACATCGGTGTCGTTCACGAGCACGGGGATCGTCACCGGAACATCTTGCGTCGTGTTGGCGCTGTCGTCGTTCGCCACCGGCGGATCGTTGACCGGGTTGATGGTGACGTTGACCGTGCCCACGGTGTTGCCGCCAAGGCCGTCCGACGCCGTATAGGTGAAGTTGTCGGAGCCGTTGTAGTTGGCGTTGGGCGTATAGGTCACGGTGCTGTCGGGGTTGATGACCACCGTGCCGTGCGCGCCGTTGGTCTTGTTGGTGACGGACAGCGTATCGCCGTCCACGTCCGTGTCGTTGGCCAGCACCGCGACGGTGACCGGCGCGTCCTCGTTCGTGGTCGCCGGATCGGTATTCGCCACCGGCGGATCGTTGACCGGGTTGATGGTGACGTTGACGTTGCCGGTCGCCGTGCCGCCAAGGCCGTCGGACGCCGTATAGGTGAAGCTGTCGGAGCCGTCGTAATTGGCGTTGGGCGTGTAGGTCACGGTGTTGTCGGGGTTGATGACCACCGTGCCGTGCGCGCCGTCGGTCTTGTTCGTGACGGATAGAATGTCCCCGTCCGCATCCGTGTCATTGGTCAGCACCGCGACCGTGACGGCGTTGTCCTCGTTCGTGGTCGGGGAATCGGCGTTCGCCACCGGCGGGCTGTTCGGCGGGCCCGCGTTCAGTACGTAAAGGAAATCGCTGAACTGGATGAATTCGAAATTGGCGAGGGTATCGGTTCCTTCGTTGATGTTCGACAAATCGATGTCGGTCACCGTCATATGGGTCGGATCGACGGTGACGACGGTGAAGCCCGAGAACGCGCCGAAATAGAGGGCGGTATCGGTTCCGGCCGCGCCGTCCAGCGAGTCGTTGCCGCGCCCGCCCAAAATCACGTTGTCGGCCGAATTGCCGGTCACCGTGTCGTTGCCGTCGCCCAGAAACGCATCTTCGATCACCGTGCCCGCAGCGACGGTGAGCGAGTTGCCGGCGATCGTGCTGTTCTGGCCCGGCACCATGTCGAGGAAGCTGGAGCTGGTGACGGCGGCGGCGTTGATGGTGTCGTGCCCGCCGTTGCTGTCGGTCAAGAGCCGCCGGGCGGCGTTGGCGGCGCCGGTGAAGCCCGCGTATTCGTCGGTAAAGATATAGTGGTCGTCGCCGGTGACGGCGTCGCCGTAGACCCGCAGCGCCCAGCTGTTGAGCGTCCCTGTATCGCCCGGATCGTTGTCGGAGACCACGAGCGTCCATTGCCCGGCCGAGGTCTCGCCCCAGAACTGGTTGCTGTTGATCGTGAAGTTGATGTTGTCCTGGCTCGTGCCGCTGCCCGTTCCCGAATCGGGGTTGATGCCGGGGCGGTCCACCAGAACGCTCTGGGTGCCGTCGGGCGCAATCAGCACCACCCGCAAATCGCCGATCCAGGTGTGGCTGATGTTGAGATCGACCTCGACGTGATCGATCACGATGTTGGAGGCGAGCGTGACGCTCTGGCTGATCCCGCTCGCATTGCCGTCGGGAATGGCCTGCGAAGTGGCGCGGGAGGTCCCGGCCGAAACCATGTTGGCGTAGGTGTTTTGGGCATCCCAAGTCTCGGCCAGGCGCACCGCGGCGTGGGCGTCGACGAGGCCGAAGCCGTAATCGGTGCTGAAATGGAGCCCGCCGCCGTTCCAGTTGTCCGCGCCGTTGAACGACCAGCGCGGGCTGCCGGGATCGATCTTCGTTGCCGAATAGGCGAGGATCTCCTGAACGTCGCGGTAGCCGAGGCTCGGGTTCGCGTCCAGCATCAAGCCGGCCACGCCCGAGACGATCGGGGCAGCGAACGAGGTTCCCGAAACCGTGGTCGAATCGCCGCTGGAGAAGCCGAGCGACCCGACGCGGTCGGTGGTGGTGATGCTGACGCCGGGCGCGGAGAGCAAGAGTCCCGCGCCGGGATTGCTGAAATACGCGACATGGTTGGTGCTGTCGGTCGCGGCGACCGAGATCACATATTTCGAATCCTGGAAGCTGTGATAATCGACGTTGTCGCCCGAGGTGCGTGAATTCCCGGCGGCAAAAACAATGACGGTGCCGAGCCCGCCGCGCCCGTTGGCGGCGTCGTTCTGCAAGGCGGCGCCGGTGGCGGCGAAAGTGCTTGAGGCGAAATTGTCGCTGAAATAACCGCTGTATCCCCAGCTGTTGTTGACGACATCGACCGCGATCGCGTGCTGGAAGTTGTTGGTGATCTGCGAGACGCTTCCCGCGGACCCGAAGCCCATGCGGAAGCCGACGATGTCCGCGCCGTAAGCGACGCCCGTGCCGCCGATGCCGTTGTTGCCGGCGGCGGCCATCGTGCCCGCGACCGAGGTGCCGTGCCGGTCGCTGGTGGAGCTGGTGAAGGCGTCGTTGTCGTTGTTGCGCGCGTCGTAGTCCAGCGCCGTGTTGTAATTGGCGGCAAGATCGGGGTGGGTGTATTCGACGCCATCGTCGATCAGGCCCAGCGTCACGCCCGCGCCGGTGTAGTCGTTCCACACGCTCAGAACGTTGATCGCCTGCAGATGCCATTGCGAAGCGAACAGCGGGTCGCTGGGGACGAGATCGGCCTCGGGCCCCGCGATCGCGGTCCCGATGGGCGCCGGCGGCGGCGCGACCGCGGCCGCGAAAGACCAGTCATGAGAGAATAAGTCGCTGCCCGGCCGGCGGTCCTCGTGATCGAACTCGGTGGCCAACGGCGCCAGCGCGGTCAACTGCCGTTCTTCGGAGAACGCCGCGGCCCCGAATCCGGCCGAAGCCTCGTCGCTCCCGCGCGCATCCGAGTCGTGGCCCCAATGGGCCGCGCCCAAAACGCTCGAGGTTACGGTGACCGGTTCGGTTTCCGGGGAAGCGGCGAGAAGTGCTGCGACCGAAACGTCGTCCGCGCCGTCGTCCGCCCAATGGCCCACATCGTCCGCGGGCATGTCGGCGCCGGGATCGAGCGTCCCGTCGCCCGGAAACGGCACCAGCGCGGTGACCACCAGCGCCAGCGCCGCGTCGCCGGATGGCGCTGCGTCACCCGCGTCCGCGCCGCCGGCTCCATCGGCCGCGGCGTCAACGTTCGCGTCGTCAATTCCGTCCATAATCCCCCCGCGCCGTGGTGCAACCCCGTTGCGGAAAACTCAACTGCGTCCGGAATCCGAAATTCCGAAACAACCAGCGCCCGCGAAAGCCCCGGCCGCAATATCTGCCGAGATCGCTTCTAATTTATCCGGAAGGTTATGGTAAATACAGAGTTTTACTAAATTATTACCGATTCTTCCGTTAAACATCCAAGTCCTTGGCGAAGGGCGCGTTTTCCTGGATGAAGGCGAGCCGCAGCTCGGGTTTCCGCCCCATCAGGCTCTCCACCAGCTGCTCGGTTTTCTTGGCCTCGGCGCGGCTTGCGGTTTTGTCGGGGACCGAGACGCGAAGAAGTATCCGCTTGCCGGCATCCATGGTCGTGTCCTTGAGCTGCGCCGCGGGCATTTCGCCCAGTCCCTTGAAGCGGCTTATTTCGACCTTCCCGCGTCCGGAGAATTCGCGCTTCAGCAACTCTTCGCGGTGCGCATCGTCGCGGGCGTACAAGGTTCTTCCGCCCTGGGTGAGGCGGTAGAGCGGCGGCATCGCCAGAAACAGATGGCCGTTTTCGATGAGGGCCGGCATCTCCTGATAAAAGAAAGTCATGAGCAGCGAGGCGATATGCGCTCCGTCCACGTCGGCGTCCGTCATGATGACGACGCGCTCGTAGCGCAGCTTGGCGTCGTCGTACCCATCGCCCGTGCCGCAGCCGAGCGCCTGGACCAAATCCTTCAGCTCCTGGTTCGCGCGCAGCCGCTCGGACGAGGCGCTGGCGACGTTCAGGATCTTGCCGCGTAAGGGGAGCACGGCCTGGGTTTGCCGGTCGCGCGCCTGTTTGGCGGAGCCGCCGGCGGAATCGCCTTCGACCAGGAAGATTTCGGTGCCTTCGGGCGCGTCGCGGGTGCAATCGGCGAGCTTGCCGGGCAGCCGCGTCTTGCGCGTCGCCGTCTTGCGGCCCATGTCCTTGGCTTCGCGCCGGCGCAACCGTTCTTCCGCCCGCGCGATGACATGGGCAAGCAGCGCGTCCGCGGCTTCGGGGTCGCCCGCGAGCCAGTGGTCGAAATGGTCCTTGATGGTGGCCTCGACCAGTTTCTGCGCCTCGGAGTGGGAAAGCCGCTCCTTGGTCTGGCCCTGGAACTGCGGATCGCGGATATAAAGCGACAAGGCGATACACGCCCCCTCGACCACATCCTCCGGCGTGATGTCCTTGGCGCGCCTGTTTCCCACCCGCTCGCCATGGCTTTTGAGCGCGCGAGACAGGGCTGCGCGCAGTCCCGCCTCGTGGCTGCCGCCCTGGGGCGTGGGCACCGTGTTGCAATAAGACGTCAGCGCGCCTTCGCCGTCCTCCGGCCAGGCCGCCGCCCATTCCACTTTGCCTGCGCCGCGCGGCAGATCGGCCTCGCCGGCGAAAGGCTGCGTTGTCACCGTGTCGCGGCCCTCGAGCGTGGTGCCGAGATAATCCGCGAGCCCGCCAGGGAAGTGCAGCACCGCCGTCTGCGGCACCGGTTCGCCGGGCGCGACTTCCGCCTTGCCCAGCAGCGCCTTGTCGCAGGTCCAGCGGATCTCCACGCCGCGGAACAGATAGGCCTTGGAACGCGCCATGCGGTAAAGCCGCGCGGGGTCGAATTTGGCGCGCTCGCCGAAGATCTGCGGATCGGGGCGGAAGCGCACCGTCGTGCCGCGCCGGTTGCTGACGGCGCCTGCCTTCTTCAACGCGCCGGTCGGCTTGCCGCGCTTATAAGTCTGCCGCCACAGCACGCGGTCGCGCGCGACCTCGACCTGGAGCTCCTCGGCCAGGGCGTTCACCACGGACAAGCCCACGCCGTGCAGCCCGCCCGCGGTGTGATAGACCTTGTCGCTGAATTTGCCGCCCGAGTGCAGCGTGGTGAGGATCACTTCCAGCGCCGACTTGTCTTTATATTTGGGATGCCGGTCGACGGGTATGCCGCGGCCGTTGTCGGAAACGCTCAACCATCCGTCGCCCGAAAGCTCGATCTCGATGCGGTCGGCGTGGCCCGCCACCGCCTCGTCCATGGCGTTGTCCAGCAGCTCGGCGACGAGATGATGCATGGCCCGCTCGTCGGTGCCGCCGATGTACATGCCGGGGCGCCGCCGCACCGGCTCCAGCCCTTCCAGGACCTCGATGTCCTTGGCGGAGTAACTCGCGCGGGTGGGAACGGGCTTCTTGAAAAGATCGGCCATGGCGGCGCGATTATGAAAGCGCCTTAACGCGCGCGCAAGCTTATCCGGTAGGGCAGGGGACAGCGATCAACAAGATGTTGTAAACTGCAAACCAGGGCGTACCGATTTCGATTTCGAGGGGAATGCGGGAGGAAGCAATGGACGGAATGGCAGGAGTGCATTTCTGGAACCCGATCGTTATTTTGATTTCACTCTTTCTGGTGGTGTTTCCGATCGCAAAAATCCTGCAGCGCACCGGTTACAGCGGATGGTGGAGCATCGCGTTCGTCATCCCGATCGTCGGCTTCGTCGCTCTTTGGTTGTTCGCCTACGCGGATTGGCCCAGTCTGCCGAAGGTGAGAAAGGCCGATGCTTAGCCCTCGCCCCGCCCCTCGCCCGCGTGCGGGAGGGTGAGGGCCCGACGTTACGCGACCGCGGCATGAAACGAGCGACGGCATATGAGCGAAAATAAACCCCGCGAACCGGCGGTGCGCACCATCGCCATGCCCGCCGACACCAACCCGAGCGGCGATATCTTCGGCGGCTGGCTGCTGACCCAGATGGATCTGGCTGGCGGCACCGTCGCGCTGCTCCGCGCGCGCGGCCGCGTCGTCACGGTCGCGATCGAGCGCATGACGTTTCACCGCCCGGTTTACGTCGGCGATCTGGTCAGTTGCTACGCCGATATTGTCAAGGTGGGGAAGAGTTCCATCACGGTGCAGATCGAAACCGTGGTCACCCGCCACGAAACCGGCGAAGAGTTCAAGGTGACGGAAGGCACCTTCACCTATGTCCATGTGGACAAAAACGGGAAGCCCATTCCGGTGCCGCCTTCGTGACATAACCTGCCGATGTCCGCAATTTCCGTCATAGACGTCGGCTGTGCCGGGGGGATCGACCCGTTGTTTCAAAACCTGCGCGCGAATTTCTACGGCTTCGAGGCGATCCCGGAGCAGTTCAGTCGAGCGCCTTGGCGAGCTTGCGTTTGAGCTCTTCCTTGGCCGGCGCCGCCTGGCGGTAGATCAAATCGCGGCGGAAGAACTCGAGGACGCGCACGTCGACGATCTCGGGCCGGATGTAGATGTCGCAGGGTTTGCGCTTCAGCTTCTCCTCGACGATGGATTTTTCCATGATCTGGAAGGTGTTGAAGATGCCGTCCAGCAGGTTGGGGCGGCTTCCCGCGCGGTGCGCGCGCGTGCCCAGCACGTCGATCGCCACCGTCACGTCGCAGTCGGCGGGCAGGAGATCGTAGGGCACCGGGTTCACCGTGCCGCCGTCGATGAGCACGCGCCCTTCGTGGAGGACGGGGCGGAAGATCCAAGGCAGCGCCATGCTGGCCTTGAGCGGCGTCAGCAGCTCGCCCGAATCGAACACCACTTGCTCGCGTTTCCAGAAATCGGCGGCGACGACGGTGAGCGGAATTTCGAGGTCCTCGAAGGTCATGTGGCTCAGCGACCGGTAGAGATAGGCCATGAACTTCTCGCCCCGCAGCAGGCCGCGGGGGCCGACCTTCGGGTCCATGCGGCCGATCAGGCCGCTCAAGTCCTTGCGGAAGAAGCGGCGGGTGAGGTGGCCGCGCAGCGGCGGGACGAGGGCGTCGATCCCGGCCCGGATCTCCTGGGCGGACAAACCCGAGGCATAGAGCGCGGCGATGGCGGCGCCGATGCTGCTCCCGGCGATCGCGGCGGGGCGCACGCCCAGCTCGTCGAAGGCTTCGAGCATCAGGACATGCGCCAACCCCTTGGCCCCGCCGCCCCCCAGTGCCAGCCCGATCTTTTTCATGTCTTGCTGTCTTGCGTCTTTCGTTTAGCCGATTCCCGGACGGCTCCCCGCTCATACCGCGTTGCGCCGGGCGCCGCACCACGAAAAAAAAGGGCCGCCCGAAGGCGGCCCCAGGTCATTGCGGCGGGGCGACGGCCCTGCAACGCAGGGCGTCCGGCACCGCGCAGGGTCATCGTTAGACGCTGTAGTACATCTGGAACTCGATCGGGTGCGGCGCCATGTCGTAGGCCTTCACCTCGCCCCATTTGAGTTCGATATAACTGTCGATCAGGCTGTCGCTGAAAACATCGCCCTTCTTGAGGAAGGCGCGGTCGCCGTCGAGCGTGGTCAAGGCTTCCGGCAGGCTTCCGCATACCGTCGGGATGTTCTTGAGCTCTTCCGGCGGCAGGTCGTACAGGTTCTTGTCCATCGGCTCGCCCGGATGGATCTTGTTCTGGATGCCGTCGAGGCCCGCCATCAGCATGGCGGCATAGCCGAGATACGGGTTCGCCGCCGGGTCGGGAAAGCGCACCTCGACGCGCTTGCCCTTCGGGCTCGCCACGAATGGGATGCGGCACGAGGCCGAGCGGTTGCGCGCCGAATAGGCGAGCAGCACCGGCGCCTCGAACCCGGGAACCAGCCGCTTGTAGCTGTTGGTGGTCGGGTTGGTGAAGGCGTTGAGCGCGCGGGCGTGCTTGATGATGCCGCCGATGTAGTAGAGCGCGGTCTCCGACAGGTCGGCGTAGCCGTTGCCCGCGAACAGGGGCTTGCCGCCCTTCCACAGGGATTGGTGCACGTGCATGCCCGAACCGTTGTCGCCGACGATCGGCTTGGGCATGAAGGTCGCGGTCTTGCCGTAGGAGTGCGCCACCATGTGGACCACGTATTTGTAGATCTGCATGCCGTCCGCAGTCTTGGTGAGCGTGTCGAACTTGTTGCCCAGCTCGTTCTGAGAGGGCGCCACCTCGTGGTGATGCTTTTCGGTGTCGAGGCCCATGTCGTGCATGATCGACAGCATTTCCGAGCGCATGTCCTGCATGGAATCGACCGGCGGGATCGGGAAATAACCGCCCTTGATCGGCGGCCGGTGCCCGATGTTGCCGCCCTCGTATTCCTTGCCGCTCACATACGGGCCTTCCTCGGAATCGATGGCGTAGAAGGTGTTGTTCATCGAGACGTTGAAACGCACGTCGTCGAACACGAAGAACTCGGCCTCGGGGCCGAAATAGGCGGTGTCGCCGATGCCGCTGCTCTTGAGATACGCCTCGGCCTTCTTCGCGATTCCGCGCGGGCAGCGGCCATAGGGCTGGCCGGTGAGCGGCTCGTAGGTGTCGCAGATGATGATGAGCTGCGACTGGGCGGAAAACGGGTCCATCACCGCCGTGGCCGCGTCGGGCATCAGCGTCATGTCCGACTCGTTGATGACCTTCCATCCGGCGATCGAGCTGCCGTCGAACATCACGCCCTCGTTAAAGAGGTCTTCGGTAACGGTGTGCACGGGCTGGGTGGTGTGCTGCCACTTGCCGCGCGGGTCCGTGAAGCGGAAGTCGACGAACTTGACGTCGTGCTCCTTGATCATTTCGAGAACTTTTTTTGCATCCGACATGGTCTTTTCCCCTGCTTCGCGATGACTGTTTTTTTGGATGTTTTGTTTATTGGTTTTTCGCGGCTCGCCTCGGAACGGGCGCGGCCGCCGTCCTTTTTACGCCGCTTCCGGCGCCGGGCCTACACCGCTTCCGAGCCCCGCTCGCCGGTGCGGATGCGGATGACCTCTTCCACCGGATAGACGAAAATCTTGCCGTCGCCGATGCGCCCGGTCTTGGCCGCCTGCTGGATGGCCTCGATCGCGCGCTCCACCATGTTGTCGTCGACGATCACTTCGATCTTCACCTTGGGCAGGAAATCGACGACATATTCGGCGCCGCGGTAAAGCTCCGTGTGCCCCTTCTGCCGGCCGAACCCCTTGGCCTCGAGCACGGTCATGCCCTTGAGGCCGAGCTCGTTCAGCGCCTCCTTCACCTCGTCGAGTTTGAACGGCTTGATGATGGCTTCGATCTTCTTCATGGAATCGCGTCCGCCTTTCTTCGTGTGTTCGGTGTTGCGGGGATGCGGCGCCAACGCGCCCTCTCCTGATGTCCGCATGTGCGGAACCGGCTCCCCGCGCGAATGACACGGCGCGGGCCCGAATCCCGGCGGACCAAGTTGCCCCTCATCTATAGCATCGCCCGTGCCAAGAAATCCGGGCCTGGGCCATATATGCCATCGCCTTGATTCTTTTATGGTAAATGCGGCCTCGGCCGCGAGCCGTTAACGCCACCTGCTCAACAATTGATCGTTTTGCACAATTATTAGGCAGTGGCGCCCGCGGCCAGCGAGCCCTTTGTTTCCAGGCAAGCGGCGATGCGGCGCAGCGCCTCCGCGATGTTGTCCAGGCTGTTGGCGTAAGAGAGCCGCAGATATCCCTCGCCGAACGCGCCGAAGCTCGCCCCCGAGACGGCGGCCACGCCTGCTTCGTTCAACAGCTTCGCCTCGATCTCGCGCGAGCCGAGCCCCGTACCGCCGATATTGGGGAAGACATAGAAGGCGCCGCCCGGAGCCAGGCATCGCAATCCGGGTATCCGGTTGATGCCGGCGACGATGGTGGTCCGGCGCCGGTCGAACTCGGCGACCATGGCTGCGACCGAATCCTGCGGGCCCTCGAGGGCGGCGATCCCGCCGTATTGGGCCGCGGCATTGACGCAGGAATGGCAGTTGATGGCGAGCCCGTCCGCCTTGGGAATGAGCGCCTTCGGCCAGACGCCGTAGCCCAGCCGCCAGCCGGTCATCGCATAGGTCTTGCTCCAGCCGTCGAGCAGGATCACCCGGTCGCGCAGATGCTCGTAACCGAGCATGCACACATGCTCGCATCCGTCGTAGAGAATCCGGCTGTAGATCTCATCCGACAGCACCGCCACCTTGGGGAATTTCGCGAGCCCCGCGGCGAGCTTGTCCATCTCCGCCTTGGGCACGACGCCGCCGGTCGGGTTGGCCGGGCTGTTGATGATCACGAGGCGGGTGCGCGGCGTGATGCGCGCCAGCACGTCCTCGGCGTCGAAGGAGAATCGGTTTTCCTCGCGCAACGGGTAGGCGACCGGCTTGGCCCCGGTGAACGCGATCGCCGATTCATAAGTGAAGAAACCGGGGTTGGGATAAAGGATCTCCGCGCCCGGCTCGCCGAACATCAGGGTCGCGAACAGGATCACGACTTTGCCGCCCGGCGTCACCTGAACCGCCTCGGGGCTCACCGTCACCTTGTGGCGGCGATAGAGATCGGCCGCCACCGCCTCGCGCAGCGGCAGGATCCCGGCCGACGGCGTGTAGCCGTTATGCCCGTCCCGCATGGCCTTGCAGGCGGCCTCGATCACATGGCCGGGCGGGGGAAAATCGGGCTGGCCGATGCCGAGATGGATGATGCTGCGGCCCTTGGCTTCCAGCGCCTTCGCCTTCGACAGCACCTCGAAGGCGGAATCGGTCCCGAGCCGCGACATGCGCTCCGCAAGTTCCAGCATTTTGGCCTTGTCGCCTCCGAATTTCCCGTTTATGGCAGGGGCCGCGTTGCGGGCACACTATGCCGCAGGGACCCGGCGCGGGGCAATCGGGCCAAGGGCCAAGCGAGAGGCTCACAGGTGAAGCCGGGAAATTCGGTTCTCTCCGCCTACGGCATCTCGATTTTCGAGGCGATGGCCCGCTTGGCGCGCGAGCACGACGCGATCAATCTCGGCCAGGGCGCGCCGGGCGAGGACGGCCCTTCGGACGTCATCGAATTCGCCGCCCGGGCGCTGACCGCGCATTCCAACCAATACCCGCCGCTTCTCGGCGTTCCCGATCTGCGTCAGGCGCTGAGCCGGCACGACCGGCATTTCTACGGCCTCGAGGTCGATCCCGAAGCGGAAATCCTGATTACGCTGGGCGCGACCGAGGCCTTGGCCTGCGCGCTGTTCGCGCTGATCGAGCCGGGCGACGAGGCGGTGCTGATCGAGCCGCTTTACGACAGCTATCTGCCGATCCTGCGCCGCGCCGGCGGGATCGCGAAACTGGTGCGGTTGGAGCCGCCCGATTGGAAGCTCCCGCGCGAGGAACTGGCCGCCGCGTTCTCGGACAAGACGAAACTGGTTCTCATGAACTCGCCGATGAACCCGACGGCAAAGGTGTTCGGCGACGACGAGCTGTCCGTTATCGCCGGGCTGTGCCAACGCCACGATGCCTATGCCGTCTGCGACGAGGTCTACGAGCACATGGTGTTCGACGGCCGCCGCCATGTGCCGCTGTTGTCGCTTCCCGGCATGCGCGAGCGCACCATCCGCATCGGCTCGGCGGGAAAGATATTTCCCCTCACGGGCTGGAAAGTCGGCTTCATGATCGCGGCGCCGGGCCTGCTGGGGCTGCTCGCCAAGACCCATCAGTTCCTGGCGTTCACCACGCCGCCCAATCTTCAGCGCGCCGTCGCCTACGGGCTGGACAAGCACGCGCCGGACTTGCCGGCGGCTGCGGCCGGGATGCAGCGCAAGCGCGACCTGCTGGCGGAAGGACTGGAAGGCGCCGGGCTTAAGCTGTTGCGGTCGCAGGGAACCTATTTCCTCACCGCCGACATCCGCGGCGTCGGCTTCAACGGCGGCGACGCGGAATTCTGCCGCCACATCACCACCGACGCCAAGGTTTCCGCGGTACCGGTTTCCGCCTTCTATGGCGGCGGCAAGGGCGTTCCCGACCATTTCGCGCGCTTCTGCTTCGCCAAGCCGGACGCCCAGTTGATCGAGGCCTGCGCGCGGCTCAGGCGCCATTTCCGCGGCTGAGACGCCAGGCGCCAAATTTCCGTCAATTCCTTGACGGGCCAATAGGGCAGGGCTAGTTAGAGAGCCCTATGGCGGGCGTAGCTCAGTTGGTTAGAGCGCCAGATTGTGGATCTGGATGTCGCCGGTTCGATCCCGGTCGCTCGCCCCAGATTCCCGAAACACGAAGGGCCCGGCGGTTAAGCCGGGCCCTTTTTCTTCCTCGGGCTCCTGCTTTCCCCGGTCCGGTTGCGGCCGGTTGCCGTGCGCACCGGGCGCGCTTTGCCCCGGTTGCCGTTGGCGAGCGCCAGCAGCACGTCGGCGTGGCAGGGCTGGTCCGGCTTGCACCAGCAGGCAAGGTCGGCCCCGCGCAGCTCGGGCAAGGCGGCCACGAGATCGGCGCGCGTCATCAGATAGCTGCGATATTTCGCCACCATCGTTTCGCGGGTGAGGCGCGCGCCCGGGCGGAATGGATTTCCCCATTTGGTCGGCCGCCCGACGTAAATGGCGCCGGAAGGCAGGCGGAATCCTTTTTTCCGCTTCACCTGGATTCGCGTCGGATTCAATCAAATCCTCCGCCCGCGATCCTATCATGGCGAAGCGGCCGGATACGAGCGGGCGCCGGGCCGCCCCGCCCGGAAGGGAGCGTTACGCCGCGGCGGAGCCGGAAAGGAACCGCGCGATCTCGCTGCGCAGGGCGTCCGCCTTTTGCGTCAACGCGTCCGAGACCGTGCTCACCTCGGTCGCCGCGTTCCGGGTCTTTTGCGCGGCATCGGTGACGCGCGAGACGTTGGTGCTGATGCGCGAGACATTCGCCGACACCTCCTGGGTTCCGGTCGCCGCCTCGTGAACGTTGCGGGCGATTTCCTTGGTCGCCGCGCCCTGCTCCTCGATCGCGGCGGCGATCGAGGTCGCGAGCTCGTTGATGTGGCCGATGGTCTTGCCGACGGATTGGATCGCGCCGACGGCGTTGTTGGTGGCGGATTGAATCGCGTTGATCTGGGCGACGATGTCCTCCGTCGCCTTGGCGGTCTGGTTGGCGAGACTCTTCACCTCGGAGGCCACGACCGAGAATCCTTTGCCGGCCTCGCCGGCGCGCGCCGCCTCGATGGTGGCGTTCAGCGCCAGAAGATTGGTCTGGCTCGCGATGTCGTTGATGAGGCTGATGACCTCGCCGATCTTGGTGACCGCCTCGACCAGGCCCTTGACCGTTTCGTTGCTGCGGTCGACCTCGTGGACCGCCCCCTCGGTATCCTTGGAAACCTCGGTGAGCCGGCGGCTGATCTCCGTGATCGAGCTCGACAGCTCTTCGGCGGCGGTCGAGACGGTTTGGACGCTGACGCAAATTTCCTCGGAGCTTGCCGCCGCGGCGACGGTTTGCGCGGCCGTTTCCGTTGCGGTGGTCGCGAGCGAATCGGCATCCGATTGCAGCGAAGAGGCGGCGCCGGAAATGGCTCCGATCATGCCGCCGGTTTCGCGCACGAGCCCGTCGGCGAATCGGTTGAAGTCCCGGACCTTACGATCCATGGCTTCGACCGCGAAATTGACGACTTCGGCGCTGTGCCGGAAGGCGCCGGGCAACCCGCGCAGCATGATCTTGCGGAAGTATTTGCCGCGGCTGACGTACTCCATGGCGGCGCCTGATTCGCGGACGAAGGCGTCGGCGATATCCAGCATATTGTTGATTCCGTGCTGGAGCGCGCCGATGTCGCCGCCGTCGCGAAGGTCGGTGATCCGGACCTCGAAATCGCCCTTCGCGGCGCGCACACACACGTCCAAGGAGGTCTTGACCGCTTTTGCGGCGGCGGTCACGTACCAGACGGCGCCGGCCGCGGCGCCGGCCGCGCCGAGGGCGGCGATCACATTCCAGGCGAAACCCGAAACCCAGGGAACGAAAGACAACGAAGCT
>DATDPM010000004.1:0-12858 GCA_035292745.1 Alphaproteobacteria bacterium | reverse complement strand
GCCCGACCGGCGTGGTCGAGACCGTGGGGGCCGATTCCTTGAGCTTGGCCGCATAGACCTGGTTGAGCTCCGACGAACCGGGGGCCGGCGGCGTCACCGCCCCGCCCTTGGCGGGCGGAGCCGAGCCTTTTTCCGCCATGGCGGGGGCGGGCGCGCTCTTTTCCGGAGCCGGCGGCGCGGCAGGCTCAGGTCCGGTGTCGGCGCCGGAGAGGTAGGATTTGCGCCCGGTCGCAGAGGGCGGCGGTACCGGCGGCGCCGATGCCGCGGAATCGGGCATAAGCTCCAAGCCGGTGTCCTTCGAGGACGCGGCGGGCCCAGCCGCTGACGAGGCGCCGGCCGAGGATGGGGCGCCGCTGGGTGCCGGCGCGGCGGACGCGGCGGCCTCGGCCGAAGGCGCGGCCTCCGCGGCGCGGGCCGATTCATCGGAGTAATGGGCATTTGCCCGGTCGGAGGCCAACCCTTGCATCATTTGGCGGCGCTGCTCGACCGTGGAGGTGACCGGCTTTTCCGGAACTTCCTGAAGCGTGGGGAAGGACTGGTCGGCGCCGGGCGCGGCCTGATTCTGGGCGGTCTGGGCGGTTGGCGCCGCGGCTGCCGCGGGCGCGGCCTTGACGCTCTGGGCTTGGGCGGGTTCGTCGTCGCCGAAGACGCCATCCCACCAGGCCACCGGATTGAGCGCGTCGGGTACGTCCGAACAGGCGGCCAACAGGGCCGAGGCGGCGATCAGAGAGCCTGCCACCAGCACCCCCGGCACCAGCCCGCGCGGCCCAAAGGCCCTAGACCATTGACCAGAACTTAAGAAACCCGAAATAGAATGGCCGTATTTCATGATCTGCCTCGCCTGCCCGAGTTTTGCGATGAAATGTGCCCTCCCATGCTGTAAGAGATCGCCGGGCGGCGACCGGGAGATTTGGCCGGCCCGTGCGGCCCGGGGCCCCGTCTCCGGCGCCCCAGACCGTCGGGCATCATAAGGGAACACACCATGACCGATCAACATGGGCCGGACACCAGGATTCCCGACTCTCAAGAGATCTCCATGACCATGGCGAGCATCGCCGAGCGTACGCAGCGCCTGGTCGCCGGCTTCCTCCAGCGCCACTCGGGCAACGGTTCGGTCGACAGCTACGATCCCCTGAACATCGGCATGGCGTTCATGGAGCTGACCGCCCGGATGATGAGCGATCCGGCCCGGCTCGTTCGTGCCCAGATGTCGCTGTGGGAAGACTATATGAACCTGTGGCAGACCACGGCGCGGCGCATGATGGGCGAGCCGGCCGAGCCCGTGGTCCTGGCCAACGAGAGCGACCGGCGCTTCAAGGACTCGGCGTGGGAAGACAACACGCTGTTCGATTTCATCAAACAGTCCTATCTGCTGTCGTCGCGGTGGATGCAGTCCACCGTGAAAGAAGTGGAGGGTCTCGACGACAAGACGGCGCGCAAGGTTGATTTCTACACGCGCCAGTTCGTCGACGCGCTGTCGCCCAGCAACTTCGTGCTGACGAATCCGGAAGTCCTTCGCACGACCATAGAGAGCGGCGGCGAGAACCTTCTCAAAGGTCTGAGCAATCTTCTCGAAGATCTCGAGCGCGGCGAAGGGCGGCTGCGAATCAAAATGACCGATCCCAACGCCTTCAAGGTCGGCGAAAACCTCGCCCTGACGCCGGGCAAGGTGATCTATCAAAACGAATTGATGCAGCTCATCCAGTACACGCCGACGACCAAACAGGTCTACGAGCGCCCGCTACTGATCGTGCCGCCGTGGATCAACAAGTTCTACATCCTCGACATGCGCGAGAAGAACTCGCTCATTCGCTGGATCGTAGAGCAAGGCCACACCGTGTTCGTGATCTCGTGGGTCAACCCGGACGAGAACCTCGCGCAGAAGACCTTCGACGATTACATGCTGCAGGGTCCGATCGAGGCCCTCGACATCATCGCAAAAGCGACCAAGCAGAAAGAGATCAACGTCGTCGGCTATTGTTTGGGCGGCACGCTGCTCGCCTCCACGCTCGCTTATCTCGCCGCCAAGGGCGACGAGCGGATCGTGAGCGCGACCTTCCTCACCACCATGATCGACTTCGCCGAAGCGGGCGAGCTTTCGGTCTTCATCGACGAAGAGCAGCTGAGCGTTCTCGAAAGCAAGATGAACGAGAAGGGGTATCTCGAAGGCCACGAAATGGCCGCCACGTTCAACATGCTGCGCGCGAACGACCTGATCTGGTCGTTCGTGGTGAACAACTATCTGCTGGGCAAGGACCCCTTCCCCTTCGATCTGCTTTACTGGAACAGCGATTCGACGCGCATGCCCGCGGCCATGCACAGCTTCTATCTGCGAAAGATGTATCAGGAGAACAAGCTGATCGAGGCCGGCGGCATCGTCGTCAACAAAGTTCCGGTCGACATCCGCAAGATCAAGATTCCGTCCTATATCCTTTCCACGCGAGAGGACCACATCGCGCCGTGGATATCCACATATGCGGCGACGCAGCATCTCTCCGGCCCGGTGCGGTTCGTGTTGACCGCCTCGGGGCACATCGCGGGCGTCGTCAATCCGCCTGCCGCCAATAAGTACTGCTATTGGACCAACGCCAAGACGCCGAAGGATCCGGATGCCTGGCTCCACGGCGCGACGCAGGCGCCCGGCTCGTGGTGGGATGACTGGGCGAAGTGGGTGGCGCGCTTCGCGGGCAAGAAGGTGCCGGCACGTCAGCCCGGCTGCGGCGTATTCAAGCCGATCGAGAATGCGCCGGGCTCTTACGTCAAGCTTCAGACGAGCTAAGCGCCGCGCGGTATTCCTGCGCCAGACGCGCGTAAACCTTGGCCGAGGCCGCGATCTGGGCGAATTCGTCGTCGTTCATCTTGCGGAAGCACCGCGCCGGGCTTCCTGCCCACAGCTCCCCCGACTTGACGCGCTTGTTGAACGTCACCAGCGCCCCGGCCGCGACCATGGCGCCGGATTCGACCACGACACCGTCCATGAGCACGGCTCCCATGCCGACGAGGCAGCCGTCCTGAAGCGTGCAAGCGTGCAGGATCGCCTTGTGGCCGACGGTAATATCGTTGCCGATATAGGTGCCGAACCCGTCGCTCGTGACATGCACGACCGTGCCGTCCTGAAGATTCGAGCGCTGGCCGATGCGAATCTCGTTCACGTCGCCGCGCACCACGGCATTGAACCACACGCTGCTCCCCGCCCCGATCGCGACATTGCCGATGACCGCCGATCCCGGCGCCAGGAACACGTCGGGCGCGATCTCGGGCGTGTGATTGCGGTAGGGCAAAACCAGCCCCGACAGGCGCGATTCTTTTCCGCGCGGCGGCGTCACGGGAACAACGGCTCCTGCTCGAGCCCCGCGGTTTCGGGCAACCCGAACATGAGATTCATGTTTTGCACCGCCTGGCCCGACGCCCCCTTCACCAGATTGTCGAGGGCGGAAATCAGGATGGCGCGGCCCGGAACCCGGTCGGCGTAGACGCCGATATGGCACTGGTTCGAACCGCGGACATGGCGCGTCGCGGGCGTTACGCCGTCGCCCACGATCTTGACGAACGGCTCGTCCCGGAACCGGGCGCGCAACGTCTCGCCCAAGTCATCGGCCGATGCGCCGTTGGCCAGCGTCACGTAGATGGTGGCCAGGATACCCCGGTTCATGGGCACGAGATGGGGCGTGAAGGTGACGATCACGTCGCGTCCCGCCGCGGCCGACAGTTCTTGCTCGATCTCGGGCGCGTGGCGATGGTTGGCGACGCCATAGGCGTGGATGCCTTCCGACACCTCGGCGAACATGACCGCTTCCTTGGCGGCGCGCCCGGCGCCGGAAACGCCCGACTTGGCATCGATCACGATGCCGTCCGATTCGATTTGCCCGGCTTCAAGCAAGGGAACGAGGGGCAATTGCGCCGCCGTCGGGTAACAGCCGGGGTTTGCCACGAGCCGCGCCTTCGCGACCTTGCCCCGCGCGAATTCGGTGAGCCCATAGATCGCTTCCGCCTGAAGCTTAAGCGCCTGATGCGGATGCCCGTACCATTTCTCGTAGGTTGCCGCGTCCTTGAGCCGGAAGTCGGCGGAAAGATCGATCACCTTGGGCCCGCGCGGCAGGTTCGCCACGACAGTTTGCGTCGTGCCGTGCGGCAGGCAGCAGAACACGACATCGAGCGCGTCGAGCTTCGCGTCCTCGTAGGCCGTAAGCGTCGGCAATTCGAGATCCGCCAGATGGGGAAAGACGGACTGCAATGCGCGGCCGGCGTTGCGATCCGCCGTAAGCGCCCGCAGTTTCACGCCGGAATGACGCCCCAGCAGCCGCACCAACTCGGCGCCGGTGTAGCCGCTCGCCCCGATGACGCCGGCTTCTATGGCATTCGATGTCGTTTTCATCCTTCGATCCCAGAATAGAGATGGGCTCGCGCAAATCAATGGCGCCCTGCCCGCTTTCCTTGGCTTCAACAAAAAGGACGCCCCTGGGGGCGTCCTGGTTTTGCTCGGTCGCGAGTGCCCCGGTCAGATCATCGCTTGGAGAACTGGAAGCTGCGGCGCGCCTTGCGGCGTCCGTACTTCTTGCGTTCGACCACGCGGGCGTCGCGGGTGAGGAAACCGCCGGTCTTGAGCGTCTTGCGCAGCTCCGGCTCGTAATACGACAGCGCCTTGCTGATGCCGTGGCGCACCGCGCCCGCCTGGCCGGAAAGGCCGCCGCCGCTCACCGTGCAGAATACGTCGTATTGCGAGGCGCGATTGACCGCCTGGAAAGGCTGATTGATCAGCATGCGCAGAACGGGCCGGGCGAAATAGACCTGGTCCTCGCGGCCGTTGATGAGCATCCGCCCGGTCCCCGGCTTCAGCCAGACGCGCGCCACCGCATTCTTGCGTTTGCCGGTGGCATAGGCGCGGCCCTGGGCATCGAGCTTGGGCTCGGGTTTCTCCGCCACTGTCCCCTGCACCTCGGGAACCCCCGGGATCTTGGGCATGACGTCGGCGAGCGTCGGCTGGTCTTCGGCCATACTCACGCGATCCTCCTGTTCTTCGCGTTCATCCCCGCCACATCGAGCGGCTCGGGATTCTGCGCCCCGTGGGGATGGTCAGGCCCGGGATAGACCCGCAGATTTCCCATCTGGACCCGGCCCAACGGCCCGCGCGGGATCATCCGCTCGACGGCCTTCAGAAGCAGGCGCTCCGGGTGCTTGCCTTCCAGCGTGGCGCCCGCGGTGCGCGACTTGATTCCGCCCGGATGGCCGCTGTGCCAGTAGAAGACCTTGTCGGTCAGCTTCTTGCCGGTGACGCGCACCTTCGCCGCGTTGACGACAACGATGTTGTCTCCGCAGTCCACGTGCGGCGTGAAGCTCGGCTTGTGCTTGCCGCGCAGCCTGCTGGCGATGATCGTCGCGAGCCGGCCCAGGATGAGCCCGTCGGCGTCGATCAGGAGCCATTTCTTCTGCACTTCGGCGGGTTTGATGGAAACGGTCTTCATGGCTCGCACAATTTCGAAAAAATTACGGGGCCCGGCGCTGCCGGACCCCCGAAAAGCGGCGCAGTATGCCACGGAAACGGCCACCGTCAACCGCGATTTCCGCTTTCATTCGAGCGGATTGAGGCGGCGGTATTATAGTAGGGCCTGGGTCACTCACAGAAAAGACACAGCAAAAACCACGCTTTCGCCATGATTCGGCCCATCCGCCGCCCCAATGCGCCGGTATTTAGGACAGTAGGGCGAATGACAACAATCGAAGGCCGTCACGCCATGGAAATGCTGACAAACAGGCCCATGCCGGCGCCGCGCCCGGCTCATTCCGCGGCTGCAGCCAACGAGCCGGAGTTCGACCTCGAGCGAATCATTTACGATCCGGTCTATCGCCGGCTCGTCCGCGACCAGCTCAACCGGCCGGCGCCCAAGAAACCCGCCGATGGAAGTCGAGGCTGACAGTGTTGAAGCCGGGCAGGATCGCCTGTTCCGCCCGATCACGTCCTCGCTTTCGCTTGGGATTTTCCGCGCGCGGCGCGTTTGCGCTTGGTTTTGGGCCGCGTTTCGCGGGCGATCCATTGGAGGAAATCGGCGTTTCCTTGCGTCAATCGCAGGGCGACGATGCACGGACAGGCATAGCTGTGCAGCGCCTTGACGCGGGCGACGACCGCAGGAACCAGATCCGCCCTGGTCTTGGCGACCACGACGGCTTCCTGCGCCTGGTCGATCTTGCCCTCCCACCAGTAGAACGAGGTCATGTTGTCGAAAACGTTGGCGCAAGCCGCCAAGCGTTCCTCGACGAGCGTGCGGCCGATGATGCGCGCCTGATCGGGCGAAGCGGCGGTGATGTAAACGAATTCGAACGGCATTCCCGCGTCTCCCGATATCGCGCCTGGAGCGAGCTAGCAGCCGAGGCCCGCGCCCCGGCGCGAGGGCAACCGGCACATCAGCAGCGGCGAGTTTTACGTGGTGGGCGCCGGCGCGCCGCTAAAGCATCCCCTGTCGCACTCGTGAAAAGGGCAATCACGGCGTGGGCCGCGACCATCCCACAATATTTCGTAGGGCTTCGGCCGCCAAACACAAAGTATCTTGTCTCTGTCAATATTTTGCGTCAGGATAACACAATGCCCCATTATATGGGGGCGAAGCGCTAAGATGCGCTTACGACGCTACATCGCTGCGCTTACGACGCTACATCGCAAGGATCGAGGGGACGTGGCGAGAACTGCGTTAATCGTGGACGACGACGAGGCCAGCTTGCGCCTCTACCGCCTGTTGCTGGAGCAGGCGCAATTGTCGGTCATTGACGCGCGCAATGGTCTTGAGGCGCTGCGCCTCGCCATCGAGTTTGAACCGGACCTCATCGTTACCGACATCCGGCTGCCGCTGGTATCCGGGTTCGAGGTCATTCGCCAGATCCGCAGCCATCCGCGGCTGCGGCACACGCCGATCATCGTGGTCACGGCCATGGCCACCGAGGAAAACAGACAGCGCAGCGAAGCGGCCGGCTGCGATGCCTATCTCGTGAAACCGACGCCGGTGCTGAACTTTCTCGCTACGGTGCGGCACTGCCTGTCCCGCGACGGGCTGCGGCGGCGGGCCTGATCGCTGCCGCGCCTCGCGGCCCCGCTGGCTTACACCGAATTGAAAGTGCCCAAAATGAAACGGGCGGGACCCATGGCCCCGCCCGTTTTTCCGAATTCTCTGTCGACAGAACTTTCGGATTAGACCTCGGCGCAAGCGTAGCTGTTGATCTCGAGGCCGACGCAGATCTCAACGATCTTCGGAGTTGTCCAAGCCATGGTGGTGCTCCCTTTTTGACGTATGGGTTTAACGATGCGGCAATATGTCACGGCCACGCTGAACCGATGCTGAGCGGGCCGTTCATCTGGCGTTCAGAATTGCGGCCATGGGGAAAACGCGCTTTTCTCGTTATTTATCAATCACTTAAATGTAAGAAGGCCACAAGCCGCGGATGCGAATCCCGCGGTAGCGGCGCGTTGTGCTGCGCCCGGCGTCACTCGGTGGCGAACACCTTGGCCGGGCCGTCGGCGATTTCATAAATCACGAGCGGGTCCGATTTTTCGCCGCCCATCCCCGGGGACCCCGCCGGCATGCCCGGCAAGGCGATGCCCTTGATCGAGGGCTTTTCGGCCAAGAGCCTGTTGATCGCCGAAACCGGCACATGCCCCTCGACGACGTAGTTGCCGAGAATCGCGGTGTGACAGCCGGCCAACTCGGCCGGAACGCCGTATATTGCCTTCACCGACGAAACATCCGCAGTCTCGACGACATCGACCTCGAATCCGTTCCTGCGCAGATATTCGATGTAATCCGCGCAGCAGCCGCAGGCCGGGTCCTTATAAACCGTGGCGTGACGGGACTCCGCGGCGAACCCCGCGTGGGGCGCAAGCAAGCCGAGCGCGAGGACAAATGCGGCGACGATCCGGGTCATCTCATGTCTCCCATCGACTATTGAAACCGCGGTGCCGATCAGGACCCGGGCGGCCAGCCATGGGCCTCGCCGCGCGCCTCCTTGAGCCAAGCGTAAAGTGCATCATACACCACCATCCCGTGGCGCAACATTTCGTGATCGTCCCGGAACAGCACCGATAGGCCGAGCGACAGCGCAAGCAGGCCGGGCGCCTCGGGCGCAAGGTCGAGCCGTCCGGTATCGGCGCCCCGCACGATCACGGCAAGCGCGGTCAGAGCCGGATCAGCGAGTTTGTATTTCGAAAGAAACGTATCGAAGCTGCAAAGAGGACCGTCGTGGGACAGTTCCGCGCCCGGGATGTCGAACGGAATAGCGCCGGTTCCGCGCAACGCAACAACGTCCCGGCCGCCAACGCTCCTGCCGCCGCTGGTCGGAGCGGCGGGATTTGAACCCGCGACCCCCAGACCCCCAGTCTGATGCGCTACCAGGCTGCGCTACGCTCCGACCTTAGCGACGATCGCGGCGTGGAGAACCAAGGCTTCGCCGCGTTTGCGCTATATACAAGCGGGCCCTGACGCGCGCAATGCCGGTCTAGTCGTCGTCCACCTGCGCCCGGGCACGCAGGAAATTGCGGATTTCCAGGAGATCCCGGAGCACCGCCTCGAGCACCGCGCGCTGGTCCCGCCCGTCGCCCGGATGCGAAGAAGCGGGTGGGATTGCCGGGAAGATGGCGGGCGCGACGTCCGAAGGGTCGTCGCGGTCGGATTCCATGCCGCGCGGAGCCTTGCCGCCCTCGTTCCGGAACAGCCGCTGGACGCCTTTGATCGTGTAGCCGTCGCGGTACAGCAACTCGCGGATGCGCCCCAGGAGCTCGACATCCTCGGGCCGGTAATAGCGGCGTCCGCCGCCCCTTTTCAGGGGACGCAGTTGCGCGAACTTGGTTTCCCAGAATCGCAGGACATGTTGGGGCACGTCGAGTTCGCCCGATACTTCGCTGATGGTCCGGAACGCCGACGGGGACTTGTGGAGCCGCCGCGGCGCCGCAACGCGTGCCGGCGTGGCCATGATCAGGTCGTGGCGCGGGTGGCGCCCCGGGCCTCCCCGGACAGCGCCTTGTTGATCCGGTCCTTCAGCACATGCGAGGCCCGGAACACGAGGACGCGGCGCGGCAGAATCGGCACTTCCTCGCCGGTCTTCGGATTGCGTCCCACGCGGCGCCCCTTCTGGCGCACCGAGAAGCTGCCGAAGGACGAGATTTTCACCATCTCGCCGCGGCTCAAAGCATCCGCAATCTGCTGCAGCACTGATTCGACCAGTTCCGCCGACTCATTGCGCGACAGGCCGACCTCTTCGTAAACGGCCTCGCTAAGGTCCGATCGGGTAATGGTTTTTCCGGTCATTCCCTTCCCCCTTCAAGCAAAGGCTATCCGCGCCACCCGAGCGCGTCAATTGCGAAGCAGCGGCATCGTTCTTGCGCCGATCACCAGCGCAACAGACACGAACCCCAGGTCAGGCCGCCGCCGATCGCCTCCAGCATCACAAGATGACCCGGCTTGAGGCGGCCGTCTTTCGCCGCTTCGCACAGCGCCAACGGAATCGATGCCGCGGATGTGTTGGCGTGGCGATCGATGGTGATCACGATGCGCTCTTCGGAAAGCCCAAGCTTGCGCGCGGTTCCGGTCATGATGCGCCGGTTCGCCTGATGCGGCACGAGCCAGTCGATATCGGAGATTTCGAGGCCGTTTGCGGCAAGCGCCTCGTTCACGACGTCGTACAGCTTGACCACCGCGTGACGAAAAATTTCCTGCCCTTGCATGCGGAGGTATCCGGCTGTCTGGGTCGAAGACGGTCCGCCGTCGACATAGAGCAGGTCGTGGTACCGCCCGTCGGCATGAAGATGGGTCGAAAGGATGCCGCGGTCGCTTGCCTTGCCCTCACCCTGCCCGCGCTTTAGCACCAAGGCGCCGGCGCCGTCCCCGAACAACACGCAGGTACCGCGGTCCGTCCAATCGAGGATGCGCGAGAAGGTCTCGGCGCCGATGACGATGGCCGTATTGGCGCTCCCCAGCCGGATCATGCCGTCGGCCACCGCGAGCGCATAGACGAAGCCGGTGCAGACCGCCTGGAGGTCGAAGGCGGCGCCCTTCGTGATGCCGAGCGCCGCCTGGACCCGGGTGGCGGTGGCGGGAAAGGTCTCGTCCGGGGTGCTTGTGGCGACGATGATGAGATCGACGTCGCCGGCGGCGACGCCGGCGTCGGCGAGCGCGGCCGCCGCCGCCCGGGTCGCGAGATGGGATGTCAGCTCGCCCTCGGCGGCGATATGGCGCTGGCGGATGCCGGTGCGCTCGACGATCCACTCGTCGTTGGTGTCGAGGCGTTGCGAGAGCTCTTCGTTCGTGACGATGCGTGCCGGAAGATAGGATCCGCAGCCCGCGACTTGGGAGCGCGGCACCATTACACCGCAGCCGCCCGCGCGCCCAGTTCCCGATCGCCGCTCAAGCGTTCCAGTTCGTCCTTGATGGTCTTGCTGTAGTCGTTGGCCACCATATCCACGGCTACGCCAATGGCGTTGGCGAAGCCGATGGCGTCCGTGCCGCCGTGGCTTTTCACGACGATTCCGTTCAGGCCCAGCAAGATCGCGCCGTTGTAGCGCCGAGGATCAAGCCGCATTCGCAGCTTCTGCAGCGCCGGCCGGCACAAGAAATAGCCGATGCGCGCGGCCAAAGAGCTGCGGAAGGATTCACGCAAGAAAACCGAAAACAGCCGCGCCGTGCCCTCGATGGTCTTGAGCGCGATGTTTCCCGTGAAACCGTCGGTGACGATCACGTCTACCGTGCCGGCGCCGATGTCGTCGCCTTCGATGAAGCCGTGGAAACGGATGGGCAGCTTGGTATCGCGCAAGATCGCCGCCGCCTGGCGCACCGCCTCATGGCCCTTCAGCTCTTCCGCGCCGACGTTGAGCAGACCGATGGTGGGATTCGAGAGCCCCAGCACGGCCCGCGCGAACACCTCGCCCATCACGGCAAATTGCACCAGATTGTTGGCGTCGCATTCGACATTGGCGCCGAGATCGAGCATGACGCTTTCCCCGCGCAAGGTCGGGAAAAAACTGGCGATGGCCGGCCGGTCGATCTGCGGATGCATCTTCAGGACGAATTTCGCGATCGCCATGAGCGCGCCGGTATTGCCCGCCGAAACCACGCCGTCCGCCTCGCCGGACAAAACCGCGTCGACGGCGAGCCGCATGCTGGTATTGCGCCCGGTCCGCAGCGCCTGGGACGGCTTGGCATCGCCGGTCACGACCTCGTCCGTGTGCCGGAGCGTGGTCGCGGCGCCGAGCCCGGGGAACCGTTCTATCAGCGGCTCGACCTGGCTGGCCGAGCCGAACATGAGGAAATGCACGGAAGGAAAGCGTTGACGCGCCAGCTCGGCCCCGCGCACCACCATCTCGGGGGCGCGGTCGCCGCCCATGGCGTCGAGCGCGATCGTCAGGTGTCGAGCCACCGGATTCCCCCTGGAGCGAAAAACGAGCGGGCTACGCCCCTTCGACCGGAATCACTTCGCGTTCGTTGTAGTGACCGCACGAGGGGCACACGTGGTGCGGCCGCTTCACCTCGCCGCAATTCGGGCATTCGACATAGGCCGCCGGCTTCAGCGCGTGATGAGACCGGCGCATGTCGCGACGTGACTTCGATGTCTTCTTTTTCGGAACTGCCATGCCCTATCCCTCGTTTGGCCCGTCCTGGGCGGTCGCCTAATTAATCGAAAACCGCGGCGCGGGCAACCCGCTTCCCCCGCCAATGGTTAATCTTGCCCCCTTTTCCGCAACGATGCGAGCGTCGCGAACGGGCCGTTTTCGCCGGTTTTCGGGGCCAGCGCCGGGTACTTCGCCGCCTCGAACCGAACCCCCGGGGCGCGGGGGTATGGGTCGAGGGCGAGCGCCAGATGCTGGGCCACCGCCTCGCCGATATCGATGACGCCGCCGATGAGCGGCTCCGGCAGGTCCTCGGCGGCCGGCGAGAGCTCCAGTTCCGCGCTGGTGTCCAACTCCGCCTCCGGCACGAAGGTGACGGCGAAGCTGTCGGCGATATGGGCCGCCACCGGCTCCAGCGTCACGACGCAGGATTGCACGACATCGGCCTCGAAATCGGCATGGACGCGCACGGCGCCGCGGCTCACGCGGCGGATGTCGACCGTGGCGCGCAAGCTGTCCAAAGCGAGAAGACCGAATCGGCGCGCCAGCGCCTCGCGCTCCGCCTCATTGGCCTCGATTTTGCGCTGAAGCTCGTCTTCCCCGAGGCTTTCGATATCGACCAAGCGGGAAAATTCGGCCTCAAGCCGTTCCATTGCAACCATCTTGCCCTCCAGGGGACCGGGCGCCGGCCGAAGCTCGCGCGCAGAAAGCCGCGCCGCGAAATTAGGGCGGGGTGTTCGCGGAATCAACCCTTGAGGCCGCGGCAGTGCCGCTTTACCGCATTTTTGGCCGATGCGGCCGGGTTGACACGAAGCCGGGTCCAGTGCCAATTTCAAGCCACTCACATGGGATCGAGACAGACGATTTTGAACGCCTTGGGTGTCGCGCTCGGCGCCGCAATTCTTTGCGGCTGCTCGCCGATGATCCATACCGACGGGCAGATCCCGGACCAGGTGAAGCTCGCCACGATCGAGCCCGGCGTGCAGACCGAGGACGACGTCAAGAAACTCATCGGCACGCCATCGACCGAGACGGTGTACGGCGAGAAGACCTGGTACTACATCACCAAGCGTACCAGTCAGATCGCCTTCTTCACGCCCACCGTCGAGGAACAGAAGGTCGTGGCGATCAGCTTCGATCAGAACGGAAAGGTCAACGGCATCCACCAGTACGGGCTGGACGAAGCCAAGGACGTGTCGCCGGTGGCCCGGACCACGCCGACCAAGGGCAAGCACCTGACGATTCTCGATCAGATGCTGGGCAATCTCAACCGGTAC
>DATDPM010000003.1:0-20835 GCA_035292745.1 Alphaproteobacteria bacterium | reverse complement strand
TCAAAAACGCCGGGCTGCGAAACTCCGGCAGCTCCGCAGCGACGGGAGGCGGCGGGTTGAAGAGCGGCGGGCCGCGTTGCGGATCGCGTGCATTCCCTGCCAAATCGCCGGGCGGCGGCGGTGTTTCGCCGAACGCTGACGAGAATTGATCGCGCCAATCCGGCCCCGCGCCTAAGCCACCCTGCAAATATTGGTTCGGCTGCGCTGTGTGAGCCTGCGGCTGCGGCGCCGGCAACGGCTCCGGCTGCGCGTCGGCCGGCAGCGCGCCGGCGAAGGGACCCGTTCCCGTCTGGGCCAGGAACCGGGCCGCCGCCGACATGACCGACATCCCCGGAGCGGCGTGCGGAGAAAGCGATGCGAAGGCTCGGGCCATCGCCTCGTTATCGAGATCGAGCAGCCCGCGCCGCGGGTCCTGCGGTGCGTCTTGCGCCGCGAAATACCGAGCAAGCAGACCGCCAGCCGGCGCGGGCGGGCCGGCCGCGGCGGGGGGAGACCGCGGATTGAGGCCCGCGTCGCCCGCGTCAGAAGCACCCGGCGGTGCCCATGGGGTTTCGGGGATTCCGTTCCTTCTCGCGCGTTGCCAGCGGATCGCATGCATCAGCATGTTCTGCCCAGCTTCGATGAAGCTTTTCGACAGGAATAGCGGGTTCGGCTTGCCGGGCGGCATGGGTCCCCCGGAAAGGATCGCCCGGCCAGTATAGGAATATAATCCGATCTTGTCAAGAACGATGAAGGTGACGGGAGGAGCCGACGACGGGCGCCGAACCGGCGGCACGGCGACTCCCGCGGACACGCATTTCCGGGTCGGGGGCGAAGAACATCCGCACCGGCGCGGCGGCGCGCGGCTTCGGCATGCCGCGATCTCCCCGGCTGGGCCGCCCCTTCCTATGCCGGGACGGCTGTATTACCTTCGGTGCGCCGCCGCGGGGGGAGCGGCCGCGTCACGAGAAATACGCCGCTCACCGGCTCAGCCGCCCTGGGAAGATCATGGCCGTCTATACCGAAGTCTCCGACGAGGAACTGGCGGAATTCGTCGGTCAATACGACATCGGCGCGCCCGTCTCCTTCAAGGGAATCGCCGAAGGGGTCGAGAACTCGAACTACATCCTCCAGACCGATCGCGGCAGCTTCATCCTGACGCTCTACGAAAAAAGAGTGGCGAAAGCGGACCTGCCGTTCTTCCTCGGCCTCATGGAGCATCTGGCGAAAAACGGCATCGCTTGCCCGACGCCGCTGCATGGCCGCGACGGGGCGGCGCTGCGCGAGCTGGCGGGAAGGCCCGCCGCCATCGTCACCTTCCTGGCCGGCATGTGGCCGCGCCGCATCGCGCCGCACCATTGCGCGGAGCTGGGCGCGGCGCTCGCCAAGCTCCATCTCGCCGGCCAGTCTTTCCCGACGCAACGCGAGAACGCGCTTTCGGTCGCGGGCTGGCGGCCGTTGTTCAACGCCTGCGCCGACCGCACCCATGAGATCCGCGCGGAACTCGTGTCCGAGATCGCGGGCGAGCTCGACGTTCTGGAAAAATCCTGGCCGAAAAACCTGCCCAAGGGCGTCATCCACGCCGATCTTTTCCCCGACAACGTATTCTTCCTGGGCGACAAGCTCTCGGGGCTGATCGACTTCTACTTCGCCTGCACCGACTTGTTCGCCTACGACCTCGCCATCTGCCTCAACGCCTGGTGTTTCGAGAAGGACCGCAGCTTCAACGTCACCAAGGCGCGCAATCTGCTCACCCGCTATCGCAAGCTGCGCCCGTTTTCGCAGGAAGAGCTGGCGGCGCTCCCCATTCTCGCGCGCGGCGCCGCCCTGCGCTTCCTGCTGACGCGGCTCTACGATTGGCTGCATCACCCCGAAGGCGCGATGGTGAGCCGCAAGGACCCGCTCGAATACCGGGACAAGCTGCGCTTCCACCAGGGCGTCACCGGGCCCGGCGCCTACGGCCTGGATTGAGCATGACCGCGAAAGACAAGGACGTCGTCGAGATCTTCACCGACGGCGCCTGCAGCGGCAATCCCGGCCCGGGCGGCTGGGGCGCAATCTTGCGCTACAAAGGCGTGGAGAAGGAATTGTCGGGGGGCGAAGACGCCACCACCAACAACCGCATGGAGCTGATGGCGGCGATTGCGGCGCTCGAGGCCCTGACGCGCCCGTCGCGCGTGCGCCTCACCACCGACAGCCAGTACGTGCGCGACGGCATCACCCGCTGGATTCACGACTGGAAGCTGCGCGGCTGGAAGACCGCCGATCGCAAGCCGGTGAAGAACATCGAACTGTGGAAGAGGCTGGAGGCCGCGATCGAGCGCCATAAGATCGAATGGCACTGGGTCCGCGGCCACTCCGGCCATGCCGAGAACGAGCGGGCCGATGAACTCGCCCGCAAGGCGATCGCCGAAATCCGCAAAGTATGAGGCGAACGCCGGCTCAGATCTGCTCCAGCAGAACCTCGGCCTTGCTCTTTTCCAGCGCGCCGCCTTCGTCCAGGTTCAGGCGCTTCACCACCCGGTCCTCCACCAGCATGGAATAGCGCCGCGAGCGCATCCCCAACCCGGCCTTGCGCAGGTCGAGCTCGAGGCCGAGCTCGCGCGTGTAGTCGCCGCTGCCGTCGGCCAGCATCATGATCTTGTCGCCGACTTTCTGGTCCTTGGCCCAGGCGCCCATCACGAACGGATCATTCACGGAAAGACAAACGATGGCGTCCACGTCCTTGGCCTTGAAGGCCTTCGCCTTCTTCAGGAACCCGGGCAGGTGCGCGGCCGAGCAGGTGGGGGTAAAGGCGCCGGGCACGGCAAAGACCGCCACCCGCTTGCCCTTGAAAATCTCGTCGGTCGAAACGGGCGCGGGCCCGTTCTTGGTCATTCTCGTGAGCGTACCGGACGGAATTTTATCGCCAACTTTTATGGTCATCGCATTCCCCCTGGTTCGTGGATCGCAAGAGCGTTCATGCCGGCGAATGCGGAGGCCCGCCGTCGCTCCGGAAACTCGATCTGAAGATAAGGTCTTGCGGCCCGCCCGTCACCCCCTGCCGCCGTCCGCCGGGCGGGCCGACCCGGCGCCCGGGCCGGGCCCGGAGCCGGAACGCAGGATGGCGCGGCGCACCGCCCCTTTCGTCAACAGCTCGGGAAGGACGATGCCGCCGGGGGCCCCGGGCCCGTAGACGGCGTTGAAGGGAATTCCGTAGCGCCCGAACTGCTTCAGGTAGCGGGCGATCGCATCGTCGCGCCGGGTCCAATCGGCGCGCATGGCCACGACATTGTCGCCGGTCAGCAGCGCGATGATGCTGGGGTCGCTCAAGACAAAGGCCTCGTTCGCCTTGCAGGTGATGCACCAGTCCGCCGTCACGTCCACCAGCACCACATGGCCGGTCGCAACCAGACTCGGGATCGACGCCAGGTCGAATCCCCGCCACAGGCCTTGGCGCGGCGATGGGATTTCCCGCCCGCCGCCCGGAAACAGCGACGGCACCAGCAAGGCAAGCAGCGAAAGTGCGGCGACCGCCGCGATCCGCGCGCGCGACCGGCTCTTCCTCAAGCCGACGAAGGCCAGGGCAAATCCGGCGGCCAAGGCCGCCACGATCAGCGCCGCCGTGGCGGAGGTTTGCATCGCCAGCACCGTCAGCAGCCACACCGCCGTCGCCGCCAGGGCCAAGGCGAGAATGCGCTTGAGGGTGATCATCCAATGCCCCGGCCGCGGCAGGAACTTCGCCACATGGGGGCTGGCCGCGACCGCAAGATAGGGAAGCGCCAGCCCGGCGCCGAGCGCCGCAAACACGGCGAAGATCTCGAACGCGCCCCTCGATAACGCGAAGCCGACGGCGGTTCCCAGAAATGGCGCGCTGCACGGGGTGGCCAGCAAGGTCGCAAACGCGCCGGTCGCGAAATTTCCGGCGAGGCTGTGGGAGTCGACCGGGCGCGCCGCCGTATCCGCCAGCCAGCCGGGGAGCCTGATCTCGAACAACCCCCAAAGATTGCAGGCGAACAGCGCCAGCAGCAGGACCATGACGATCAGGAACGCGGGATGCTGAAACTGGACGCCCCACCCCACCAGATACCCCGCCTCCTTGAATGCGACGACCGCCGCGGCGAGCAGGAGAAAGCTGGCGACGACGCCGCCGGCTGTCGCCAGAAACGCGATGCGCACCGCCTTGGTTCCGCGCCCGCCGCTCGCGACCACGCTCAAGAGCTTCAAGGAAAGAACCGGGAGCACGCAGGGCATGAGATTGAGGATGAGGCCGCCCAGCACGGCGATCCCGAGAATGCCGAAGAAATAGGAAAGCGACGCGGCCTCGCGCGGCGCTTCCGGCAAGGGCGCGCCGGCGGCGGCGGTGGCCGATTTTTCCATCGCCCGCGCGCCGTCGATAAGCGTCAGCGTCACCGTGTCGCCCATCAGCTTCGCTTCGGCGCCCGCGACCGCGTCCACGGGAACTGAAAGCTGCGCGCTCAGCCCATCGTCGCCCAGCGTCACCTGCGGCGGGCCGAAGCGCAGCTTTTTCGGCCCTTCGACGAACACATCGGGTTTATCGAACGGCTGTTTTGCCCGCGCCGAGATTTCGAGCGTCGGCTTTTCCAATGTGCCGCCCGCGGCGACATGCTCGATCGCAAGACCGTATTTCGATCCGTCGCCGGGAACGCGCGCCACGTAGCCGGCGATCGTGCTTGCGAACTCGGAAGGGCTGGCCGGCCCGGCCGGCAGGTCGAGAGACAGCTTCGCGCTCGCCGGAACGCAGATCTCGGAGCAGGTGAGGTAATCCACCGCCAAAGACAAGGAAGCGGCCTCGCGCGGGCGTGCCAGGCGCACGGTGATGGGCAGCACCACCTCTTCGTGATAGCCGATGGTCTCGAAGCCGAGCACGCTGAAGCGCGACGGCGCCGGCCACGACACCTTCGCCTCCTCGAGATTCTTCGATCCGCTCCAGTCGAGCACCGGCGGATACCCGGCATCCCCCGGCGAGCGCCAGTAGACTTTCCAATCCTTGTGCATGCGGAACTGGAGGCCGAGGGTCACGGTGCCGGCGTCTCCCGTCGCGGTCGCGGCGGAGACCAGCCGCACCTGGGTTTCGGCGATGCCGCCCCAGCCGCTCGATTGAGCCCGTAAGGGCGAGGGCGCCAAAGCGGCCGATACCGCAACCGCGAAAAGAAGGCCAAGCGCCGCGCGGCGATGCCGTGTCGCGGCGCGCCACAATGTTTTGCCTTTGAATCGTCTCATTCTCACGGTTTCTTAACCAGTGCCGGATAGCCTAGACTCGTAATCCAACCCTCTTATCCCTGAGTATAGGAAGGGGGCGGAGGTCGCGGCGATCACGCCTTGTTGAAGGCGTCTTGCGGCGGGAAAGGAAACGGCATATCTGGGTCGGTAGAGATGATGGACCGCAACACATTCGGCTCCTTGGCCGGGCAACTGCTGGTCGCGATGCCGCAAATGCGCGACCCGCGCTTTGCGCGCACCATCATCTACATGGTCGCCCACACTGAAGACGGCGCGATGGGCCTGGTGCTGAACCGCGTCCTGGGCTCGATCACCTTCCCCGACCTGCTGCAGCAGCTCAGCATCGGCGTTACCGACGCGGCGCGCAACATTCACGTCCATTTCGGCGGTCCGGTCGAAACCGGGCGCGGCTTCGTGCTTCACTCCACCGACTATTACCAGGGCGCGACGCTGCGCGTGGACGACCAGGTGTCGCTCACGGCCACCGTCGACATCCTTCGCGACATGGCGACCGGCGCCGGCCCGCGGCGCTGCATGCTGGCGCTGGGCTACGCCGGCTGGGGCCCGGGCCAGCTCGAGGAAGAGATGCAGAAGAACGGCTGGCTCCATGTCGGCGCCGACGAAGGTCTCATCTTCGGCTCCGAGCTCGACGGCAAATGGGAGCGGGCGATCACCAAGATCGGCATCGACTTCACGAAGCTCTCCAGCCAAGTCGGCCACGCCTAGTCCGTTCCTTCCGTCACGATCGCCGCAGCTTCACGCGCCTATTCGCGCGCAGGCTTGGCTTGCGCCGTTTGCTTTGCTTCGCGTGCGGCCCAGTCCTCGCGCAGAATCGCGAAGGTCAGATGGTCCTGCCACATGCCGTTGATGCGAAGGTACTTGCGGGCGCGGCCTTCCTGCTCGAAGCCGCACCGCGCCAGCAACGCCCGGCTCGCGGCATTGTCCGGCAGACACGCCGCCTCGACCCGGTTGAGGCGAAGCTCGTCGAAGGCGAAGGACAGAATCGCCCGCATCGCCTCGGTCATGTATCCCTGGCGGGCAAAGGGCGCGCCGATCCAGTATCCGAGCGTGCCCGATTGGGTGATGCCGCGGCGCACATTCGTCAGGTTGATGCCGCCCAAGAGCGCATCGTCGCCCGCGCGTCGTATCAAAAAGTAATAGCCGGTGCCGCGATCGCGATCCTCGGCGTATTGGCGAAGCCGCCGGCGGAACGCGGCCCAGGTCAGCGCGTCCTCCGGCCAGCTCGATTCCCAGGGGGTGAGAAAGGCGCGCGAGGCGCCGCGCAGCGCCGCCCATTCCGTCCAGTCGCCGGGCTGCGCCGAAAGCAGGACGACGCGGCCGAACCGCATCCCCTGCGCTTCGCGCCGCGAGAACCCGAGACGGCGCAGCAGCCCCCGCGTCCCCGGCGTCAGCAGCGGGAGGTGCCGGGCAGCCATGGGCGTCAGCCGAGCCGCGCGGCGAGCCGCCCGTAGGGCTCCACCGCCCCAAGCGGCCCGAGTGCGGCGAAGCTGGGCCGCCCCGAAAGCAGCCGGCCCGCCACCCGGGCGATCGCAGGCGCATCGACGGCATCGATCCTGGCGACGGTCTCTTGCGGCGGAATCGCCCGGCCATACGCCAGCATGTGATGGCCCAGCTTGTCGCAGCGCGCGGAGGTGCTTTCCTGCGCCATCCACACGGCGGCGCGTCCCTGCGCGCGCGCCCGCTCCAGCTCTTCTTCGCCGAGCGTTCCCGCCACCTTCATCATCTCCTCGCAGACCACCGCGAGCAGCTCTTCCGCTTCCTTTTCGCCGGTGCCGGCGTAGATGCCGAATACCCCGCTGTCGGTGTAGGACGAAACGAAGGAATAGATCGAATAGGCGAGCCCCCGCTTCTCCCGCACCTCTTGGAAGAGGCGCGACGACATTCCTCCGCCGAGCAGGGTGGAGAACACGCCCTGCGCGTAATAATCCGGGTCGCCGTAAGCGATCCCCGGAAATCCCAGAACGAGATGCACCTGCTCCAGGTCGCGCTCCTCGCGCCGCTCGCCGCCCCCGTAACGGGCCCGGGCAGCCGCGTGCGTTTCGCCGTTGGGGAGCGAATCGAAGGCCTCCGCAATCAGGGAAACATGCCGCTCGTGGCCGATGCGCCCGGCGGCGGCCATCACGATCTGCGACGGCAAATAGTGCTCGCGCATGTAGGCGGCGATGGCGTCCCTGGGCGTCGCCGCGATGACCTCCGCCGTCCCCAGAACCGGGCGGCCGATCGGCTGGCCGGGAAACGCCGCCTCCTGGAAGTAATCGAAGACGATGTCATCGGGCGTGTCGTTGGCCTGACCGATCTCTTGAATGATGACGGCGCGCTCGCGCGTCAGCTCCTCGTCGTCGAAGACGGAGTGCTGAAGGATGTCGGCCAGGATGTCCACGGCAAGGCCGACATCGTTTTTCAGCACCTTGGCGTAATAGGCGGTGTGTTCGCGCGTCGTGTAGGCGTTGAGATGCCCGCCCACCGCCTCGATCTCCTCGGAGATGTCGCGGGCGCTGCGCCGCTCGGTGCCCTTGAAGGCCATGTGTTCGAGAAGATGGGCGACGCCGTTGAGCTCTTCGGGCTCGTCCCGCGTGCCGACGCCCACCCAGGCGCCCAGCGCCACCGTCTCGACTCCATCCATCTCGTCGGTCGCGACCCGCAGGCCCGACGGCAAGGTGGTGACCTGCACCGTCATGCCGCCCCCCGGCGCGAGACTCGTCCGGCGATGAATTCCTCCACCGATTTGAGCTCATTCGGCAGATCGGAGCAGCGCTCCGGCCGCTCCATCAGGTCGGCGAGATGCGGCGGCAACGCGGGCTTGACGCCGGTCGCCTTCTCCACCGCCTCGGGGAACTTGGCCGGGTGGGCGGTCGCGAGCGCGACCATGGGAATGCGGCGATCGCGATGGGCGCGCGCGGCGGCGATCCCGATCGCGCTGTGGGGATCGGCGAGCACGCCGCTGCTCCGGTAGGTCTCGGAGATCGAGGACAGCGTCCCCTCGTCGTCGAGACGGAATCCCTCGAACAATTCCCGCGCGGCTTCGTAGCGCGGCTTTTCCACCGTGACCGAACCCTCGGCGCGGAAGCGCTTCATCAGTTTTTCGACCGCCTTCCCGTCGCGGCCGTAAAGCTCGAACAGCAGCCGTTCCAAATTGCTCGACACCTGGATGTCCATCGCCGGCGAAAGAGTCGGGACCACTTCCGCCATCGCCAGCTCGCCGCTCGCCAGAAAGCGCGCCAGGATGTCGTTGCGGTTGGTGGCAACCGTGAGCCGCTCGATGGGAAGCCCCATGCGGCGCGCCGCATAGCCGGCATAGACGTTGCCGAAATTTCCCGTCGGCACGGCGAAGGATAGGGCGCGATCGGGCGCGCCCAGGGCCGCGGCCGCCGCGAAGTAATAGACGGTCTGGGCCATGACGCGCGCCCAGTTGATGGAATTGACGGCGGCCAGATTCATCCGCTCGCGGAAAGCTTCGTCCGCGAACATCGCCTTCACCAGATCCTGGCAGTCGTCGAAGGTACCCTTGACCGCGATGTTGTGCACGTTCGCGGCGGCGACCGTCGTCATCTGGCGGCGCTGCACGTCCGAGACGCGCCCCTTGGGATGAAGGATGAAGACGTCGATCGAATCCCGGTCGCGGCAGGCCTCGATCGCGGCCGATCCGGTATCGCCCGAGGTCGCGCCCACCACCGTCACATGCCGCCCGCGCCGCTTGAGCACCAGGTCGAACAGGCGGCCCAGCAATTGCAGCGCATAGTCCTTGAAGGCGAGCGTCGGCCCCTGGAACAGCTCGAGCAGCCACAGGTTCGAATCGAGCTGAACGAGCGGCGCCACCGCCTTGTGGCGGAAGGCGGCGTAGGTTTCCTCGGTAAGCCGGGCGAATTCGTCGTCCGAAATCGCCCCCGCCACGAACGGGCGCATGACGCGCGCCGCGAGTTCGGCATAGGACAGGCCGGCGAACTCGCGCATCTGGGCAGGCGAAAAGACCGGCCAGGATTCGGGCACGTAAAGCCCGCCGTCCCGCGCCGGCCCGGCGAGCAGAACCTCTTCGAAGCCGAGCGCGGGGGCCGCGCCGCGGGTGCTCACATAGCGCAAATCTTCTGTCTCCAGGGGCTTAGAAAAGCCGCGGCCAGACTATACAGCAGGCCCCTTCGGGGCAAGGCGGGGGGCAAGGCCGGGGCCGAATCCCAGGGGATTCCGGGGCCCGGCACCGGCTCAGGCCAGATAGCGCCGTTCGAGATGGCGCAGCAGCGCGTTGGCGTCCAGGGGCCTGCCGCTCGCCCGGTGCACCAGGTCCATGGCCCGAAGCCGCGAGGCCTCGCCGTGCACGTTGCGGCGCAGCCACGAGAGCAGCGGCGCGAAACTGCCCTCAGCGACCGACGGCCCGATCCCGGGCTCGGCCGCGGTTGCCGCCTCGTACAATTGGGCCGCCGCCATGGCGCCCAGGGTGTAGCTCGGGAAATAGCCCCAGGCCCCGTCGAACCAGTGGATGTCCTGAAGGCACCCCTCGCCGTCATGGGCGGGGGTGAAGCCCAAGAGCTTGTTCATCCCCTCGTTCCAGGCGGCGGGCAAATCGCCGAGCGCCAGATCGCGCGCGAGCATCGCCTTCTCCAGCCGGTAGCGCAGCGATATGTGGAGCGGATAGGTCACCTCGTCGGCATCGACCCGGATCGCGCCGGGCGCGACCCGCGTGTAGTGGCGGTGGAGATTTTCCGGCGTCCACGCCGCGCCATTGCCGGCGAAGGAATGCGCGATGATTGGTGCCGCGAAGGTCAGGAATTCGCGGCTGCGGCACACCTGCATCTCGATCAGCAGGGATTGGCTTTCGTGGATCGCCATGCTGTGGACTCGGCCGACCGGCTGGTAGCGCCATTGCGCCGGCAGCCCTTGCTCGTAGAGCGCGTGTCCCGTCTCGTGCAGCACGCCCATGAGCGACTTGGTGAAATTGCCTTCGTCGTAGCGGGTGGTGATGCGCACGTCGCCCGCCGCCCCGCCGCAGAAGGGATGCAGGCTGGTGTCGAGCCGCCCCTGCTCGAAGTCGAAGCCGAGCAGTCCCATGAGCTTCAGGCATATCTCCCGTTGCTTGGCGGCGGGAAAAGGCCCTTCGAGGGGAATCGGCGGCGCGGCCTTCTGCCGCTCCGTGATGCGCGCCAAAAGGTCCGGCAGCGCCTTGACGAGCGGCGCGAAGATCCGGTCCACCTCGGCCTCGCCCACGCCCGGCTCGAAACTGTCCATGAGGGCGTCGAAGGGCGAGAGCCCCAATATATCCGCCTTCGCCCGGGCCGATTGGATGGTGAGGTCGAGCACGGTCTGCAAAGCGCCGCGCACCGAGGCGAAATCGCGCCGGGGCCGCGCCTCCCGCCAGATCATCTCGCAAGCCGAGGTCGCCTTGGCCAAGGCCTCGGTCAGCCCCGCATCCACCGCGCTCGCATGCAGCCATTGGCGGCGCATCTCGGCCAGGTTCGCCGCCTGCCAGGGATCGAGGCCGCCGACCGCCTGCGCCGCGCCGATGAGCTCGCCCATATCGGGCGCGGTCAGAAGCTCGTGGCACAGAACCTTGATCGCGGCCATCTGCTCGGCGCGCGGCGCGGCCGCGCCCAACGGCATGACGGTCGACATGTCCCAATGCAGCAGGCTGTCGATGTCGCGCAGCACGGCGATGCGCCGGAAGCGCTCCTCGAGCCGGTGATAGGCCGTGGCCGGCATGTGCATGTGCCGCTCCTGGAGAACCGGGATCGGGCGGCTTGCGCCCTGGGGTGACCCGGTGCCTTCGGCCGCCCGTTATTCCGGCTTAACCCGATGATAGATAAAGTAAATTATCACCAGGGCGAAACTCAAGGAATACCAGGTGATGGCGTAGGACAGATGATTATTTGGGAGTTCGATGCGGCTTTGGCCAGCGATGGGTAGCCCGCCCGGATTGGCTTGCGGCCCCGCCTCGATGAAATAGGGACGCACGTCCGTCAGCCCCGCCTGCGCGCTCATCGCCGCGATGTCCACGTAGAACCAGAAATTCTTGTCCGGCTGGTTGTCGGGGACGAACCAGCTCTTGCGCCCCGGGGTGCGGAGCAAGCCTTCGATCGTGACCGTTCCCCCGACCTGGCCTTCGGCGCGGCGCGCCGGCTCCTTGTTCTCCAGCGGGATCCAGCCGCGGTCCACGAGCGTCACCGCGCCGTCCTCGCCCGCAAACGGCGTCATCACGTGATAGCCGACATTGCCGTTAAGCGAGCGCGCGGCGAGATACATCTCCTGGTCGTGGAGGAAATGCCCGGTGAGCCGGACGCGGCGGAATTCGAGCTCGCCGATGTCGGCATCCGCGGCGGGCGCCGCGATCGCGGGCGCGGTCACGCGCTCTTGTCTTTCCGCGTTCAAACCCTCTTTCCAATGCAGGCGCTGCACCTGCCAGGTGCCGAGGCCAAGCAAGGCAATCAGCGCCAGAGCGATGAGAAACGTGGAAGAAAGCCTGGCGCGGAAGCGATAGCCGCGGAGGCCGAACTCGAAAACGTCACGTTGCATCGTAGTCTTCGGCGCGGTGCTTGAACTGGAGGGCGATCAGAAGCGATTTCGCGAAGCGCATCATGAACAGCGACAGGACGATGATGAGCGGCGGCCACAGCAGCGCATGCACCCACATCGGCGGGGAGAACGTTACCTCCGTCCACAGCGCGAGGCCGACGACGATGGCGCCGACGATGAGGACGATGAAGGCGACCGGGCCGTCGCCGCTGTCCTGCGCGCCCAGGTTAAGCCCGCAGGTTTGGCAAACGGCCGCGACCTTGAGGAAGCCGTCGTAGAGCTTGCCCGTGCCGCAGCGCGGGCAGCGGCTGCGGAAGGCGGCGCGGAGCACCGGAACCGGTGCTTCGCCTCCCGCCTTCACGCGTTTGTCCGATGCGGCCGCATCACGAATGGAAGAACGGCCGCCAATAGACGAAAGTGAACAGGAACAGCCACACCACGTCGACGAAGTGCCAATACCAGGCAGCCGCCTCGAAGCCGAAGTGGTGCGTCGGCGTGAAATGACCCATACAGGCCCGGACCAGGCACACGGTCAGGAAGATCGAGCCGATGATGACATGCGCCCCGTGGAAGCCCGTCGCCATGAAGAAGGTCGAGGCGTAGATGCCGTCCACGAAGTTGAACTTGGCATGCACGTACTCGAAGGCTTGCAACGACGTGAAGGTGACGCCCAGCGCGACCGTCACGATGAGGCCGAGGATCAGATGCTTGCGGTTGTTCTCGCGCAGCGCGTGATGGGCCCAGGTAACCGTGACGCCGGAGGTCAGCAGGATGATGGTGTTGAGGAAGGGGATGTCCCACGGGTCGAAGGTCTTGCCCGTAAGATTGACCGGCGGCCATTGTCCGCCGAGCGCCGCGGTGCGGCCGATCATCTCGGCGCTCGTGGCGCTGCCCGGATACAGGCTGGCGTCGAAATAGGCCCAGAACCATGCCGCGAAGAACATCACCTCGGAGGCGATGAACAGCACCATGCCGTAGCGCAGCCCGATCTGGACCACCGGCGTGTGGTCGCCGCGCTCGCCTTCGCGCACCACGTCGCGCCACCAGCCGAACAGGGTGAACAGCATGCCGGCGACGCCCAGGAGTAACAGCCATAAACTCTGCTCGTGCATGAAGCGCACCATCCCGTAGGTGAGCAGCAGCGCCGATGCAGCGCCAACCGCCGGCCATGGGCTGGGGTTGACCAGGTGATAAGGATGTTTTGCGGTGTGTCCGGTGGTCATTCTCGTCACTCTCTTTTTATCTTAATGGATGGATGGCTCTCATTTTGCGGCGTGAAAAATCGGAATATTCTCCCCAATCCCCCGTGCCGCCGTTCAGTTCAATTTCGAAGTCGCGTCGTCGCGGCTCGCCTGCGTGCGTGCCCTCTCGCCGCCCTGGTCCTTGGGATAGAAGGTGTAGGACAAGGTGATGGTGTGAACGTCTTTGGCGTCCCGGTCCTTGAGAATCGCGGGATCGACGAAGAACGAAACCGGCATTTCCGCCTCCTGCCCCGGCGCCAAGGTCTGCGCCGTGAAGCAGAAGCAGGCGATCTTGTCGAAATAGCGCCCGGCTTGGTCGGGCGTCACATTGAACACCGCCGTGCCCGTGATGGGCTCGCGTGAATCGTTCTTGGCCTTGAAGAAGGCGAGCCCGGTCTCGCCGAGCTTGAGCTTCATCGGCTGGGGCGCCGTGAAGGTCCAGGCCAGCGCCGGGTTGACATCGGCGTTGAACCGCACCGTCACCACATCGTCCGCGATATGCCGCGGCGCGGCTTCGGCGCGCTGCGTCGTTCCCTGGTATCCGGTGACGCGGCAGAACAGGCGGTAAAGCGGCACGCTCGCGGCCGTCAGCCCGACCATCCCGCCCAGCGCCAAAAGAAGCGCCAATACGGTCCCGGCCTTGCGCTGACGCAAATTCGCCACGGTCATTGGCCCCCAAACCGGACGATGGTGATGAAGTAGAACAGCACCGCCATCGCCGCCAGCACGGCCAGCAGCGCCCAATTCTTGATACGCCGCCGCCGGTCGCGATCGTCGGACATTGCCGCGCTCCCCGTCATGAGAACACCCGGGCTGCAAGATTGTCCGCGATCAGCGTCACGAACAGCAGGAAGAGATAGAGGATCGAGAAGCCGAACATCTGCTTGGCGCTCCTATCCCCTTCGTCGAACCACACCTTGACCGCAAACCCCAAAAACGCGAGCCCGAGGACGATCGCGGTCGCGGCGTAAAGCGCGTGCGACGCGCCAAGAAAGTATGGCGCCAGCGTCACCGGCAGGAGCAGCACGGTGTAAAGCAGCATCTGCTTCTTGGTTTCCCTTTTTCCCGCGACCACGGGAAGCATCGGCACGCCGGCCCGCGCGTAGTCGCCGCTTCGAAACAGCGACAGCGCCCAGAAATGCGGCGGCGTCCACATGAAGATGATGGCAAAGAGCGCGAGCGAAGCGAGGCTCACGTCGCCGGTCACCGCCGCCCAGCCGATCATGGGCGGGAAGGCCCCGGCGGCGCCGCCGATCACGATGTTCTGCGGCGTGCGCGGCTTCAGCCAGATGGTATAGACGAAAATATAGAAACAGATGGTGCCGGCCAAAAGCGCCGCTGCCACGTCATTGACCGCCAGTCCCATGGTGAGGACGGACGCCACCGCCAGGACCACGCCCAGCCCCAGCGCATTGCCGGGCTCGACGCGGCCTGTGGGAAGCGGCCGCGAGGCGGTGCGGATCATGCGGGCGTCGATGTCGCGCTCGTACCACATGTTAATGCAGCCCGCCGCCCCCGCGCCCACCGCAATGCACAGGATCGCGACCGCGGCGATGAGGGGATGAATTTGCCCGGGCGCGATGATCAGGCCGGCGAAGCCGGTGAAGACCACGAGCGACATGACCCGCGGCTTCAACAGCAGCATGTAGTCGCCGAGGCTGGGCTCGCGGGCGAGAACCGGCTCGCCCGATTGCTCCATGACGCCGATCGAAGTGCCGGACACGCCTATCTCCTAGCCGTCGCTCGCTCCGCCCGTCCTACTTCACCTGCGGCAGTTCCTCGTAGGTATGGAACGGCGGCGGCGATGACTGCGTCCACTCGAGAGTGGTCGCACCCGGACCCCACGGATTTGCCGGGACTTTCGCGCCCGCGGTGAAGGTGCGGTAAAGCAGGAACAGGAACACGAGGACGCCGGCCGCCGAAACGTAGGAGCCGACCGAGGCCACCATGTTCCAACCCGCAAACGCATCCGGATAGTCGGGGATGCGCCGCGGCATGCCGGCAAGCCCCAGGAAGTGCATCGGGAAGAACGTCAGGTTCACGCCGATGAACATCAGCCAGAAATGGAGCTGCCCGAGCTTTTCCGGATACTGGCGGCCCGACATCTTGCCCAGCCAGTAATAGAATCCGGCAAAGATAGTGAACAGGGCGCCCATCGACATCGTGTAATGGAAGTGCCCGACCACGTAATAGGTGTCGTGAAGCACGACGTCCACGCCGGCATTGGCCAGCACCACCCCGGTCACGCCGCCGACCGTGAACAGGAAGATCATCCCGAGCGCGAACAGCATGGGGGTCTTGAACTCGAGCGAGCCGCCCCACATGGTGGCGATCCAGCTGAAGATCTTGATGCCGGTCGGCACCGCGATCACCATGGTCGCCGCGGTGAAATAGGCGCGGGTATCCAGGCTGATGCCGGCGACATACATGTGGTGCGCCCACACGACGAAGCCGATCGCGCCGATCGCCACCATCGCATAAGCCATGCCGAGATAGCCGAACACCGGCTTCTTCGAGAAGGTGGAGATCACCTGGCTGGCGATGCCGAAGCCCGGGAGAATGAGGATGTACACCTCGGGGTGGCCGAAGAACCAGAACAGGTGCTGGTAGAGCACCGGGTCGCCGCCGCCGGCCGCATTGAAGAACGAGGTGCCGAAGTTGCGGTCGGTCAAAAGCATCGTGATCCCGCCGGCCAGAACCGGGAGCGACAAGAGCAGCAGGAACGCCGTGACCAAGATGGACCAAACAAAGAGCGGCATCTTGTGCAGCGTCATGCCGGGCGCGCGCATGTTGAAAATGGTGGTGATGAAGTTGATCGCGCCCAGGATCGAGGACGCGCCCGCGAGATGCAGGCTGAAGATCGCCATGTCCACCGCCGCGCCCGGATGGCCGGAGGTGGAAAGCGGCGCATAAACCGTCCAGCCGGTGCCGGCGCCGCCGTCCACGAAGGCCGAGCCGACCAGAAGCAGGATCGAGGGTATCAGCAGCCAGAAGCTGATGTTGTTCATGCGCGGGAAGGCCATGTCGGGTGCGCCGATCATGAGCGGCACGAACCAGTTGCCGAAGCCGCCGATAAAGGCCGGCATGACCATGAAGAACACCATGAGCAAGCCGTGGGCCGTCATCACCACGTTGTAGAACTGGATGTCTTGGAAGTACTGCAACCCCGGCTGCGCCAGCTCGAGACGAATCATGAGCGAGAACGCGCCGCCCAACAGGCCCCCGACGACAGCGAAGATCAGGTACATCGTGCCGATGTCTTTATGGTTGGTGGAATACAGCCACCGCTTCCAGCCCGTGGGATGGTCGGCGTGCATCGCGTCTGATTTGCCGTAGCTCATGGTTCTTATCCCTGTCCTTGAATTCTTGCGTTAGCGGCTCTGCGCCTGCGCCACCAGGTGGGCGGCGGGCACGCTCGGATCGTGGGCGAACTGCGTCTGGGCCTGCTTCACCCACTCGTCGAATTTTTCCTTGGAGACCGCCTCGATGGCGATCGGCATATAGCCGTGATCGACGCCGCACAGCTCGGAGCACTGGCCGTAATAGCGGCCCTCGTGGTCGACCTCCATCCAGGTTTCCTGGAGACGGCCCGGCACGGCGTCCGTCTTGAGGCCCAGCGAAGGCACCGCCCAGCTGTGAATGACATCCTCCGAGGTAAGCTGGATGCGGATGATGGTTCCGACCGGCACCACCACCGCATTGTCCACGTCCAAGAGACGGACCGGCACCTGCCCGCTGGCGTCCGCTTGCCCGGCGCAATCCTCTTCGGTGCGGCACTTGAGGAGGCTGGTGAAGGTGAAGCCGCCCTGATCGGGATAAGTATAGGTCCAGAACCACTGGTGGCCTGTCACCTTGAGGGTCATCGCCGCGTCAGGCGGGACGCGTCCGGTGAAGAACAGGAGCTTGAACGACGGGATGGCGACGAACACCAGGATGATGACGGGAATGACGGTCCACAACACTTCGAGAACGGTGTTGTGCGCGGTCTTGGTCGGCGTCGGGTTCCGCTTCGCGTTGAAGCGAACGATCACGTATGCAAGGAGCACCGTTACGAAGATCGCGATCGCCGTGATGATGTAAAGAAGCTCGGTATGAAAGGTCTCGATCTGGGTCATCATGGGCGAACCCGCCGGCTGCAGGTTCATCTGCCATGGCTGGGGTTCCGTGACCGTTTCGGCGCCCGCGATTCCGGGCAAGAGGGCGGCCAAGCCCGCCAAGACAGCAAAAGCCGTTTTTCGAATCATCTTCGTTTCGCCCCTAATATTTTACCGCTATCGGTGATTCCGGCGCGGTGTCCCCCCGACCCCTCGTTCCGCCGGCAATGGCAGTGGCGCCTTTTGTTATTTTCGGACGCCCGGCCCCGATCGTGATCCGGAAACATACACAGACCCGACGCCCGCCTCAACCGACTTGGACGGTGCCGATGCCCGCGCGCCGACTCGGGAAAATGCGGGACCGCGACCGGGGGGCCGCGCGAGCACGAAAGGCCCGCCGCCCGCTTCCCCGCGCACGGCGCGGGTTCCGAACCGCCCGAAGGCGAAAGGGCTCAGTAGGATCAGGGGTTTGACTTTGGATGCGGCATTTCGCCGCACCCCCGGGCGAGCGGCCCCGGGCAGCGAAATCCGAAACCGGGCGGCACAGGCGCTGGCCCCGCGGCCCACTCCTTCTTATATCTACGGCTGAGGCGAGCGACCGAGCGCCTCGCCGCGGCAGGACCGCCGGAAGACAACCAAGGAGAAGGAACATGGCGGACCTCGCCGCGACCGAAAAGCTGTTCTTCGAGCGTACCGGGCTGGACCGCGGCCGCGTCGCCGATGTCGTCAAGGACGCCGTGGGCGGGGCCGAGGACGGCGAGCTGTTCCTCGAATACCGGCAATCGGAAAGCCTCACTTTCGACGACGGCCGCCTCAAGAACGCGAGCTTCGACACGTCCCAAGGATTCGGGCTGCGCGCCGTGGTCGGCGAGTTGACCGGCCTCGCCCATGCCTCGGAGCTCTCGGAGGCCGCGATCAAACGCGCGGCGGAAACCGTCAAATCGGTGCAGCAGGGCCGCGGTGGCACGCTGGCGTTGCCCCCCAACGGCACCAACCGCAGCCTTTATACCGACGACAATCCGCTGGTCCGCGTCGAATTCGCCGCCAAGGTCGCGTTGCTGGCCGAGATCGACGCCTACGCCCGCTCCAAGGACCCGCGCGTGCAACAGGTGATGGTGGCGCTTTCGGGCGTGTGGCAGGCGGTGCGCATCATGCGCCCGGACGGCATCGAGGTCGGCGACATCCGCCCGCTGGTCCGCCTCAACATCCAGATCGCGGTCGAGCAGGACGGCCGCATGGAAACCGGAAGCCATGGCTCGGGCGGGCGCGTCACCTACGAAAAGTTCCTCGATCCCGCGGCCTGGAAGGCATCGGTGGACGAGGCGCTGCGCCAGGCCTTGGTCAATCTCGAATCGATCGATGCGCCGGCCGGCGAGATGCCGGTGGTGCTGGGCCCCGGCTGGCCGGGGATCTTGCTCCACGAAGCCATCGGCCATGGTCTCGAGGGCGACTTCAACCGCAAGAAGACATCGGTGTTCTCGGGGCTCATGGGCGCGCCGGTCGCCAGCCCCGGCGTCACCGTGGTGGACGACGGAACGCTCCCCAATCGAAGAGGCTCGCTCACCGTGGACGACGAGGGCACGCCCAGCTCCTGCACCACGCTGATCGAGGACGGGCGGCTGGTGGGTTACATGCAGGACCGCATGAACGCGCGGCTCATGGGCGTGCGTCCCACCGGCAACGGCCGCCGCCAGAGCTACGCCCACGCGCCCATGCCGCGCATGACCAACACTTATATGTTGCCGGGCGCCCATTCCCGCGACGAGATCATGGCGCGCGTGAAGCGCGGGCTGTATGCCGTCAACTTCGGCGGCGGCAGCGTGGACATCACGTCGGGCAAGTTCGTGTTCTCGGCTTCCGAGGCCTACATGATCGAGGACGGGAAGGTCACGCGGCCGGTGAAGGGCGCGACCCTGATCGGCTCGGGCCATGAAGTCCTGAAGGGCATCGAGATGGTCGGCAACGACACCGAGCTCGATCCCGGCATCGGCACCTGCGGCAAGGAAGGCCAGAGCGTGCCCGTGGGCGTGGGTCTGCCGACGCTGTTGGTGCGTAAGCTCACCGTCGGCGGCACCGAGGCGGCCTAGACTCTTTCCAGCTCCGCCTTGACCGCACCCGATGATTTGGACGGGCCGCGGTTGGTCAGCGCCACTTCCACCAGATTGTCGGAGACGGTCGGCGAGTGGCCGAGGTTGCAATAGGCATCCGAGCTGATGCAATTCACGGTATTGCCGGAGCGGCTGAGGCTGCTCCAATAGCCGAGCGTCGAGACGATCACGCCCGGCATCACGTCGTCGGTGATCAGCGCATCGCCCTCGAAGCTCCCGCGCTCGTTGAAGACGCGCACCGGCGCGCCGTCGGTGATGTTGCGCGCCTCGGCGTCCTTGGGATTGATCAGGATGAACTGCTCGCCCTGGCCGCGGATCTTGTGCGGCTCGTTGGCGTAACAGGAATTGAGGAAGCCGTGGCTTTTCGGCGAAATGATATTCAGCGGATACCGTTTCGCGAGTTGCGGGTTCGTGGCGGGCGTTTCGCGCGGCGGAATGAAGTTGGGAAGCGGATCGACCGGCTCGCCGGGCTGCATTTCGGCATATCCCTGGCGGAACGGCGGGGCGATGAAATTGCCCGCCGCAGCCGCCGAGGCCTTGAACTCGAACTTGCCGGAAGGTGTCGGGAACTTTCCTTCGGCGTGCGGCGTGCGCGTCGCCGGGTCGCCGATGGCGAGGTGCGCGTAGCCCTTGTCGCGCAGCAGCTCGTAACTGATCCCCTTCATCACCGGGCTCTGCCAGTCGATGAACTCGCGGATCATCTCTTCCGCCGTCATGGCGAACTGGCGGTCCTGGATCCCCATCAGGCCCGCGAGCTTCTGGAACAGCACGTAGTTGGGCAATGTTTCGCCGCGCGGCTCGATCGCCGGCAGGTTGATGGTCAGGTAATGATGGCCCCATGACCACATGAGGTCGGGCATTTCCGCCTGCATGCTGGCCGGCAGGATGATGTCGGCATAGGACGCGGTGTCGGTGACGAACAATTCGCTCACCACCGTGAACAGGTCCTCGCGCTTCAGTCCCTGCACGATCTTGTTCTGCTCCGGGGCCTGGGACACCGGATTGGCGTTGTAGACGAACAGCGACATGATGGGGGGATCGAGCTTCTCCTCCATCTCGTTCGTGAGCGCCGCCCCCAGCTTGAGCTGGTTGACGACGCGCGTGCCCTTGGGGATGAAATCGGGGCGGCATACCGAATCCCATTTGACGGGATGGTCCCACACCGGGAACTGGAGAATCCCGCCGCCCGCGTAGCGCCACTGCCCGGTCATGGCCGGCAGCATGCAGGCCATGCGCACCGTGTCGCCGCCCCCCGCGTTGCGCTCGATGCCCACGCCGAGGCGGATCGCGGCGCCCTTGGCGCTTGCGTATTCGCGCGCGAGCTTGCGGATGTCGGAAGCGGCGACGCCGGTGATCTTCTCCGCCTTCTCGGGCGTCCAATCCAGGGCCCGCGCCTTCATCTCGTCGAATCCCACCGAGTATTTCTCGATGTAGTCTTGATCGAGCAGGTCCTCCTCGATCAGCACCTTCATCATTGCCAGGATCAGCGCGCCGTCCGTGCCCGGGCGCGGCTGCAGGTGCCAGTCGGCCTTCTTGGCGGCGCGGATGCGCTGCGGATCGATCACCACCACCTTGGCGCCCCGCTCCTTGGCCTCGGCGATGAACGGCCAATGATGGAGATTGGTGCTCATGGTGTTGCAGGCCCAGATGATGATGTATTTCGAGACCGCG
>DATDPM010000002.1:0-8097 GCA_035292745.1 Alphaproteobacteria bacterium | reverse complement strand
GGACCGACGCCGGGAGCGACATGGGCGCGCAGGTTAGGACGAAACCGCCGTCGCTGGAAGCGCCGGGGCCGGCGGGCGGGGCCGGCACGGCGCGGGGCGCGGCGCGAATCCGGCCATTTCGGCTTGCGGGCGGCGTTGCCCCTATGCCAGCGTGGCCGGCGTGCGAGGCGACTTCGGCATCGGCGTCGAGGGCATCACCCAAGGCGATGAACGCGGGCGGGCTGTTCCGCGCTGCCCATGCCTTCGGTGCCAGCTTCGTATTCCTGATCGGCGCCGCTTACGCGCGCCGCGAGGCGGCGAACGCCGATACCTCGGATGCGCCGGGCCAGGTTCCGCTTTACGAGGTCCCCGACGTCGAGTCGTTGCGTCTGCCGCGCGACTGCCGGCTGGTGGGCGTCGAGCTGTTGGAGGATGCGGTGGCGCTGCCGAGCTTTCGCCGCCCGCGCAACGCCGCCTATGTGCTGGGCCGCGAGCGGGGCAGCTTGTCGCCCGAGCCGATCGCGATGTGCGACGACGTGGTCAAAATTCCGACAAGGTTTTGTCTCAATCTGGCGATTCCGGTGCCCTGGTCATGTACGACAGGCTGCTCGCGCTGGGACGTTTCGCGGAACGGCCGGTGATGACCGAGTCCATGCCCGTGCCGCCTCACGTGTTCGGGCCGCCGGTGGGGCGCCGCAAACGGGCGCGGGGCCGCGGCGGGCGGTCTTGAGCGGAATCCGGGCGATTATGAAGAATGAGAAGACGAGGGAGATGAAGAAGACGATGAAAGCGATGGGCAGGCGTGGATGGGTCCTGGTCTTGGGGCTGGCGGCGGTTGCGGCGAGTTCCTCCGCGCGCGGCGAAGCGTCGGACGTGCTGGGGACCTTCGGGGAGTGGACGGCTTTCGCCGACGGCCAGGGCGCCTCGAAGCTGTGTTACATGGCGAGCGCGCCGGTGAAAAAGGAAGGCAAGTATTCCAACCGCGGAGAAGCCGCGGTGCTGATCAGCCACAACCTCGCCGACAAGACCTTCGACGTGGTGAGCATCGTCGCCGGATACGACTACCAGGCCGGCGAGGACGTGCTGGTCCAGGTGAACGAGAAGAAATTCACGTTGTTCTCGAAAGGCGACCGCGCCTGGAACAGCGACGGGGCGGCCGACAAGGCCATGGTCGCGGCGATGAAAAAGGGAAACAGCCTGATCGTCGTCGGCACCTCGAACCGGGGCACCCGCACCACGGACAATTATTCCCTGTCGGGCTTCACCAAGGCCTATGAGGCGATCAACAAGGCCTGCCCCGAAACCGGCGCCAAGCCGGCCAAGGCGGAAAAGAACGCGGACGAAAAGACCGACAAGAAGTAAAGCCGGCCTACTTCCCCCCGGCAAACCTGTCGCCGCGGGCATTGGCACCCTATATTGGAGCCATGACGAACAACACGCTCGCCACGGCGAAGCCTGCGGCCGAGATGCCGGCGCGGCGCAACCTGATCGGCCTTGACCGCGAGGAGCTCGCGGCCGAGATCGAGGGCGTCGGCGCCCCGCCCTTCCGCGCGCGCCAGCTGTGGCATTGGATCTATCACCGGGGTGCGGCGGATTTCGCCGCCATGACCTCGCTTTCCAAGGATTTCCGCGAGCTGCTGGCAACGCATTTCACCGTCGCGCGGCCGGGGATCGAACTGGCACAAGCCTCCTTCGACGGCACCCGCAAATGGCTGCTCAAATTCGCCGACGGCAACGAGGCGGAATGCGTCCACATTCCGGAGGAAGACCGCGGCGCCTTGTGCGTCTCCTCGCAGGTCGGATGCACGCTCACCTGCAAGTTCTGCCACACCGGAACGCAACCCCTGGTGCGCAACCTGACCGCGCCCGAGATCGTCGGCCAGGTGATGCTGGCGCGCGACGCGCTGGGCGAGTGGCCTTCGCCCAAGGAAGGGCGGTTGCTCTCCAACATCGTGTTCATGGGCATGGGCGAGCCGCTGCTCAACTACGAGAATGTCGCCAGGGCGATCCGCATCATCATGGACAACGAAGGGATCGCGATTTCGCGCCGGCGCATCACCCTTTCGACCGCGGGCGTGGTGCCGATGATCCGCCGCTGCGGCGAGGAACTGGGCGTCAAGCTCGCGGTCTCGCTCCATGCCGTGACGGACGACGTCCGGGACGCGATCGTGCCGCTCAATAAGAAGTACCCCATTGCGGAATTGCTCGCGGCCTGCCGGGACTATCCGGGATCGAGCACCGCCCGGCGCATCACCTTCGAATATGTGATGCTGAAGGTCGTCAACGACAGCGCGGCCGAAGCGCGCCAGCTGGTGAAGCTGCTGTCCGGCATTCCGGCCAAGGTCAATCTCATCCCCTTCAACCCCTGGCCGGGCGCGCCCTACGAATGCTCGACGCCGGAGGCGATCGCCGCCTTCGCCGGCGTTCTGACCAAGGCCGGATTCATCGCCCCGGTCCGCACGCCCCGCGGCCAGGACATCATGGCCGCCTGCGGCCAGCTGCGCACCGAGAGCCTCAAGGCGCGGCGCTCGCAAACCAAGGACCGGGCCGCGGCCGGCGCCTGAACCTGGTTGTTGCGGCGGCTGCCGGTTTACCTATACTCGCGCCCGACCCAAGGCCTTCAACCTTCAGGATTTCCCATGAGCGCGGCCAAGAAAGGCGACGTCAAACGGGTGGTGCTCGCCTATTCCGGCGGGCTCGACACCTCCATCATCCTGCGCTGGCTGCAAGAGACCTACGGCTGCGAAGTCGTGACCTTCACCGCCGACCTCGGCCAGGGCGAAGAGCTGGAGCCGGCGCGCAAGAAAGCCGAGACGATGGGGGCCTCGCAAATCTTCGTCGAGGATTTGCGCGAGGAATTCGTGCGCGACTTCGTCTTCCCGATGTTCCGCGCCAACGCGCTTTACGAAGGCACGTATCTTCTCGGCACGGCCATCGCGCGGCCGCTCATCGCCAAACGCCAGATCGAGATCGCGCGGAAAGTGGGCGCGGACGCCGTCGCCCACGGGGCCACGGGAAAAGGCAACGACCAGGTGCGCTTCGAGCTCGGCTATTACGCACTGGAACCGGGCATCCGCGTGATCGCGCCATGGCGCGAATGGGACCTCGATTCCCGCGCCAAGCTGGTCGAGTATGCCGAGAAGCATCAGATTCCGATCCCCCGCGGCAAGCAGGGCGAGCCGCCCTATTCGACCGACGCCAACCTGTTGCACATCTCTTACGAGGGCAAGGCGCTGGAAGACCCGTGGGTCGAGCCGGACGAGGAGATGTTCACGCGCTCGGTCGCGCCGGAAAAGGCGCCCGATAAGCCGACCTATGTCGAGATCGAATTCGCGCGCGGCGACGCGGCGGCCGTGGACGGCAAGAAACTTTCGCCCGCGGCGTTATTGACGCGGCTCAACGAGATCGCCGGCGCAAACGGGGTGGGGCGCGCCGACATCGTCGAGAACAGATTCGTCGGCATGAAATCGCGGGGCGTCTACGAGACGCCGGGCGGAACCGTGCTGGCGGCCGCGCATCGCGCGATCGAAAGCCTGACGATCGACCGGGGTGCCGCGCATCTGAAGGACGAGCTGATGCCGCGCTACGCCGAGCTCATTTACAACGGCTTCTGGTTTTCGCCCGAACGGCAAATGCTCCAGGAGCTGGTGGACGCGAGCCAGAGCCATGTCAACGGCACGGTGCGGCTCAAGCTCTACAAAGGCTCCGTGCAGGTGGTGGGGCGGAAATCCCCCGACAGCCTCTACCAGCAAGAGTTCGCCACCTTCGAGGCCGACACGGTCTACGACCAGCGCGACGCGGAAGGTTTCATCAAGCTCAACGCGCTGCGCCTCAGGCTGATGCGGCTGGGCCGGGGCGGGTAAGGCTAAGCGCGTTTAGAACTAAATCCGATCGGGTGGGATCGTTCCTCCCCCCTTGCGGGGGAGGACGCGAAAACCTGGCTTTGCGAAGTCAAAGCCTTGGTTTTTGCAAGGCGGGGGGTAATGCTTTCATGGGTGACCGCAATTTTTGCGGCACCCCCCTCCTAACCTCCCCCGCAAGGGGGGAGGGACTTACAGATTCTGCGGCATGGTGCAGTGCCAACGAAACGGGGTACGCGCCCCGCTTACGCGCCGGGGTCTTCCGGCTCTTCGATGCCGGCCTGGCGGCAGGCGGCGGTCAGCGTGTTCACCAGCAAGCAGGCGATGGTCATGGGGCCGACGCCGCCGGGCACGGGCGTGATCGCGCCCGCGATCCTTGAGGCCGCCGCGAACTCGACATCGCCCACGAGCTTGTTTTTGCCGTCGGGCAGATCGACGCGGTTGATGCCGACGTCGATCACGGCGGCGCCCGGCTTCACCCAATCGCCCTTGATCATCTCCGGCCTTCCCACGGCGGCGACCAGGATATCGGCGCTCCGGCACACGCCGGGCAAATCCTTGGTGCGGGAGTGGGCGATGGTCACCGTGCAGTTCTCGTTCAGGAGCAAAGCCGCCATCGGCTTGCCGACGATGTTGGAGCGCCCGACCACCACCGCGTTCATGCCCGAGAGATTCCCCAGGCGATCCTTCAGCATCATGAGACAGCCCAAGGGCGTGCAGGGCACCAGAGCCTTGCCGCCGGTCCAGAGCTTGCCGGCGTTCATGGCGTGGAAGCCGTCCACGTCCTTGGCCGGGTCGATCGCGTCCAAGACTTTTTGGGAATCGATCTGATCGGGAAGCGGAAGCTGCACCAGGATTCCGTGAACCTTGGGATCGGCGTTGAGCTTGGCCACGAGCGCGAGAAGATCTTTCTCGCTGGTCGCTGCATCCAATTCATGTTTGAACGAGTTCAGGCCGACCTCGACGGTTTGCCGCGCCTTGTTGCGGACATAAACCTCGCTCGCCGGGTTCTCGCCCACCAGCACCACCGCCAATCCCGGCGTCAACCCGTGCTTTTCCTTGAGCACCTTGACGCGCCGCGCGACGCTTTCGCGCACCTTGGCCGCGAACGCCTTGCCGTCGATGATGTTCGACTCAGTCATCCAATGTCCTCGCCCAATCCGTAAGCTGTTTCATCAGTTCGTTCGGATCGCCCGCGATGGTCACCGACTTGCGCCGGCTTTCCGCGCCCGCCGCGATCGCTAGGGACGTTTTCGGCAGCCGCCAGGTCTTCGCAAGCAGCGCAATGAGTGCGGCGTTGGCCCGGCCCTTCTCGGGCGGCGCCGTCACCGCAACCTTGAGAACGGGTTTGCCTTCCGCATCCGCGACGATCCCGTCGATCCGGTCGGCGCGCGCGCGGGGTGTCAGGCGCACCGAAACCCGCAAGCCCCTGGCTTGGGGCGCGAACGGGAGCGGACGCTCAGGCAAAGGCCTCGTACATAAGGTTGCGGAGGAAGTAAAGCAGAAGAATGAGTATGACCGGCGAGATGTCGATTCCGCCCAGATTGGGCAAGACGCGGCGGATCGGCCGCAGCAAGGGCTCGGTCACGCGAAACAGGAAATCGCCGACCACATAGACGAACCGGTTGCTGGTGTTCACCACGTTGAAGGCGACGAGCCAGCTCAGGATCACCGACAGGATCAGGATCCAGATGTAGATGTTGAGGATCGTATCGATGAGGTTGAGCACGGCAGACATCGCAGGCTTCGCCCCGTTCCCCGTTAGGCGTGCACCCTAGCGTTCCGGGCAAATCCATGCAAGCCATTGCGATTCCTTGGCCTGTGGGCCAGGCGGGCATCAGAAAGCCGCCCCGGCGGGCGGGGCGGAACGGGCGGCGCGCGCTCCACCGGAAGAAACCGAAAGGCGGGTGCGAAACTTGACAGAGCGGGCGCTCGCTTCCCATTATCCGCCACCCAAAAGCGGTGGCGCGGGGCCGTAGCTCAGTTGGGAGAGCGCAACGTTCGCAATGTTGAGGTCAGGGGTTCGATTCCCCTCGGCTCCACCAGCCCCCACCGCATCGCCGAAATCCGTCCGTCCCGACCATCCTGATCGTCGCCGCCGGCCGCCGAAGGCCGCACGAAGCCGCCGGTTGCGCGCGTGAATAAAGCCGGTTCTTCCTGAAATTCGCGTGTGGCTTCGATCACCCCCGGAATACCCGAACCAAAAGACGGCCAAGTATCGGCCGGTAAAATTCAGCGAGTTGTATTAAAACATTAATGATAAGAAAATTTAAATAATGAAGTCATCTATACGAAATGATTATCTGCTGAACCTTTGAACAAACCCTATCTTCATCATATATACTTTCGTATATATTAGTAGAATACATGGAAATTGCACTGCATTTTAATCAAATTTTAAGCGCGAAATCGTAAATACGAGACATGGCGCCGCAGGTCGCCGCGCTCGGCTCGCGCCAGCCGGCAAATCCGGGCGCACAGACAGTTTCCGGCGCGGAGAGATACCAACAGCGGCATCGAGCCCTTCCGCCCAAGAGACCGTGGCGGTGATTGGTCGCTCAATCGAAAACCATAGACGGGGAAAACCCTTATGACCGACGCAAATATCGATCGTATTGACCGCGACGCACGCCTGCGGTTCATGTCCATTTCCAGCGAGACCGGCGAACTCCTTCGCGAGTTCTGGAAATCCGTTGATCCCGCGCTGCCCGATATTCTGGATGGGTTCTACAATCATTTGATGGGGGCGCCGAACCTGGCGAAATTGGTCGGCGATCAGGCGCCCCGCCTGAAATCGGCGCAGCGGCAGCACTGGGAGCGGCTTTTTTCCGGCCGATTCGACGAGGCCTATATCCAGGGCGTTCGGACCATCGGTCTCACACATTGTCGAATCGGTCTCGAGCCGCGGTGGTACATCGGCGGTTACAACTTCGTGCTTTCGCGCCTCCTCACCCTCGCCGCCAGCAAGTATCGCAAATCGCCGAAGAAGCTCGATGCCGTGATCACGGCCGTCAATTGCGCGGTCATGCTGGATATGGATTTCGCCATCTCGGTCTATCAGGAAGCGATGCTGGCCGAGCGGCAGAAGCGTCAAGACGGGCTCAATGCGGCGATACAGGATTTCGATGGAACGATGAAGACCGTGGTCGAGACCGTGACAAAATCGGCGAGCGACATGCAGGCAACGGCCGCGTCGCTGGCGGCGACGGCGGAACAAACCAGCCGCCAGGCGACAGCCGTCGCGGCGGCTTCCGAGGAAGCCTCGACCAACGTTCAGACTGTGGCTTCCGCGGCCGAGGAGTTGCATTCGTCGATCGCCGAGATCAACCGGCAGGTCACGGAATCGACGAAAATTGCCAGTGGCGCCGTCGATGAAGCAGACCGGACAAACGCGATGGTCCAGAATCTCGCCGACGCGGCACAGAAGATCGGTGAGGTGGTGCAACTGATCAATGACATCGCCGGCCAGACCAATCTGCTTGCGCTCAACGCCACGATCGAGGCGGCGCGCGCCGGTGAGGCGGGAAAGGGATTTGCCGTGGTGGCGTCCGAAGTGAAATCGCTCGCCAACCAGACCGCCAAGGCGACCGACGACATTGCGGCGCAGGTCAAATCGATCCAGGCGGCAACCACCGACGCGGTCCAAGCCATCAAGGGCATTGGCACGACCATCAGCCGGATCAGCGAGATCACGACCTCGATTGCCGCAGCGATGGAGGAGCAGGGTGCGGCGACCCAGGAGATTGCCCGCAACGTTCAACAGGCATCGGCGGGGACGAACGAGGTATCGGCCAATATCGCGGGCGTCACGAAGGCCGCCACCGAGACAGGCCACGCCTCGGATGGGGTGCGCAAAGCATCCGATGCACTCGCCAGACAGGCGGAATCCCTGCACAGCGAAGTCGATAAGTTCTTCGGCCGGGTCCGGGCAGCATAGGGAGTTCGCTCGCCGACACCGGCCATGCCGCCCACGGGCTGCTCGGGCGCGGGCGGGCTTTCCAGACAGGCCGAGACGCTGCGCCGCAGGGCGGACAAATTCGTGGCGCAGGTGCGGGCGGCCTGACGCGCGCCTTCTCGAAGCCTTCCAGGACACGCGGCGGCGGGCCTTCCCGCCGCCGTTTTCTTATGGGCGCCGGGCCCGGAACGCGCCGGGCGGCTCTGCGCGAAGCAATTGCAAGCGTCGGACCCCCCCCGGCTAGAGCATGAACTTGTCAGTTCGAACGGGCTGCGTTGCGCCCTGGTGCGGCGATCCGCCAGG
>DATDPM010000001.1:0-18080 GCA_035292745.1 Alphaproteobacteria bacterium | reverse complement strand
AAGTATTGGGCCGGCGTCACGAGAAGAATGGCGTCGGCGCGCCCCGCCTCGGCGATGTCCGCGACCGCCTTGATCGCGGGATCGAGCCGGATGCCGGGAAGGAAAAGCGGGTTTTCGTGGCGCTCGTTGATGGCGGCCACGACCTCGGGTTCGCGCGCCCAGATCACGGCCTCGCTGGCCGCGCGGCGCGCCACCAGGGTAAGCGCCGTGCCCCAGGCGCCGCCGCCGATGATCCCGATTCGCGCCATGCTTTATGCCTCCCCGCCGCCCGCAAGCCACGGTGCCACGGGACGGCATATCCGTCCAACCCCGAACGGAACTGGAACGTCTGGGTGCGGGGCCCGGACTGCCCGGATCGTCAGGCTTTCACCCCGGCGCCGGCGGCGGGCGGCGCCTTGGGATCGAGCGGCCAGCGCGGGCGCGGGGCGAAATCGAGCGGGTCGGTCATCCCCAGCCTCAGGCGCTCGATCCCGGCCCAGGCGATCATCGCCGCGTTGTCGGTGCACAGCCTCTGCGGCGGGGCGACGAGGCGCATGGACCATGTCGCGCACAGCCCCTCGAGCCGGCGGCGCAGCATTTGGTTGGCGGCGACGCCGCCCGCGACCACCAGCGTGTCGCCCTTGGGGTACCGGCGGCGGAAGGCGTCGATGGCGTGATCGCACCGGTCCGCGATCACGTCGGCGACCGCCGCCTGGAACGAGGCGGCGAGATCGGCGACGTCGCGCGCCGCCAAGGGCTGGGGCAGGTCCGCGATCGTCCGCCGCAGCGCCGTCTTCAGACCCGAAAAGGAGAAGTGGCAGTCCTTCGCGCCGAGCAGCGGGCGCGGCAAATCGAATCGCGACGGATCGCCGTGCTGCGCCATGCGCTCGATTTCCGGCCCGCCGGGATAGGACAGCCCCATCATCTTCGCCGCCTTGTCGAAGGCCTCGCCCACGGCGTCGTCGATGGTCGTTCCCAGCCGTTGATAGCGCCCGATCCCTTCCGCGATCAGCAATTGGCAATGGCCGCCCGAAACCAGAAGCAAGAGATAAGGAAACGGAACCTCGCCGATAAGCCGCGGGGAAAGCGCATGACCTTCGAGATGATTGACGGCGGCGAAGGGAAGGCCGCGCGCCGCGGCGATGGCTTTGCCCGTCATCACGCCGACGATGAGCCCGCCGATCAGCCCGGGCCCGGCGGTCGCGGCGATACCGTTCAGGTCGCCCAATCCGACCTGCGCCCGATCGAGCGCCTGTTTGATGAGCGAATCGAGATGATCGAGATGGGCGCGCGCCGCGATCTCCGGGACGATCCCGCCGTAGGGCGCGTGGGCCGCAACTTGCGAGCGCACCAGGTCGGCCAGGATCTCGCGCCGGTCGGTGACGATCGCCGCCGCCGTCTCGTCGCAGCTCGTCTCGATGCCCAGAACGATCATGTATCGCAACCCTTTAGCGGGCTTCGCGCCGCGGTTCGCCGCAAGCCCTGCGGCCACGAAGCACTTTCGCAAGGCCCCGGCAAGGCGTAAAGACGGGCCATGAAAACCAGCCGCCTCGTCATCGGCACCCGCGGCAGCCCGCTCGCCCTTGCCCAGGCGCGCGAGGTGGAAACGCGGCTCAAGCGCGCCCACCCGGAGCTGGCGCAAGAGGGCGCCATCGAGTTTCTCATCATCCGCACCAGCGGCGACAACGCCTTCGACCGGCCCCTTTACGAGATGGGCGGCAAGGGCCTGTTCACCAAGGAGATCGAGGAAGCGCTGCTGGATAAGCGCATCGATATCGCCGTCCATTCGGTCAAGGATCTCCCGGCCTTTCTGCCCGGCGGCCTCGGCGTCGTCTGCGTTCTGCCGCGCGAGGATCCGCGCGATGTCCTGTTCAGTCCGCGCGCCGCCTCCCTTGCCGGGCTGCCCCAGGGCGCGGCGCTGGGCACCTCTTCGCCCCGGCGCCAGGCCCAGGTCCTGGCGCTGCGCCCCGATCTCGAGGTCCGCCCTTTGCGCGGCAATGTCGGAACCCGGCTTCGCAAGGTGCGCGAAGGCGAGGTGGACGCGACACTTCTGGCCCTGGCGGGGCTGAAGCGCCTCGGGCTGGAATCGCAGGCGACCGCGGTGCTGTCCAGCGCGGAGATTTTGCCGGCGATCGGCCAGGGCGCGCTGGGCATCGAATGCCGCGAGGACGACGCGCGGGCCCGCGAATTGCTGGCGCCGTTGAACGATGCGTCCGCCGCCCTGTGCATCGCCGCCGAGCGCGCGCTGCTGGCAACGCTCGAGGGGTCATGCCGCACGCCGATTGCGGGCCTGGCCGAGATAGCCGGCGACGGCACGCTCGATTTGCGGGGCCTTGTCGCCTCGCTCGACGGAAAGCACGTCATTCGGGCCGAGCGCCGCGGAAGTCCGGCCGACGCGGCGCGGATGGGAACCGATGCGGGCGTGGAGCTGCGCGCCCGCGCCGGCCGTGATTTCTTCAACGCGCCCGCGTGAGCCCGTTGCGCGCGCTGATCACCCGGCCCCGCGAGGACGCGGAAGAAATCGCGGAACAATTGCGCGCGCGCGGGATCGAGCCGGTGATCGAACCCATGCTTGCGATCGTGCCCGTCCCGCATCCCGGTCTCGATCTCACGGATGTTCAGGCCCTGCTGTTCACCAGCGCCAATGGGGTTCGCGCCTTCGCCGCGGCGACGACTGTGCGCTCGCTTCCGGTCTTTGCCGTGGGCGACGCCACGGCCGCTGCGGCGCGCAGCAAAGGCTTCGTTGCGGTGAACAGCGCCGCAGGCGACGTCTCCAGTCTCGCGTCGCTCGTCGCCCGCAGCCTCGATCCCAAACGGGGAGCGCTTCTCCATGCCGCCGGCGGCGCCGTCGCCGGCGATCTCGCCGGGCTGTTGAACGATCAGGGGTTTTCCGTGCGCCGGTCAGTGCTTTACCAGGCGAGGCCGGCAACCGGTTTGTCGGCGGATCTCGTGGCGGCGCTGCGGGACAACGCCATAAATATGACGTTATTTTTCTCTCCCCGAACCGCGGCGACGTTTGTTACCCTTATGCATGATGCGGAACTCGAGCCTGCGTGCCGGAACATGGCCGCGTTTTGCTTGAGCCCGGCGGTCGCAAAGGCCGCCCGCGTCCTTCCCTGGCGGGAGTTGCGCTGCGCCGCGCGGCCCGATGGGCCGGCGATGCTCGATGAAATCGATGCCGCTTTGCGGCAAGTCCAAGGGTGAAATCCGGCTTGCGGAATTCGGAAAGACCCGGGAACCACGAGGAGGCGATGCAATGACGAACCCCGAGGCCACGGAAGTCCCCGGCATTTCGGAGAAGCAGGCAAAGCCCCGCCGCCCGGCCCCGGCCAAGGCGTCCAAGGCGCGCAAGACCGGGCAGGACAAAAGCGGCGCGGAGCCCGTCCGTTCGCGGGTTGGCCACGGCTGGATCTGGGTGGCCCTGGTTGCGGTCGCGATCGCCAGCGGCGGCTCGGTCGCCTCGCTGTGGTACCTCGAGAAGGCGGCGCGCCACACTCAGACAATGCAGCTCGAAGCCGTGGTTCAGGCGGGGACGCCCGCCCAGATCGCGCAACAGCAAGAGAGCCAGTTCGCCGCGCTCGACAGCCGGATCAACGCTCTGGAACACAAGCTTTCCGCCATCCCGGACCTTGCTACCGCCAAGGAGGCGGAAGCCGCGACCGGATTGCTGGCCGAAAAAATCGACGGCCTGTCGAGCCGCGTTTCGGAATTGGAAAAGAGCCCGGCCCGGCTTCAGGCCGGCCCCGCCGCCGGCGGGTCCGAGGCGCTGGACGAGGCGCGGGGCACGGCCAAGCGCAATGCCGACGAGCTCGAATCGCTCAAAGAGCGCGTGGCCGCGCTGGAACAGGCGAAACGGTCGAGCGTCTCGACCGAAACCATCGAGCGCAACCAGGCCCTCGTTGTCGCCGTCGGCCAGTTGCGCGAGGCGCTCGGATCGCCCAAGCCTTTCGCATCGGAGCTTTCCGCGGTCGCGGCGCTGGGCGGTTCCGGAATCACCCAGATCACGGACCGGATCACGCCGTATGCGGATTCGGGAGTCGCGACCGCCGCCGATTTGCGCGAGGGATTCCCGAAGGTGGCGGAAGCGGTCATGCGGGCCGCGGGCGAACCGAAAAGCGCGGATTGGGTCGACAAGGCGATTGCGCGCGCCTCCAGCGTGGTGACGGTGCGCAAGGTCGGCGACGTCGAAGGAAACACGCCCGAGGCCGTGTTGGCGCGCGCCGAAGGGCGTCTCGCCAACGACGATCTCGACGGCGCACTCGCCGATATGTCGCAGCTGACCGGTGCGCCGGCGGAGGCCGCAAGCGAATGGCTGACCAAGGCCCAGGCGCGCGTCACGGCGGATCGGGCGCTCAAGGACCTTCACCTCCAAGTGATCGGACAGATCGCGCAGAGTGACGGTTCAAACGCGCAGAGTGACGGTTCAAACAAGTGATCGGCCGAAATAGGACGGCCAGATGATCCGTGCGGTCGTCCTCTTCCTGATTCTCATCCTGCTGTCGCTGGGCGTCGCCTGGCTCGCCGACCATCCCGGCCATGTCACCGTGTTCTGGCTCGGCTACCGCATCGACAGCTCCTTTGCCGCGCTCGCCGCGCTTCTTGTTGTGCTGGCCGCGGTTTCGGGAATTCTCTGGCGAAGCTGGGGCGCGGTCAAAAGCGCCGTGCACCGCACCGGCGCCGCGCGCGCCGAGCGAAGGCGCAATCGCGGATACCGCGCGTTGACGCGCGGCTTCGTCGCGGTCGCGGCCGGCGATCCGGACGAGGCGCGCCGCCAGGCGGAGCGCGCCGACACGCTGTTGGCCGAGCCGCCGCTCACCATGCTTCTGTCGGCGCAGGCGGCGCAGCTCACGGGCGATCAGGAAGCGGCGCGAAAATATTTCACGGCGATGCTGGACCGCCCCGACACGGCGTTTCTGGGCCTGCGCGGCCTGATCAATCAGGCGCTGCGCGACCGCGACCGGCACCAGGCGCTGGCCTTGGCCCGGCGCGCGTACCGTCTTCGGCCGAAGACGCCGTGGCTGGCGGCGATGCTGTCCGAGCTTCAGTCCCAGGCGGGGCTGTGGGGCGAGGCGGCGATCGTGCTGCATCGCGCGCGGCGCTCCGGCGTCATCGCCGATGGCAGGCGCAGCGAGGCGGTGGCGCTCATCGGCCAGAGCGAGGCCGCGGAAGCGGAAGGACGCGACGCGGAAACCGTGGAGCTGCTGCGGCGCGCGCACAAGCTCGCGCCCGATCTCGTGCCCGGCGCGGCCCGCCTTGCGTCGCGCCTCGCCGCGCGGGGCGACAAAAGGCGCGCGCGCAAGATTCTCGAATCCGCCTGGGCGGAGTTTCCCCATCCCGATCTCGCCAGGGCCTTCGCGGCGCTGGCTCCCGACGAAGACCCCTTGGCGCGGCTGCAGCGCACCGCGCGCTTGGCGAAGCTTAGGCCCGATTCGGGCGAAAGCCACATCGCCATCGCCGAGGCGGCGCTGGCGGCGGAGCTGTGGGGCGAAGCGCGGCGGCATCTGCGCTTGGCGCTGCTGGCGCCCAATCCGGGGCGCCGCGTGTTTCGCTTGATGGCGAGGCTCGAGGAAGAGGAACACGGCGATCCGGTCGCGGCGCGGCAATGGCTGTCGCGCGCGGCCGAGGCGGAACCCGATCCGGCCTGGGTGTGCCGGCACTGCGCCGCATCCGCACCCGTATGGCATCCGCTGTGCCCGTCGTGCGAGGCGTTCGATGGGCTGATCTGGGCGTCGCCCGCGCGGCCCGCGATCGCCGCGCGCGCGAGCGCGGACGTGCCGGCGCCGCTCGCGCCGCCGGCGGGGATGGCGTGAGAAAAATCCCGGCAGCGGCGTTGACGCCGCGCGAAGCTTGGTTGTAGCTTGCCGCTGCGCCCGATCCGCCCCCCGCACCGTTCCGCCGCTGTCGCAAATACTAACGTTATTTCAACGGGTTGCCGGCAGTCTGGCGATCGGCGGTTGGGGTGGGGGTTCGGTTGGTTTAGGGGTGCCGCGCCCGATTTAATACCGCCATAATACGGTTCAGAAGCCGCCTTAGCTCAGTTGGTAGAGCATCGCATTCGTAATGCGGGGGTCGGGTGTTCGAGTCACCCAGGCGGCACCATTCCTCCCGCACCAATCCTCCCTTCGATCCGGGCGCGACGATGCGGGAATAGACTGCATTCCGCCATCGCCTCTCGGCCATCGCCTCTCGGCCATCGCCTCTCGGTAAGTACGCTGCCGCGGCTTAACGCGGCCCGGCGCGGTCCGTGCGTTTGTTGTCTGGGTTAATAAAACTGGCTTATGTATGCTTAGCGCGCCGCCGGAGTTTTGTGGCAGAGGCAAGATTAAGACCGCTCGGGACATGACGTATTCTCAAAAAAGATTTTGCGTTCTGACCACGGGGCGCGCCGGGTCCACGGCGCTGATGAAGGCCCTTGGGAAATTCGAGGACATCGCGGTACCGAGCAAGAATGTCACATGCCCCGACGAGGAATTGCTGAGTCCGGGAAGGCTGCAGGAGTATTTGCGGGATTATTCGCGGCTCTGCAGCGAGGAAGTCAGGACGGAGGAGCAGCTGATAGATAGCTTTTTCCGGTGCAACGCGGCGTTTCGTTTTTGCGGATTCAAATCCATGCCCGAGCGGCACAAGGATTACGGGGCGTTCGTGCACATGCCGGGGATACAATTTATAACCCTGAGCCGGCTGGACGTTGCATCCACCGTCGCGAGCTTCATCGCCGCCATGAAATTCAAAACGTGGCGGCGCGATGGCGGGGCGCCGGCGCAAAAATGGACATTCCGGGCCGGGGATGACGCCGGGCTCGTGCGCGGCAATCTCGCTTATGTGTATAAGAGTCTTCTGCAACTGGATGCGGTTCCGAACGCCATTCGCATAACCTACGAAGATATCTGCGAACCGGACTTTCAATGTGCCGCGCTCGATAATTTTTTCGAGCGCCGGATCCGGATCGAGAACCCGAAGCAGCCGACGCGCGGCCAGGAGTATTTGACGAATTGGGAGGAATTCAGGTCTTACATAGACCGGACCTACGCGGAGTTAAAAGCGCGCACGTGATCCGCTTTCGCGCTTGCGAGAGCCCTCCGGCTTTTGGCGCGTTCCGTTTCATGTTATTCTTTCTGATCGGGATTCGAGGCAGTGAGAAATGACCGGCCGCGCATTGGCGAATGATGCCGTCATCGTGACCGCCGCCAACGCGCGCACGATGGACCGCCCGGCTATTCTTGCATTAGCGAAATAGTTTTTCGTGGCTGCGGCTCCCTTCGTCTCAATCATCATCCCTTGTTACAATCCGGGACCATTGCTGGAGCGCTGCTTGACAAGCTGCTTCCGGCAGACTCATCCCAACATCGAAATCATCCTTGTTGACAACAACTCGACGGACGGGAGCGTCTCCCGGGCGCAACGCCTTGCTGGGGGGACAGCGCATAAGCTCAAAATTGCGCACTGTCCGACGCAAGGCCAAGCGTTCACGCGCAACCTCGGCCTCGATATGTCCGAGGGAAGCTATATCCAATGGCTCGACGCCGACGACGAAATTTCTCCGGAAAAGATCGCGCGGCAGGTCGCCGCTCTGGAAACGAATCCGGACAGGGACATCGCCTATTGCGATTGGGAATGGCGGTTCCTGGAAAACGGGGCGGCGCCACAAACGCTCTATTTTCCGGCGCGCCAGCAGGACGATTACCTTCTGTGTCTGTTGGCCGATTATTGGTCGGCGCCGCATGTTTATCTTCTGCGGCGCGCCGCAGCGGAGCGCCTGCGCGCATTGGGCCAGTGGCAGCCCAAAGCGCGGATCTTGGCCGACCGCGAATATTTCACTTCCGCGGCCATCATCGGCTGCCGCTTCCTGTACGTCGCGGGCTGTTCGGCGCGCTATAACTCCTGGTCGTCTAATCAATTGACGAAATCGACCCCGCTGCCGGTGCGCGCGGCGAGCGGCGCGGAGATTTATGCGCGGCTGCGCATGCAGGCCGATAAGGAGCCCGCCGCGCGGTTCACGCCGGAGCATCGTTGGCTTCTCGATCAAAGCTGGAAACTATACCGCGTCGCGGCAGTAGCGGACGTGCCCAAGCCCGGCCGGCCGCGGCACGTGAGAAACGCCGAAACCGGCGAGGAAATCGAACTCGATGCGGCGGAAATGGCGGTTCTGGCGGCGCGTGCGCGGTCGCCGCAAACGACGACCCTCGAATACCATGCGGCGTTCGTGGCGCTCGATTTGTGGTTGGGTGTTGCGAAGAGTATGAGGCTCGAAGGTAGAAACCGGCCGGACGCCTTGCGGCGGCTGAGGGAGATCCTGGCCATGCCTCCCGAAATCGAGCCGGAAGACGAGCGAGATGCGGCCCGCTTGCCGATAAGGCCGATCCCGCTCGCCGCGCCGATTCTCATGAAGGAGCGCCTTGCCATCCGCCGCGCGCTGGCGAGGTTGATCGCTAAGGGGCTCTTGGTCGAGGTCGAAGCCGGCGATGCCGGCCACGACTAAACGGCGCGCCTAGCCCCGCGCCAGAATTTGCTCGCAAAAATAGACGCTGGGGGCGGCGCCGGGCCGGGGCCCGCGCACCGCGATGGGAGCGGATGAATCCGTCGCTCAGGGTGAGGTGGAAACGACCGCCCCGTGGCGGCGGGCTGACGCGCGTCACATCCAGAGCCGATAGAGCAGGTCGACATGGCCGTCGATATTGGACTTCTCGGCGTGGAGAAACGCGGCTTCGCGCCTTTCCTCGGGAAACGGCTGGGAAATGATGCGCCGCACGTCCTCCACCGTGTCGAAAACGTAGCCGCCGGGCCCGACATATTCCGCAATATCGCTCCGGATGTTCTGAACCAGGACGCCCACGCCGCTCGCCTGGGCTTCCGCCGCGCTCAAGGGCCAGCCGACGGTGTTGAGCTTCTTCGAGGCGGTGTAGAGCATCCAGCGATGCTTCTTGTATTCGAGCGGCATGTCCTCGGGCTGGCGTGGGGGAATGATGTTCACGGGACTGCCGGTCTTGCGGGCATAGGCCTCGATGTCGCCGGCGTCGTAGCCCAGCATATAGAGATCAAACTTCATTTCCGGGAACATCTTGGCGAAATCGACGAACAGATGCATCGCCTTCTTCGGCAGAGCGGCGCCGACATCCATTACGTCGGGGCCGTTCGGCGCGCGATTGCGGAATTTCGGGATATCCACCACCGGCCAGCAGGGAACGATCTTACCGGCGGCCACGCCGGCCTTGACCAGCCGGTCCGTTAAGAAAGGAAAGCACAGGACGCCACGGCAGGCGGGATCGTTCACCGCCGCGATCACCTCCTTGCGCGCCAGCGTCTTGGCTGTCAGGACGTCAAAGGAATGGGTGCGCACCGTAAAATAAGTTCCGGCCTCCCGGGCGAGAATCAGAAGCATCGGCGCGAGATGGAAATAGTGTCCGTGGACGATGTCCGGCCGGTGTTTGCGGACTAGTTCCGCCAACGCCGCCGCGCCCGTCTCTTTGAGTATCTCAAAGGGCTCGTGCCGGTCGTAGGGAAGATTGGCTGCCCTGGTCGCCGCCACCGATACGTTGAAGCGCCGCTTGACGCGGTCGATCTCGGTCTTGATGTAGGTTTCAGATATCTGTGGATATTCCTGGACGAGGTACAGAACGCGCCGCATGACATTAACCACCTCCCGGTAACCGGTCTGGTTCCGACATTCCCCGGATAGCTCCAATGCTGGCCGTCACGTCCCGATTCTCGTTACTGGCTGAAAGGACGATCGTCACCTCACGGGCGACGTTTGATAAATCATCAATTGACCGGCCCCCGGAACCGAACCACGTGTAAAGTTACTTTAACGAGGCGTCCTCCGTCAGGACAGGGCTGCCGGCTCCGCTCGGGGCCGCCAACAATTGCTCGCAAGCATCGACGATGGGGGCGACGCCGGGCCGGGGCCCGCGCGCCGCGATGTCGGCGGCGCGCGCGGCGGCGCGCGCTGCCGCGGGTTTGTCGGCGGCGGCGCGGCGGATGAGGTCCACCACCGCCTCTTCGCCGGCGTCGCGCGATAAATTGGCGCCGACGCCGAGCGCGTTCAGCGCGCGCGCCGTCATCGCCTGCTCCAGGTGGCGGGAGAAGATGATCTGGGGCCGTCCCGCCGCCAGCGCCGCCTCGGATGTTCCCGCTCCGCCGTGATGGATGACGAGGGTGGCCTCCGCCAGGACGCGGGCGAGCGGCTGCGGCTCGTCGTAGAGCGCGATCGCCGTCTTGCGGATCGCGTCCCTGAGTTTCTGCGGCGGGGAGCGCAGGAAGATGCCGCCCGGCACGCCGGACTTGGCGAGCGCCGAAAGAAGCTTGGGGAGGCCGCCCGCATCGGCCGCCAGATAAGCGAAGAAGCGGGGCGCGCGCGCCGGTGCCAGCGGCGGCGGCAGATCGGTCAGGGGCGGGATCGTGGGCTCGCGGCGCACCGCGCGGTAGGGGTCGAGCTCGGGGAAGGTGCAGGGGAAGCGCGCCTCGCAGGCCAGCACGGCGGGGAGCGTTTCCGGCGCCGGACGCCCGCGGCGCTTTTGCGCTTCCCTCACCACGGCGAGAATCTGCTGCTGTGTGGCCACCGGCTCGATGCGCGGCTGCAGGCGCGGATAGACGGGAAGATCGGCGGGCGGCACCGTGAAGCCGCTGCCGAAGAGCACGGCGGGAACGCGCCCGTGCGCGGCCAGGGCCAAAAGCGGCGCGTATTCCGCGACGACCAGATCCGGCCGCACTACGTCGATCAGCGAATCCCAGGCCCGCAGCATGGCGGTGAGCGCGTCGGCATCGGAAAAACCGCCGACCGCCAGGATGTCGGAGAAGGTCGCGGCGGCGAACGGCTGGCCGCGCGCGTTTTTTGGCGCGGGCCGCGACCAATGCGGGCCCTGGATGATGGGGTAGGTCTCGTCCTTGAGGAAGGCGGCCGGCTCCACCACATCGCGCAGCGACATGACGACCTCGTGGCCGCGGTCCATGAGCGCGCGGGCGACGAGGCGCATGGGAGCGACGTGGCCGAGACCGGCCCCGCTTTCCCATCCCATGAGGATTTTGGCGATGCGACGCTCCCCGCGGCCGGATTGCCGCCGCCGTTTACGCCCGCGCGCGCGCGTCGGTAGCGGAGCGCGCCTCCGCGGGGGCCAGATCGCCCAAGGCTTCGATCAGGGGGAGAAGCTGCTTGGCGTAGGGTTGCCAGCGGTCCACCGAGCTCGAATACATCGGCTGGCGCACCTGCCAGGAGCTGGCGGTGCGGATCGGGCGCTCGTTCTTGTAAAATTCGAGGCAGCGGTCGTCCCAGGGCAGGCCGCAGAACTCGACGATCTGCCGGCTGACCTTCTCCTGGTTCTCCACCAGCTCCTCGTATTGAACCTCGAAGAACGGCTGCGGCAGGACCTTGCGCCAATGGTCCATGAGGCGCGCGTATTCCCGGTAATAGTGGCCGAGGAACTTGAGGTCGTAGGAGAACTGCTGCCCCGTCTGGAACTTGTTGCAATAGGCGGAGAGGCAGTTGTCGAGCGGGTGGCGCCGCGTGTGGATGATGCGGGCGTTGGGGAACAGCACGCGGATGAGCCCGGCGTGGAAGAAGTTGCCCGGCATCTTGTCCGTCACGTAAGGCTCTCCGTTCGACATTTTCGCGATGGCGTCGAGATACTGCTTGGCCGCCTCGCGCACGCCGTCGGGCGTCGCCGCGGCCAGGCATTGCGGGTAGTGCTTCTTGGAATGGAACAGGCGCGGCATGGTGCGGGCGATGTTCTTGATGTCGTCGAGCTCGCCCGCGCCGAAGACCTGCGGATGGCTGGAGACGATCTGCTCGGTCAAGGTGGTGCCCGAGCGGATCATGCCGACGATGAAGATGGGCTTCTTCGAGGGGTCGCCCATCGCAGCGCATTGCTTGAACAGCTCCGGCGTGAAGACCGCGATCATCTCGTTGACGAAGTCGGTGTGTTTCTTCGGATTGTAATCCTCGCGCATGAGCTCGTTGCCCAGGCGGTAGTTCTCGAAGGATTTCTCGTATTCGCCCTGGTCCTCGTAGATGCGCCCGAGCGCGAAGAAGGCGGAGCAGCGCTCGCCGGAGGGGAGATCCTTTTTCGTCAGGAGCTTTTCCAGGGATTCGGCGGTGGCGCCGTCGTCCTCGATTTTCTTCTGGCGCGAGAGCGCGTCATAGGCGGGCGTGAAATCGGGCTTCAAGGCCAGCGCCTGCTCGAAGTGCTTGCCGGCCTCCTCGATCTTGCCCAACTGCTGCAGCGCGTTGCCGATGCCGTGATGCGCCTCGGGGAAGCCGGGGTTGAACTCGAGCGCGGTTTCGTAGGCAACGATCGCCTCTTCCAGCTTGCCCATTCGCGCCAAGGCGTTGCCCAGCGAATACTGGACGCGGAAGTGGCGCGGCACGATGGCGAGGCACTTGCGGTAGGCTTCCGCCGCCTGCTCCGCCCGCTCCAGCTTCAGATAGGCGTTGCCCATGTTCTGATAGGCGTTGGCGTGGTCGGGGCGGATGGCGAGCGCCCGCTTGTAGAACACGATCGCCTCGTCGGCGTGGTCGAGCTGCGCCAGCACGATGCCGAGGTTGTTGAGGGCGTTGGCGTGGCGCGGGTTGAGCGCCAGCACCTTCTCGAAGCAGGTCCGCGCCTCCTCGGAGCGGCCCATCTTGGCCAGCACGGTGCCGAGGTTGTTCATGGACTCCGCGTCGTCGGGGGCGAGGGCGACCGCCCGGCGGTAGCAATCGCTGGCCGCCTCGAGCCGGCCCATCTTCTCGAACTCCGCGCCCATCTCGTTGTGGGCCGCGGCGGGGCTGGCGGCGGGCTGGCCCGGCTGCCCGGGTTGACCCGGCTGGCCCGGCTGCCCGGGTTGGCCCGGCTGGCCTGGCTGACCCGGTTGGCCTGCCTGCGGCGCTCTATCTGCCTGCGGCGCTGGCGCTGCGGGGTCTTTCTCGGCCATGCGGAGCTCCTGAAGGTCTGGGGATGGAGGCGGATCAGTCTAACGGCAAAGGGTAAAGCAAATCTATCCGTTAGGGCGGAATTGGCTGAGTGAACCCCCCACCCGAGATTGTCAAAAAACGCGCATTCGGGCGCGTTTTTTTTGACAATCTCCCTCCCCCGCAAGGGGGGAGGGCACAAAAAGAAATTCCCCTCCCCCTCGATGGGGGAGGGCCGGGGCGGGGGTGGCTACCGCGTCCAGCGCGTCGGGGACCCCCCTCCTAACCTCCCCCGCAAGGGGGGAGGGAAATCGAGACGGCGCGGCGGACGGCTAGCGGCCTAAGGGGCGAAACGGAAGGGCGGGAGCCTTGCGGCCCCCGCCCATCCCGTGCCGCCCCGGCTGGCCCGAGCCTAGCCGGAAACGATGATCTGGGTGTTGGCGTTGGTGACCAAATCGTCGATCGAGTCGATCGCCGTTGTGGTTCCCACCCCTTCGAAGACGATCGAGGCGTCGTTGTCGAAGGACACCGTCACGTCGCCGCCAGCCGCCGTGCCGTTGCTATCCACGACGCTGGAGATCGCCGCGTTGAGGTCGATGAGCGTAATACCGCCGCCGTCGCCGCTATCCAGCACATTGAAGAACTGCAGGATGTCCGCTGCGCCGTCGAAATCGGCGATGCGGTCGTCACCGTCGTTGAAGGCGTCGCCGATGGACGAATTGTTGTGGTGCAGGTCGAAGGCGAAGACGTCGGCGTTGTTGCCGCCGGTCAGGGAGTCGTTCCCGGTGCTGCCGAACAGCAGGTCGTCGTTGTTGTTGCCGTCGAGCGTATCGTTGCCGCTGCCGCCGTCGAGCGAGTCGTTGTTCTCCTCGCCGTTGAGGGTGTCGTTGCCGCCCTCGCCGAAGATCGCATCGCCCTGGTTGCCGCCGAAGACCAGGTCGTCTCCCTCGCCGGCGTGGATGCAGTCGGTGCCGCTGCCGCCGTTCGGGCTGTTGTCGCCGCGGATGGTGTCGTTGCCGCCGCGGCCATTGATCTCGTCGTCTCCGTTGCCGCCGATCAGGATGTCGTTGCCGCCGCCGCCTTCGATCAACTGGTTCACGTTGGCGGTGCCGCCGTCCACGGTTTGATCGGCACCGGAAGTCGAATCGCCGAGCGTCGCGGTCGTCGTGATGTCCGGGCAGTCGAACAGAGAGCCGGGGCCCGAGTCGGCCGGCGGCGTCTCCCCCGGCTCCGGAGCGCAGATTTCGGTCTGTTCCCAGGTATTCCACACGGTGATGTCGTTGATGCCGTCGCCGTCGAGATCGAAGCTCTGCGACGTGGCGATGCCGTCGCCCGCGAAGAAGCTCGTATCCGAGGTCGCCAGGAAGGCCTGCAGGGCCAGGAGATCGTTGTCGAGGGCGGTCTGGTAGTCGTCGTCGCTGTCGAAATGGAGCACCAGGATGTCGTCGCCGGTGCCGCCTTCGTAGAGGTCGGCGTGGCCGCCATCCACTGTGGTGCCCAGGTTGTACTGGCTCGAACCGTCCCAGAGGCCGATGTCGTTGCCGGCGCCGCCGTCGATGGAGTCGTAGCCGATGCCGCCGTCCAGCGTGTCGTTGCCGCCGCCGCCGACGAGCGTGTCGGCGAAGAGCGAGGGATTCTCGTTCGGCGCTGCTATCCCGGACAGGCTGACCAGGGACGAATACGAGGCGTCCAAAGCCACCGTTATCGAGCCGGCGCCCACGTCGATCTCGCACTCCTCGCCGTCCTCGTCGAGCGCATCGCCGTAGAGCGCGTCGTTGCCGCCGCCGCCCGCCAGCGAATCGCTGAAGGCGGTGATGGAGCCGCCGTAGCCGCCGGCCTGGACATCGACGTCCCAACTGCTGCCGCCGAGCCAGACGTCGCCCACCAGGGTGTCGTCGCCGTCGCCGCCGTCGAGCGTGTCGTTGAAGAGGCTGAACACGTTGCCCGTGCCGCCGCCGTTGTCGGCGATGGAGACGGTCACGTTGCTATTATCGGCGCCCTCCATGTAAACGTCGCCGACCATGGCGTCGTCGCCGCCGCCCGCGGTCATGGTGTCGTTGAAGGCGGTGAAGGTATTGCCGTCGCCGGCGAAGTTCAGGACGCTGAAGTTGACCGAATCGGTGTTGTCCTCGTGGCCGAAGAAGGCCACGTCGCCGGCCATTTCGTCGTTGCCGTCGCCGGAGGTCATCTCATCGTTGAAGGCGTTGAAGGTGTTGTTGTCCGCCTCGTCGTCCCCACCGTTCGAATTGAAGATGGTGAAGTTGATGGAGTTGGAATTGTTCGCGTTGGCATCGCTGTCGTCGATGGACATGTCGGCGTACACGTCGCCGGCCATGACGTTATTGCCGTCGCCCGCGTTCATCGTGTCGTTGAAGGCGGTGAAGTCGTTGTTGTTGGCCTGTCCAAAGCCGTAGTTATGGAGCTCCAGGGTGATGGCGTTGGTGTTGTACTGGGGCTCATCCAGTTCGTCGCCGGTCGTGGAAATCTCCATGCTGGCCCAGACGTCGCCGACCATCGTGTCGTTGCTGCTGCCCTCGGCCGTGAGCACGTCGTTGAAGGCGTCGAAGCTGTTGCCGTTCGCCTGGGCGACCGTCTCGCCGTGTTCCGCAGAGTTCGTGATGGCGAGATCGATGTTGTTGCTGTTGTAATTGTACTCGTCGTCGTGGGTTCCGATCTGCATCGATTCGGCATAGATGTCGCCCACCAGGACATTGCCCTCGCCGCTTCCCGAAACCAGCGTGTCGTTGAAGGCGGTGAAAGTGTTGCCGTTGGCCTGCGTCCCCGATCCGTCGGCGCTGTTGTAAACGTCGAGGCCGATGTAATTGTAGCTCTCGTTGCTGACGTCGTCCCCGCCGTAGGACACGATCTCCATGCTGCGCGCGTAAACGTCGCCGACGATCGTGTTGTCGCCGGCGCCGGTGAGCGAATCGTTGAAAGCGTTGAAGCTGTTGTTGTTGGCGGAACCGCCGTAATTCGCCGAGTTGCCGATCCCGGCGAAAATCTGGTTCAAGTTCTCGTTGTCGGTCGAAGTCTCGTCGCTGGTCCGGTCTGTGGACGCGTACATGTAGTCGGTGAGGACATCGCCGACCAAGGTGCTGCCGGTTCCGCCCGTCAGGGTGTCGTTGAAGGCGTTGAAGCCGTTCTCGTCCGCCGACGCGGAATTATAGGCGCGGTTGCTGACTTCCAGCGAGATCTCGTTGCTGTTGTAGTTGTAGTCGTCGACCTCGCTGATGGACGCATCCTGATTGGCGTACACGTCGCCCACCAGGGTGCCGCCCGAAACGTCCGGCGCCGCGATGACGTCGTTGAAGGCGTTGAAGGTGTTGCCGTTCGCCGACGCCTCGCGACTTGCGTCGTTGAAAACCCCGAGATCGACGGAGTTGTAGAGGTAATTGGTGGAGGAGCCGGAGGCCTCCGCTTCCTGTTCCTCGGCGTAAACATCGCCCACCAGGATGCTGCACTCGCCCGCTCCGGCGGTCAGGGTGTCGTTGAAGGCGTTGAAGCTGTTGTCGTTGGCCTCGGACAAGTTGGAGGCATAATTCCAGACCGAGAGGCTGATCTCATTCGAGGCGCTTGCAGATTCTTCGTCGTCGAGCTCGACGAACATGTAGTCGGCGTAAACGTCGCCCACCATCACGTTCTTGCCGTCGCCGGCCGTGAGCTCGTCGTTGAAGGCGTTGAAGCTGTTGTCGTTGGCCTCGGACGAGGTGCTGGCCGAATTCCACACCGAAAGGGAGATGTCGTTGGAATCGTCGTCGTCGTTGCCGGCATCGCCATCGAACCGCACATCGCCGACCAGCACGTTGTCGCCTTCGCCGGCCGTGAGCGTGTCGTTGAAGGCGTTGAAGCTGTTGCCGTTGGCCTGGGAAAAGTTATTGGCCGAATTCCAGACCGAGAGGTCAACGTCGTTGTCGTCGGCGGCATCACCCTCGAACCACACGTCGCCGACCAGCACATTGTCGCCCTCGCCATCGAACAGCGGCCCGGCGACGCCCAGCGTTTCGGCGCCGGTGCCGGCGATCAAAACGTCGTTGAAGGCGTTGAAGCTGTTGCCGTTGGCCTGGGACGAGGAGGAGGCGTAATTCCAGACTGAAAGGGTGACGCTGTTCGAATCGTCGGCATCGCCATCGAACCACACGTCGCCGACCAGGACGTTGTGGCCCTCGCCGCCGGCGAGCGTGTCGTTGAAGGCGCTGAAGGTATTGTCGTTGGCCTGGGAAAAGTTATAGGCCGAATTCCCGACCGAAAGGCTGACGGTGTTCGTATCACCGGCATCGCCCTCGAACCGCACGTCGCCGACCAGCGTGTCGTCGCCATCGCCGGCGGTCAGCTCATCGTTGAAGGCGTTGAAGCTGTTGCCGTTGGCCTCGGACGAGGAGGAGGCCGAATTCCGGACCGAAAGGCCGACGCTGTTGTCGTCGTCGGCACAGCCCTCGAACCACACGTCGCCGACCAGCACGTTGTCGCCGCCGCCGGCCGTGAGCTCGTCGTTGAAGGCGCTGAAGCTGTTGTTGTTGGCCTGGGAAAAGTTATTGGCCGAATTCCCGAGCGAAAGGCTGACGCTGTTCGTATCGCTGGCATTTCCCTCGAACCACACGTCGCCGACCAGCGTGTCGTCGCCGCCGCCGCTCGTGATCGTGTCGTTGAAGGCGTGGAAGGTGTTGTTGTTGGCCTCGGACGAGGATGAGGCCCCATTGCTGACCGAAAGGCCGACGTAGTTGTAATCGTCGGCGTTCTGCTGGGCATAGACGTCGCCGACCAGCAAATTGCCGGCCAGCCCGCCCTCGGCACCGAGAACCTCGCCGTCCACGGAGAAGACGATGGCGGATTCCCCGGCGGTGATGAGGTCGTTGTAAACGCAGATGTCGTTGAAGCTGCCCTCGGCGCCGGCGAACAAATTGACGTCGTTGGTGTCGTCGTTCTGCACGGCCCAGACGTCGCCGACGATGGTGTCGCCGTTGAAGCCTTCGCCGCCGCCGGCGGCCTCCGGCCCCGAGATGATCGCGCCTTCGGTGAAATTGATGGTGACGATGTGGTCGCCGCCCCGCAGTCCGTCGTTGAAGGCGTAAAGGATGTTGCCGTCGCCGTGGACGCTGGCGGCGAGATCCACGTTATCGCCGTTGGCCTGATAAACGTCGCCCACCAGCACGTCGCCGAAGAAGCCGAAGGCGTTCTCGAAATCCTCTTCGAACGAGGTGCCGCCGACCACGTCGGGCGATTC